>NZ_JACIBH010000014.1:0-261264 GCF_014195245.1 Rhizobium sp. BK619 | reverse complement strand
CTGTGGACCACGACGGGCACTAAGCTCGCCACCGCCACCTTCGCCGGCACCACCGGCAGCGGCTGGCAGACGGTCAACTTCACAACACCGGTCACCATCGCCGCCAATACCAACTATATCGCGTCTTATCACACGACCGGCGCTTACGTGGCGACTGACGCCTTCTTCGCCAGTGCCGTCACCAACGGTCCTTTGACGGCCCAATCAAGCGCGGTCGCCGGCGGCAACGGTGTCTATGCGTATGGCGGATCCGCCACCACAGGTCTCTTCCCGACCAACTCCTACGATTCTGCGAATTACTATGCCGACGTGGTCTTCCGCCCGCAGCTCGCCGGATGAAGCAAAGGCTATGGACCGGTTTTCGAATGAGGCTGATACGACGCACATGCTGGCCACGGCGAAGGGCGCTCCGACCGACCGCCCTCAAGGAATGCCGATGAACAGGATCGAGCGGCTGCCGGTAACCGTGCTGGCCGGTTTCCTCGGCGCCGGCAAGACGACGCTCCTCAGCCACGTCCTGAATAACCGTCAGGGCCTGCGGGTCGCCGTCATCGTCAACGATATGAGCGAAGTGAACATAGACGCCAGTCTCATTCGAGACGGCGGCTGCAACCTGTCGCATACGACGGAGACATTGATAGAACTCAGCAACGGCTGCATATGCTGCACCCTGCGCAACGACCTCCTGACGGAAGTACGACGGCTGGCCGAAGAGCAGCGATACGACTATCTGTTGATCGAAGGTACCGGCATTGCCGAGCCACGCCCCATTGCGGCAACCTTTTCCTTCCGCGACGAGAACGGCGTGTCGCTCGCCGATTTCGCCAGGCTCGACACAATGGTCACCGTGGTCGACGCTGCAAACCTGTTGGCAGACTACAGCAGTACCGATCTGCTTGCCGACCGCGGCCTGCAGCGCGACGGTGAGGACCGGCGCACACTCATCGACCTGCTGGTGGATCAGATCGAGTTTGCCGATGTCGTCGTCATCAACAAGATCTCGGACGCGACCGAAGAGGTCCGCGCAGAGGTGAGTAAGATCGTGACGTCTCTCAACCCGGATGCACTCCAGGTGGAGACGGATTTCGGCAAGATTTCTCTTTCAACCGTCCTCGATACAGCCCTCTTCGATGAAGCAAAGGCGGCTGCGCATCCCCTGTGGCACAAGGAATTGTACAGCCCGGATGAGCATGTTCCGGAAACGGAGGAATACGGGGTTTCGAGCTTTGTCTATCGCACCAGGCGCCCCTTCGATCCCACGCGGTTTCGGGCATTCCTGGACGAGCCCTGGCCGGGAGTGCTGCGCGCCAAGGGCCATTTCTGGCTTGCCACGCGCCCGCGTCATGTGGGGCTGATGTCGGCTGCCGGGATCCAGCGGCGCTGCGAACCCATGGGGCTCTGGTGGGCAGCCGTGCCCCGGCAGGACTGGCCGAGCCATCAGCAGTTTCGTCAGCATCTCGAGAGCCGGTGGGATAGCGCTTGGGGCGACCGTCGGCAGGAATTGGTTTTTATCGGCGTTGATATGGACGAGAAGGGTGTGCGGGCCGCGCTGGACGGATGCCTCGCCAGCGCCGATCCGCGCGACTGGGCTACCCTCGAAGATCCGTTTCCGGCCTGGTAGCACGCGGCTCAGGACGACTCTCGCGTTAACCGGCTGGGCCAGCCGGACCGAACCAGAATTCCTTTTCAACCGGGGGCAGCCACTTGGCAGAAGCCGTCGGGAACTTTGGGACCTTGTCGGCCGGTATGCGGCGAGGGTCATCATATTGGCGTAGGATATACCTCCCTCATACCCCGGATTGCTGTCGTACGTTCCCTTCGCAAAGGTGCCAGAATGAACGTCTTGCTACAGCGGTCGAAGGGCCGGCCGATGCGGAAGGGGACGCCGCTGATGCGGAGAATTCATGTCAGTAATCGTGAGTATCTGAGTACATTTGGTGGAGCGTTGAGTGTCTTTCGTGCATCCTCTGCCTGGAGCGCAGTTCTTGCCTCCGCGACGGTCGTGTCGTCGAGGAGTACCGATGGCGCTCCGAACTTTGCCGATCAGGGCAGCGCAACCGTCCAATCCTCCTTCACCGGCACGGTTACATCTGCCCTGATATCATCCGGCAACATGCAATCGTCTCCGGCATCGTCGACGGCGATGCCGGCCCCTGCGGCCGATGGCGGCGCGCAGGACACGCCCATGAAGACGGCGTCGGCTGCGAAGGTCTTCCAAACGCCGTCCTCGACGTCTGAGCGCACCGTGCTTGGCCCGGATCCGGCCGAGGAGGCTGCGACACTGCCTGCCGCCCCCGCCCTTACCGGTGTTACCAGCGATGCCGATACCGGCAGCGCGAAAACGGCGGCGCCGACCAGCGTCGGCACGGCTTCGTTGCGCCTTCAGGCCTCGATAGCATCGATCTCGGTGGAGCCGAGCCAGGACGTTTCTGCTGAGACAGCCGCGGCCCCGACGGCATTGGCGGCGCCGGCGGCTTCAGCGGCTGCGGCGACGCCCAACAAGATCGCGCTCGAAAACCTGAAACAGGGCAACCCGATCAGCGAGTGGGGTCTGGAGGGCGACGGCGGCGGCACCATCCAGGGCTTTGCCACCGAAATCAGCACCAATATCGGCCAGACCGTCGATTTCAAGATCGCCACCGATTCCACCCATTACCGCATCGATATCTACCGCATGGGCTATTACGGCGGCGACGGCGCCCGCAAGGTCGACTCGATCGAGCAGCAGCTGACCACGGCGCAGATCCAGCCGCATCCGATCGTCGACATGTCGCTCGGCCTCATCGATTGCGGCAACTGGTCTGTTTCTGCCAGCTGGCAGATTCCGACGGAAGCGGTCTCCGGCGTCTACTTCGCCAAGCTGGTGCGCGAGGATGGCACCGAGGATGCCAGCATCATCCCCTTCGTCGTGCGCGACGATGCCTCGACCAGCGATATCGTCTTCCAGACGTCGGACACGACCTGGCAGGCCTATAATGCCTGGGGCGGCGCCAGCCTCTACTACGGCGAAGTACCCGTCGATCCGGCCGCCATGATCGGCTACCTGCCGCCGAACTGCAGCTGCGGCTTGACCGCCATCGGCCGCGCCTCGGCGGTCAGTTATAACCGCCCGATCATCACCAATACGAGCCCGATCGGCGGCTCGCACGATTACGTCTTCGGCGTCGAATCCTCCGCCATCTCCTGGCTGGAGCAGAACGGCTACGATGTTTCCTATATATCCGGCGTCGATGCGGCGCGCAGCGGCACGCTGCTTCTCAACCACGATGCCTATCTCTCCGTCGGGCATGACGAATACTGGTCGGCCGAACAGCGCGCCAATGTCGAGGCGGCCCGCGATGCCGGTGTCAACCTCGCCTTCTGGAGCGGCAACGAGTGCTACTGGAAGGTCCGCTGGGAAAGCAGCATCGACGGCAGCGGCCAGGCCTACCGCACCATGGTCTGCTACAAGGAGACCTGGGGCACGAGCACCGATCCGAGCAATGTCGGCACCGGCACCTGGCGCGATCCGCGTTATGCCGACGCCGGTCAGGAGCCGGAAAATTCGCTGACCGGCACGATGTTCCAAGTGGACAGCTACCGCCAGGATACGATCTCCATCCCCTACGACTATTCCAACCTGCGCTTCTGGCGCAACACCGATGTCGCCGAGCTGCAGGAGGGCGATACCTACAATCTGGTGCAGAACCTGCTCGGCTATGAATGGGATTCTGATGTCGAGAACGGCTTCCGCCCGGATGGGCTGATCAACCTGTCGCTCTCCTCCATCGCCGTGAGCACCTATCTGCGCGATTACGGCACGACGGTCGGCGACGCGGTGGCGACCCATAGCCTGACCATGTACCGGGCGGAAAGCGGCGCGCTGGTCTTTGGCGCCGGCACCGTCTTCTGGTCCTGGGGCCTGAGTGACAACCACCAGGGCCCGGCCACGTCGACCGATCGCAACGTGCAGCAGGCGATGGTCAACATGTTTGCGGACATGGGCATCCAGCCGACGACGCTCGATGCAAGCCTGATCCTGGCGACCCAGTCGACCGATACGCTGAAGCCGACCTCGACGATCAGCTCGCCGATCGTCGGTGCAAGCTTCCTCGAAGGCCAGCATGTGACGATATCAGGCACGGCGCAGGATTTCGGCGGCGGCATCATTGCCGGCGTGGAAGTCTCCACCGATGGCGGCCAGCACTGGTTCAAGGCCACCGGCCGCGAGAGCTGGAGCTATAACTGGGTCGTGCAGGCGAGCGGCACCTATACGATCCTGTCGCGCGCCGTCGACGACAGCGTCAACGTGGAGGCGCCATCGGCCGGCAAGCAGGTCACCGTCACCCTGCCAAGCACGCAGGGCCTCTGGACTTTGGCGGACAAGCCTGCTGTCGAAATGGCGATCGATCCCAATTCCGTCGAGCTCGGCCTGCGTTTCCAGGCGACGACGGCAGGCTCTGTGGAAGGCATCCGCTTCTACAAGGGCTTCCATGATATCGGCAACCATGCCGTCAGCCTCTGGAGCGCCGACGGAACGCTGCTGGCAACGGGTGTCTCGGTCGGCGAGTCGCTCTCCGGCTGGCAGACGGTGATGTTTTCCAGTCCGATCCAGATTGCGGCCGGCACGACCTATGTCGCCTCCTATCACACCGACGGTTTCTATTCCGCCACCAACAATTATTTCGCCAGCACCTATGCCAGCGGCGCGCTGAAGGCCGTCGACGGCGGCGGTGTCTACGCCTATGGCGACGATGCCGGCACATTCCCGGGCCAGAGCCCCGGCACCGGCACCAACTACTGGGTCGACGTGGTCTTCGATGCCGGGCCCAACAGCGCGCCGGTTACGACCGACGATACCGGTCTGACCATCACCCGCAACGACAGCGTCACCATCTCGATCGCCTCACTTGTCGGAAACGATACGGACGCCAATGGCGATGCGATGACGATTTCGGCCGTCGGCAATGCCGTCAACGGCACGGTAACGCTCAACAAGCAGAACGGCACCGTCGTCTTCACGCCGACCAACAATTATTCGGGGCCTGCAAGCTTCACCTATACGCTGTCGGACGGGCGCGGCGGCACGGATCAGGGCAACGTCAGCTTCACCGTGAACCCGGGCCCCGCGGGGGAAACGCTGTTTACATCAAGCGAAGGGCCAACGGGCGCAAGCTTCAACGAAGGTCAGTCGCTGGAACTCGGGATGAGGTTCGTCGCTTCCACCAGCGGCATGATTTCCGGCATCCGCTACTACAAGGTGGTTGGCGATACCGGCGCCCATACCGGCTCCCTCTGGTCGGCCGACGGCACGTTGGTCGCGACCGTCACCTTCGCCGACAGCGGATCGGTGAGCGGCTGGCAGACAGCGACATTCACCAATCCGGTGCATATCTCGGCCGGCACGACCTATGTCGCCTCCTACCACACGACAGGCTCCTATGTGGCGACATCGGACTATTTCACCTCAGCCCATACCAACGGCTCGCTGACGGCGCTTGCCGGCAGCAACGGCGTCTTTGCCGAGGGCACCGGTTTCCCGACCTCCAGCTACCAGTCGTCGAACTACTGGGTCGATGTCGTCTACAATCAGACAAGCAACGTGCTGCCCGTCGCCGCCAATGACAATGGCTACACGACTTATTCCGACACGGCGCTGTCGATTGCCGCAGCCAGCCTGCTTGCAAACGACACCGATGCCGATGGCGATCCGCTCAGCATCACCGGCGTCAATGGTGCGGTCAACGGAACGGTGACCTTCAACAGCCAGACCAAATCAGTCACTTTCACCCCGACGGCGGGTTATGCGGGTGCGGCAAGCTTCTCCTATTCGATCTCGGATGGGTTTGGCGGAACAGCCTCGGCGACGGTCAGCCTCACTGTCGGCACGCCGCCCGGCGGAGGCACGACGTCGAGCCTGTTTACCGGCGCAGATACGTCGGGGGTCGCCGCCGCCAATGACCCCAACTCGGTCGAACTCGGCGTCAAGTTCATCGCTTCGGCCAGCGGTCAGATCACCGGGCTCACCTATTACAGGAGCGCCCAGGATACCGGCGCGCATGTCGGCTCGCTCTGGACGGCGGGCGGCCAGCTTCTGGCCCAGGCGACCTTCATCAACGAGACGGCGAGCGGCTGGCAGACGGTTTCCTTCACACAGCCGATCAATGTGACAGGCGGCAGCACCTATGTGGCGAGCTATCATTCGAACGGCTTCTATTCGGCAACGGCGAACTACTTCACGACGGACCACACGAACGGTGCGCTGACGGCGCCGTCGAGTACGACGAGCGGCGGCAACGGCCTTTATGCCTATGGCTCGGGCAGCCTGTTTCCGACGGCTTCCTACAATGCGAGCAATTATTGGGTCGACGTGGTCTATCAGCAGGGCGGCGCGCAGAATGCGGTTCCGGTCGCCGCCAATGACAGCGGCTTTACGACCAATACCGGCACGCCGATCACTATCCAGGCTTCGGCACTCCTAGCAAACGATAGTGATGGCGATGGCGATCCGCTGACGATCACTGGCGTCAGCGCCGCGGTCAACGGCTCGGTCGCCTGGAACGCCCAAGCCCAGACGGTGACCTTCACGCCGACGGCAGGATATTCGGGATCGGCAAGCTTCAGCTACACGATCTCGGACGGCAAGGGCGGCACGGCCTCGGCTCAGGTGGCGCTTACCATCAGCAACGGGGCCGCCGGTCCGGAACAGAATCTTTTTGCCGCCAACGCGACGCCCTCGGTCGTCTCGGTCAACGACAACCAGCAGGTCAATCTCGGCATGAAATTCCAGGCCGACACGTCAGGCTGGATCACCGGCATCCGCTTTTATAAGGGTGCCGATAATACCGGCTCGCATAACGGCTATCTCTGGACCGCCTCGGGCACGCTGCTCGGCAGCGTCACATTCAACAACGAGACGGCCAGCGGCTGGCAGACTGCGCAGCTCACCCAGCAGATCGCTATCCAGGCGGATACGACCTACGTCGTCTCCTACTCGACCAACGGCAATTATTCGGCGACCGGCAATTACTTTGCCAGCGACGTGATGAACGGCGATCTCAAGGCGCTCGGCGGCAGCAACGGCGTCTATGCTTATGGGGCGGGCGGGTTGTTCCCTACAGCCAGCTATAACAGCACGAACTACTATGTGGATGTGGCCTTCAAACCACAGCTCGCGGCGTAAACCCGCGAGGATGCAAGGCCAGGCATGCTGTAAAGAGTGAGAGTTTCGATGATGGGTGCAGACAACAGATTGCCAGTAACGGTTCTCGCCGGGTTTCTCGGCGCCGGCAAGACGACTGTCCTCAATCATGTCCTGAGCAATCGGGAGGGCCGCCGGGTTGCCGTCATCGTCAATGACATGAGCGAGGTCAACATCGATGCGGAGCTCGTGCGCGAGGGGGGAGCAGATCTCTCGCGCACCGACGAGACGCTGGTAGAGCTCACCAACGGCTGCATCTGCTGCACGCTGCGCGACGATCTCCTGAGCGAAGTTCGCCGGCTCGCAGCCGCCGGCCGTTTCGACTATCTGCTGATCGAGGGCACAGGCATTGCCGAACCGCTTCCGGTCGCCGCCACCTTCTCTTTCCGCGACGAGAGCGGGGCGGCCCTCTGCGACGTGGCGCGTCTCGACACGATGGTCTGCGTCGTCGATGCGGTCAATCTCCTCACCGACTACCAGAGCGCCGATTTCCTTGCCGATCGCGGCGAAAGACGTGACGGGCATGATGAGCGCAAGCTCGTGGAACTGCTCGTCGAGCAGATCGAATTTTCCGATGTCGTCATCATCAACAAGGCAGGCGACGTGCCGTGCGCCGACCTTGCCGAGGTTCGCCGGGTCGTCGCGGCGCTCAATCCGGGTGCTCAGGTCGTCGAGGCGGTCTTCGGCCAGGTGCCGCTTGGCGCGATCCTGGATACCGGCCTCTTCAGCGAGGCGAAGGCTGCCCGCCATCCGCTCTGGCACAAGGAACTCTTCGGCTGGGGCGATCATGTGCCGGAGACCGAAGAATACGGCATAAGAAGTTTCGTTTATCGCAGCCGCCGGCCCTTCCATCCCCTGAGGCTCAAGGATTTCCTCGACCGGAAATGGGCGGGCCTCATCCGCGCAAAGGGTCATTTCTGGCTGGCGACGAGGCCGGATGAGATCGGCCTTCTATCGATTGCCGGCACCCAGTGCCGCATCGAGACCAGGGGCTACTGGTGGGCCTCGGTGCCGCGGGTACAATGGCCGCGCTTTCCGCAGTTCCGCCAGCTCATCGACCGGCATTGGGACGATGTCTGGGGAGACCGCCGCCAGGAGCTCGTCTTCATCGGTTCCGGCTTCGACGAGGAAGCGATCCGCGCCGCTCTCGGTTATTGCCTGATCGGAGAGGAGACGGGTTTCGATCCGCAGACCGCCGTCGGCATTCGCGATCCGTTTCCGGCCTGGCAGCACGGCCATATCCCTGCGCATTCAAATAGTTAGATTGTCATTAGGAACGTAAAGCGCCTTAAGTGAAGACGTATTGATTATCAACGGAGGAGAGAACAATGAGCAACGAACTTTACGCAGACGGCATCGGCGAAATCACCATTACGGGAACGATCGTGCGCATCGACCTGATGTCGCTTTCGGCAACCGATCGTGACGACAACAACAACCCGAAGCCGGTCTTCCGCCAGCGCATCATCATGCCTGTCGATGCTTTCGCCAATGCGGTCGATCTGATGCAGAAGGCGCTCGGCGGCTTGGTCGAGGCGGGTGCGGTCCGTCGTATCGGCGATATGTCAGCGGCGGCGGCGGCCGATATCCAGCAGGCCGGCGCGTCGAACGCTTCGCCGAACTTCAACTGACAGAACGAATATTGACTCGGTCTCGTATTGTTTCGGGTGGGCCATGAGTGGTTTTCTGCATACCAACCTGCACTGTCTGGCGCTCGTCGCGCGTCATCATGGCGTCGATCTTGCGCCGGAGCGATTGCAGCATGACTATGCCGTCGGCAACGATCCCGTTGCCGTGCGGCAGCTGCTGCGCATGGCCAAGGATGCCGGCCTCAGGGCCCGGCATCTGACGCTCGACTGGCGATCGCTGTTTCAACTCGGCGAGGCCTTTCCGGCGCTGGCGGAACTGACGAACGGCAACTGGGTGGTCATCGCCGGCGCTGTCGGGAGCGGTGAGGATGAGAGAATTCGCGTTCTCGATCCGCTGGCGTCGCGTGCCGAAGTGATGATGCTCAGCGAAGAGCAATTCGCCAAGGCCTGGCTCGGATCGGTCGTTCTGCTGAAGCGCAATTATCGCATGTCCGATGAGGACCGGCCCTTCGGCTTCCGCTGGTTCGTCCCCGAAATCATTAAGCAGCGCAGCTTCTTCCGCGATGTCGCGCTCGCAGCCATCGTGCTTTACGGCCTTGGACTGACGACGCCGATTTTCTTTCAGCTCGTCATCGACAAGGTGCTGGTGCATCAGAGCTATGCGACGCTGACGGTTTTGACGGCGGGCATTGCGATCGCACTCGTCTTCGATGCGACCTTCACCTTCCTGCGGCGCTATCTGCTGCTCTACGCGACGAACAGGATCGATATCCGCGTCGCGACACGCACCTTCGGCCATCTGCTGAACCTGCCGATCGCGCTCTTCGAGCAGGCTTCGGCCGGCGTTCTCGTCAAGCACATGCAGCAGACGGGGCGCATCCGTGAATTCCTGACCGGGCGGCTGTTCCTCACACTTCTGGACGGCGTTTCCCTGCTTGTCTTCGTGCCGATCCTGCTTCTCTACAGCGTCAAGCTGACGCTGGTGGTGCTGGGTTTTGCAGCGCTTGTCGGGCTGGTGGTGATGATGCTCGTCGGGCCGTTCCAGCGCCGGTTGCAGGCGCTTTACCAGGCGGAAGGCGACCGCCAGGCCTTGCTGGTGGAAACCGTGCACGGCATGCGCACCGTCAAATCGCTGGCGCTGGAGCCGCGCCAGCGCAAGGTGTGGGACGACTATTCGGCGCAGTCGATTTCCGTGCGGTTCCGGGTCGACAAGATCTCGACCATCGCCCAGGCGATGACCGGGCTGCTGGAGAAGCTGATGAGTGTCGCGATCATCGGCCTCGGCGCGCTCGACGTCTTCAGCGGCGCGATGACCATCGGCGCGCTTGTCGCCTTCAACATGCTCGCCGGCCGGGTCTCCGGCCCGCTCGTCCAGATCGTCACCATGGCGCATGAATATCAGGAAGTGGCGCTCTCCGTGCGCATGCTCGGCGAGATCATGAACCAGCGGCCGGAGCAGGCAGGCCGCGGGCGTGGTGTGCGGCCGCATCTGCAGGGCCGCATCGAATTCGACAGGGTCTCCTTCCGCTACTCCCCGGACAGTGCGCCGGCGCTCGACAATGTCTCCTTCGCCGTTCCGGCGGGCTGCGTCTTCGGCGTGGTCGGCAAGAGCGGCTCGGGCAAGACGACGATCACCAGGCTCATCCAGGGGCTCTATCAGAGCCAGGAAGGACTGGTGCGCATGGACGGCTATGACAGCCGCGAGATCGACCTCGTGCACTTAAGAACCAGCATCGGCGTCGTGCTGCAGGATAATTTCCTGTTTCGCGGCTCGGTTCGCGAGAATATCGCCGCCGCCAAGCCCGATGCCAGTATCGAGGAGATCATGGAGGTCGCCCGCATCGCCGGCGCCGAAGAGTTCATCGAGCGCCTGCCGCGCGGCTTCGACACGATGCTGGAGGAAAATGGCTCCAACCTCTCCGGTGGCCAGAAGCAGCGGTTGGCCATCGCTCGCGCGCTGATCACCGATCCGAAGCTGTTGATTTTCGACGAGGCGACGAGCGCGCTCGACCCCGACAGCGAGGCGATCATCCGCGAGAATCTGAGCCGCATCGCCGCCGGCCGCACCGTTATCATCGTCTCGCACCGGCTTTCGACGCTCGTCGATGCCGATGCCATTCTCGTCGTCGACCGGGGCAAGGTCGCCGACATCGGCCGGCACGATCAGCTTGTATCGCGCTGCATGACCTATCGCCACCTGTGGGCCCAGCAAATGAGGCAGGTCGCATGAACGCGCACGCCAGAAAACCCAGCGAAAACCTGCCGGTCCCTTCAGACAAGGGCCCCTCGGACAAGGCCCCGCCAGAGAAGGGAAGGGCACTGACGGCCCGCCCGCCGCTGCCGCCGGCAATTGCCGAATTCCAGTCCGATGCCGTCGAGCTCGAGGAGCGCGCGCCGCCGCGGGTGGCGCGCATGACGCTCTACTGCGTGACGGCGCTGCTTGCCGCGGCGATCACCTGGGCCTCGGTCTCCTCGATCGACGAGGTGGTGATTGCGCCCGGCAAGCTCGTCACCACCCAGCCGACCATCGTCGTCCAACCGCTCGAAACCTCGATCATCCGCACGATCGAGGTGAAGGCCGGCGAGGTCGTGCATACCGGTCAGACGCTCGCGACCCTCGACGCAACCTTCAGCCAGGCCGATGTCGACCAGCAGCAGGCGAAATCCTCCGCTCTCGACGCCCAGGTGAGACGCATCGAGGCCGAGCTTGCCGGCGACGACTATACAAAGATGGCGGGAGATACGCCCGACCAGATTCTGCAGGCGCAGCTCTTTGGCCAGCGACGGGCCTTCTACGTGGCGCAGCTGCAGAATTTCGATCAGCAGATCGCCGGCCAATCGGCCGCTCTCGTGGCGAGCAAGAACCAGGAGGCGGTTCTCAATGACAGGCGTGATGGGCTCTCGCAGATCGAAGCCGCCCGGGAGAGGCTCTATGACAACCAGAGCGGTTCGCTGATCACGCTGCTCGGCTCGCGCGACGCCCGCCTCGACGTCGAATCCGATCTGACTGCCGTCCGCGGTCGGGCCGACGAGGCCGCCCACTCCTATGCCAAGCTCCGAGCCGACCGCCAGGCCTTCATCGAGGATTTCCGCCGCGCCGCAATGGAGCAATTGGTGGAGCTGCGCGGCCAGCGTGACATGGCCGACGAGGAACTGAAAAAGATGAAGCTGCGCCGCAACATGGTGGCGCTGACCGCACCTGCCGACGCCATCGTGCTCGATCTGGCGCAACGATCGGTCGGTTCGGTGGTGCGGGAGGCAGAGCCGGTGGTCACACTCGTGCCCATCAACGTGCCGCTCGAAGCCGAAGTCTCGATCAACACCCGCGATATCGGCCGGGTGGCCGTCGGCAAGGACGCGCGTGTCAAGCTCGACGCCTATCCTTTCCAGAAATACGGCACCGCCACGGGCGAGGTGAGAACCATCAGCCAGGACACGTTCGTCACCGGCCAACAGGAGCAGACCGCCACTCCCAGCCAGCCCGCAGCGCCCTTCTTCAAGGCCCGAATCCTGCTTGCCGATACAAGGCTGAACGCCGCAGATGTGCCGGTGCGGCTGCTTCCCGGCATGACCGTGTCCACGGAAATCAAGGTCGGCAAGCGCACGGTGATCTCCTATTTCCTGTATCCGTTGCTGCGGGGGCTGGATAACGCGATACGCGAACCGTAGGGGACTAGTCCGCCCTGTACGCGATCCCGAGTGTGAGAAGATCCATGGGCTTGGTCACGATGCTGGAACAGCGCAGTTGTCGTGACGTTGTCCGATGTTGTCCTGAGGCCGCCATTGCGCTCGTCCCATCAATTTTGAGGGGTGAGCGCCGTCCGCCGAGCTGGCTGCTTGACGCTCCACACAGGTGACCTCACATTCCAAGTGTCGAAGGTGAGTCGGACAGACTGTACCGTTTTACACATGCGTTGCTCAGCAGGGGCATTGGCTGACGCGCCGACCGATAGCGGCTGGTCGCAAACGGGATCGAGGTTGATTGGGTTCAAACTCGCATCCGCTCCGATTTTGCTTGTGAGGTCGCCGTGGATAAAATGTTATCAGCAGTCGATCCTCCTCCCGACATCCCCCATCGGCGCTGGAACTCCCGATTGCGGAGCCGCCGCCGCTGGCTGCTTTGGTCGATGCTTTTGATATCCGGTTCGCTTTTTGCAGGCATGGTTGTCTTTTACCGTGGCCTCCACCACCTCAACGATCCGGTCGGGCTCTCTGACGATCGCGCTCTCGACACTGCTGTCCGATCGGCGCCTGTAGCCGTCGGCCCCGATACGGCGGCTCCTTCTCCCCCGCCGATGTCTATATCGCTGCCGCTGATCGAGGTGCCGAAGCCGGAATGGGCAAGTCAGTTTCTGCGGATGTGGCGCGTTTCGGGGCCGAATATTTGCGGTGCTCTTCGAGAGGCCGGCATCGAGATGAGCGACTGGAAAGCCGCATCGATGCGCAATCGCAGTTATGAATGTTATTTTCAGCGCATCTATGAACGGGACGAGGTGCGTCCCCTCAGTTCCACCTTCGTCAAGGTTCGTGGAAATGAAATCGGCGATATCGTCGATATCCGCGCCAAGATCATTGGGCCGGCGACAGATGCGAAGGGGCATCTCGCCCCAGCCGTCCTGCGCATTTTCGAGATCATCGTGAAGCAGGCGTGCTGGCGCGATTTCGAGGATACTCTTGCATCGATCCAAAACCTTCGAGATGTCGAATACGAGCGATTCGGCGCCTATCTCAGCTTCACGCGCGAAGCCGGCAGCGGAAATAACTATAATTTTGTCCTTGGTCTAAAGGCGACGTCAGATTCGCAGGTGAGGACGAAGACATATTTTTCCACAGAGCGCTGGCTAGCCACAACAGATCCGCGGCCGATGGACAGCTTGGGCACGTCCATGTCGGCCGGTTGCGCGCAATGACGGCGGGGCGATATCTGCAACATGCACTTGGAGCCAGCGCTTATCGGGACATCTCTGGTGCCCGCCCGGCATCCAGAGGGAGATAACCGGCTGAGGGGCCTTTGTCTCGCGGGTCTTTTCACGTAGAAATGACGCGATATGTATGGATTCGGCAACCAGACGGGATCCGATATGGACGAGATCGCTGAACAGCTTCTGCAGCTCTCCGCGAACACCTCGACGCTCATGGCGGTCTATGACTCTAGCGACCGGCTGCGCTACGCCAACCTGGCGTTCCGTTCGGCGTATTTCATCGAGCGGGACGAGACCCCGCTTTGGCCGGATCTCATGCGACGCAATTTCGAACGCGGCCAGGGCACTGTCATTCACGCAAAAAATTTCGACGAGTGGCTGCGATCGACGCAGTCTCGCCGGGGGAAAATCGGCTATCGGGCGTTCGAAACCGACCTGATGGACGGCCGCTGGCTCTGGATGACCGAGGCTGTCCAGAAAAACGGCTGGATGCTGTGTGTTGCGAGCGATATCACGACCCTGCGTGCAGAGGAGCGAAGTGTCCGGCAGGACCGCGACTTTGCGGTCAAGGCTTCGCAGACCGATGAGCTGACCGGGGTTGCAAACAGGCGGTTCGTCATGGCGCGCATAGAGGACATGCTCGTTGCCGCCAAAGACGGTAGCGAGGGATGTCTTGCCGTGCTCGATATCGACAACTTCAAGCACATCAACGACAGGCTTGGCCATCACGCCGGTGATCTCGTGCTGAAGGACTTTGCGCAACGAATCCACCAGCATGTGCGGCGCAGCGACTGTTTCGGGCGCGTCGGAGGAGAAGAGTTTGTTTTGGCGATGCCGGGCACGGCTTTGGAGGACGCCGTCGAGATCATCGAAAACATGTTGACGATGATCCGCTTTTCCCGCCCGCTGACGGAATCCCCCGATTTTGCCTATACCTGTTCGGCAGGTGTTGCAGCCTCCCTCAGAGAGGATACCGCGGCTGAACTCTATAGACGCGCCGATCAAGCACTATACGCCGCCAAACTCGGCGGCCGCGATCGGGTCCGCGCCGCTTGAAACTGTCGCTGCATCCGAGCAGCCGGCCCGTGCGGTCGGGAGAAGAAGCTGGCAACCTCGCCGTCCGCATTCGACCCGCGCCCGATGCCGGCAAAGAACCTCGACATGTCCGGCGGTCGATCTGATAGAGCGGCGGCATCATCAGCCGCAAAGACAAGCTCCTGGCCCACGCGTCAATCTCTGATGTGCCCGAGGCAACCGATCCAATTGGCCGCGCTGTTGCATCTTGCAATTCCGGTCTATGCGGGTTAGATGTGGTTACGTAACCACAAATTTTGGAGGCTCGTCATGACCGTCACCACGCTTTCAGGACGAGAACTCAATCAGGACCTTGGCCGCGCAAAGCGAGCCACCAAAGACGGGCCTGTCATCATCACCGACAGGGGACGGCCTGCGCATGTCCTTTTGTCGTTCGACGAGTACAAGCGGCTTACCGGCAAAATGCGGACGCTTGGTGACATGCTGGCAGCGCCGGGGGCGGAAGACGTTGACTTGCCGCTCCCGCAGCGCACGGAACGTGCCCGGCCGGTCGATCTGTCCTGATGCTGTTGCTCGATACCAATGTCGTGTCCGAACTGCGCAAGGTCGCGAGCGACAAGGCTGATCCCAATGTCGTGGTCTGGAATGAAACCGCCGATCCGGCCGAGACCTTCATTTCATCTGTCGTCCTGCATGAACTGGAGATTGGCGTTCGGTTGGTGGAGCATAATGATACAGCCGCCGGGAAGGTGCTGCGCAAATGGCTGGAAAATACCGTTCTCACTGCGTTTTCCGGCCGCATCCTGCCTCTGGACGAGGCGGCGGCAGTTCAGGCGGCGAAATGGCATGTGCCCAATCCCAAACCGATCAATGACGCCTATATCGCGGCGACAGCCTTCACCCGCCGTATGACGCTGGTCACGCGCAATATCAGAGATTTCGAGGGCATGGGCATTGCACTCGTGAATCCGTGGGATCCCCCGGCATAGCATGGACGAACCCACAGCCAATCTCGACTATGACAACCAGATTCGCCTGCTCGAGCATACCCGGGTGCTGGCGGAGCGGGGTCTTGCCATTGTGCTTTCCACCCAAGTCCCGGCCACGCCTTGTAGGTCGCCGATCGCGTTGCGCTGCTGAAGGACGGCTGTCTAATTGCGCTTGGACCGACCGATATCGTTCTGACAGCTGAGGCGCTCAGGGACATCTATGCCATCGAGGTGACGATCGGGCGGATAGAAGGAAGCCCTTTGCGGGTCTGCGCCCCGGCTGTTCTAGCCACGCCGAGGAGGACGCCGCATGGTGCGTGAAAACGAAATCCGAAAAACGAAGTTGCGGTGGAGGCGCCGGCGGCCGGGGATGCGGGGCTGGTCTTCATCGGTCGAATTCGAACGCCCTGGACGTCGCGCATGGAAACGCCGCGGCAGGGACGCCATGACGGCCCGGTCTGCACGATCGAGATCTTCGAGCCGTGGGTGGCTGCCTTGCGCGGTGTCGACAAGTGCGAACGGTTGGAAGTTCTCTATTGGCTCGATCGTTCGCGTCGCGATCTGGTGTTGCAGAGCCCGGCATCCGACGGCGATGTACACGGCACATTTTCGTTGCGATCGCCCGTTCGGCCCAATCCGATCGGCACGTCGATCGTTGTTTTGGAAAGAGTGGAGAACGCCTGTCTGTTGGTGCGAGGGCTCGATTGCCTTGATGGAACGCCGCTCCTCGACATCAAGCCCGATCGCACCATGTTCAAGCTGATCGCGCCGCCGCAGGCCGGAGACTTTCAGGTTGGAAGCGAAACGGCGCATTTTTGTAAAAAGGGATAGCCGCCGAAGCTCCCGAACAGTCGTTGAGGAACCATCATGTACGCCACGAAGAACATAGAGCAGGGTGACAAGCGCAGCTTCTATCGCGAACTCGCAGACCAGCTTCAGGGGCTTCTGCAAGGCGAACGCGATGCCGTCGCCAATGCCGCAAACCTCTCGGCGCTTGTCTTCGAACTCGTTGCCGATCTGAACTGGGCGGGCTTCTATTTCCTGAGATCCGAAAACGAGCTGGTCCTCGGCCCGTTCCAGGGCAGGGTTGCTTGTGTGCGCATTGCCGTCGGCAAGGGCGTCTGCGGAACAGCGGTTGCGGAAGCGCGCTCCGTGCTGGTTCCGGATGTACACGAATTTCCCGGGCACATCGCCTGTGACGCCGCTTCCCGATCGGAGCTGGTGATCCCGCTGGTCAAGGACGGCGGAATTGTCGGGGTGCTCGATCTCGACAGCCCCACGCCTCATCGTTTCGATGCCGAGGATCAGGCCGGGTTCGAGGCGCTCGCAGCAATCTATGTCGCAGCGAGCGCTCTCTAACTCCGGCCCGCCTTGCAGGCGGGTTGCCCGATCGCCTTTGAGCCGGGAGCAATCTCGATGCCGAGCGATGTCGCCAGCAATCAGAAGCGCTCGACCTTCATGCAAACACCGCCTTTCCGATTACGGGCGTCGAAGGCACGGCCATGTCGCGTGGCTCCAGCATGCCGGCGCCGAACGCCTGCCTGCCGGCATCGATTGCTTTGGCAAAGGCTTCCGCCATTGCGGCCGGGTCGCCGGCGCCGGCAACCGCGGTGTTCAGCAGTACGGCATCGAAACCGAGCTCCATGACGATAGCCGCATGCGAAGGCCGGCCGATGCCGGCATCGACGATCAGCGGCACATCGGGAAAATGCGCCCGCATCGATCGAAGGGCTGAAAGATTTTGTGGTCCCGCCGCAGATCCGATCGGCGCGCACCAGGGCATCAGCACCTGGCATCCGGCGTCGATGAGACGCTCGGCGACGACCGGATCGTCCGTCGTATAAGGAAAGACCTGAAAGCCTTCGCCGGTCAGGATGCGGGCTGCTTCCACGAGCGCGAAGACATCCGGCTGCAGCGTGTCGTGATTGCCGATCACCTCCAGCTTGATCCAATCGGTGCGAAACACTTCGCGGGCCATCTTCGCCGTCAGCACCGCCTCGGACACGCCATGGCAGCCGGCCGTGTTGGGAAGAACGTGAACGCCGAGCGCACGGATCATGTCGAAGAAAGCGCCGCCGTTACGCCCGCCGGCCATTTCGCGGCGCAGCGACACGGTGACGATCTCGGTTTTGGAGCGCGTGATGGCTTCGGTCAGGATCGCCGGCGAGGGATAACGCGCTGTTCCAAGGAGAAGGCGTGAGGCGATCTGGCTTCCGTAAAGATCAAGCATGCTCAGCCTCCCTGCATCGGGGTCAGGATTTCGATCCTGTCATTGTCGGTCAGCATATGCTCGTCGCGATCCTCGCGATGAACCAGTTCGCCGTTGACGGCGGTCGCCAGCCAGTCGCCCTCGTAATCGAGTGCGGCCAGAAGCTGCGAAAGCGTGGTGGCGGCGATTGTCTGGGCCTCGCCATTGATGATCAGCTGCATCGGTGTTCCTTTCTTCGGCTATTTGGAAAAAACGAGATCGGCGGCCTCGGCCGCCATGGTTGGCGCCAGCAGAAAACCGTGGCGATAAAGACCGTTGAAAACGACGACCTTCCCCTCCCGCACGACGCGCGGAAGATTGTCGGGCAGGGCAGGGCGGATGCCCGCGCCGGTTTCGACGACGGCGGCATCGGCAAAGGCCGGGTGCAGCGCATAGGCCGTGTTCAGCAGTTCCATCAGCGAACGTGCGGTGATCGGGCCGTCGGCATCGGTTTCGATCATCGTCGCGCCGACCATGAAAAACCCGTTGCCGCGGGGGACGATATAGACGGGAAAACGCGGATGCAGCAGGCGGACGGGTCGGGCGAGGCTGACCTCATCGGTATGGAGATAGAGCATTTCGCCCCGCACGCCGCGCAGATCGCGCTCTTGCCCGATGCGGGCAGCACCTGTGCAGTCGACAATATCGGAGAAATCGTCTTCGCTCGGATCCGTGTCGGTAAAGGTGATGCCGTTTGCCGACAGTTGTTCTTTCAATCCGCGCAACGCCTGACGCGGGTCCAGATGCGCTTCGCGTGGGAAGAACAGGCCGTGCCTGAAACGGGTGGCGAGCATGGGCTCGAGGGCGGCGATATCATCCTCTTCCACCCATTCGTAACCGGTCGTGCGGCTGGCAAACCGCTTCAGCTCGCCATGGTCGCGCGTCGAGGCAACGACCAGCGTGCCGTTGCGGACGACGCTGCCCGGCAGGATCGCTTCCCAGCGGTCGGCGGCATCGAGACCACGCGTCAGCACCGCCTCATCGGCACTTTCCCGCTCGCACCAGGGCGCCAGCATGCCGCCGGCGAGCCAGGAGGCGGCATGAGCGAAGTCCGGATGAGGATCGAAGACCGTCACATCGGCACCACGGGCATGCAATTCGCGGGCGACGGTGAGGCCGGCGACGCCGGCCCCTTTCACAAGCACGCGCATGTCATTCCGCCCCGTTGGCGTGGGTATCGATCGGCATATAGAGATCGCCGCCCTCACGGTATTTCGCCGCCATCGCATCCAGCCCTTCCTTTTGCACTTCGGCGCGGATGTCGTGCGATATGCGCATCGAGCAGAATTTCGGGCCGCACATCGAACAGAAATGCGCCACCTTGTGCGCTTCCTTCGGCAGGGTCTCGTCATGGAAGCTGCGGGCGGTGTCGGGGTCGAGCGACAGGTTGAACTGGTCTTCCCAACGGAATTCGAAGCGCGCCCGCGACAGGGCGTCGTCGCGCAGGCGGGCGGCCGGGTGCCCCTTGGCAAGGTCGGCGGCATGGGCGGCGATCTTGTAGGTGATGACGCCGGTCTTGACGTCGTTGCGATCGGGCAGGCCAAGATGTTCTTTCGGGGTGACGTAGCAGAGCATGGCCGTGCCGAACCAGCCGATCATCGCCGCGCCGATGCCGGAGGTGATGTGATCGTAGCCCGGCGCGATATCCGTCGTCAGCGGTCCGAGCGTGTAGAAGGGCGCCTCGCCGCAGACGGCGAGCTGCTTGTCCATGTTTTCCTTGATCTTATGCATCGGCACATGGCCAGGTCCCTCGATCATCACCTGGCAATCCCTGGCCCAGGCGATTTTCGTCAACTCGCCCAGCGTTTCGAGTTCGGCAAATTGCGCCGCATCATTGGCATCGGCGATCGAGCCGGGGCGAAGGCCGTCGCCGAGCGAGAAGGAGACGTCATAGGCCCGGCAGATATCGCAGATTTCCTCGAAATGCTCGTAGAGGAAGCTTTCGCGGTGATGATGCAGACACCACTTGGCCATGATCGAACCGCCGCGCGAGACGATGCCGGTGACGCGATTGACGGTGAGCGGGATGTAATGCAGCCGGACACCGGCATGGATGGTGAAATAGTCGATGCCCTGTTCGGCCTGCTCGATCAGCGTATCGCGATAGATCTCCCAGGTGAGGTCTTCGGCGATGCCGCCAACCTTTTCCAGCGCCTGGTAGAGCGGCACCGTGCCGATCGGCAGCGGCGAATTGCGGATGATCCATTCGCGGATATTGTGGATGTTGCGGCCGGTCGACAGATCCATCACCGTATCGGCGCCCCAGCGGGCAGCCCAGACCATCTTCTCGACTTCCTCAGCCATCGATGAGGTGACGGCGGAGTTGCCGATATTGGCGTTGATCTTCACCAGAAAGTTCCGGCCGATGATCATCGGTTCGCTTTCGGGATGGTTGATGTTGGCCGGGATGATCGCCCGGCCGGCGGCGACCTCCCGGCGGACGAATTCCGGCGTCACGTGATCGGGAATATCGGCGCCGAAGCTCTCGCCGTCACGCACCAGGGCTTCGGCCTTCGCCTTGCGGCCGAGATTCTCGCGAATGGCCACAAACTCCATCTCCGGCGTGATGACGCCGGCCCGTGCATAGGCGAGCTGGGTGACGGCTTTGCCGTCCTTGGCGCGCAGCGGCCTGCGCCGCCCCGGAAATTCCGGCGTCAGCCGGTCGCCGCTGACAAAGCCGTTATCTTCGGGGCGGACATGGCGGCCGTCATAGGCTTCGACGTCGCCGTGGGCCAGCACCCAGTCGCGGCGCAGTGGGAAAAGGCCCTGCTCGATGCGGATCTCCGCACCTTCGATCGTGTAAGGGCCGGAGGAATCATAGACGATGACAGGCGGTTCGCCGGCGGTCGGATGGACGCTGATTTCGCGCATCGGCACGCGGATATCGCCATGGATATCTCCCGGAATGTGGATCTTCCGCGATGCCGGCAGCGGGCCGGTGGTGACGGTCGGGGTGAGATTCTCTACGGCAATGGTCATGGTTTGAGGCTCCAAGTTGTAAGTTGGAGACCCAGTCAATCAGCCGGAATGATGGAAAGACGCCGGCACGGATTCCACGCGTGAATCCGCAGCCTTCGAGCGCTTGCACCGTCCCTACGCCAGTATGAACTGGATCAGGTTCAACGGGTCACTGCGCCACAACAGGCTAAGCCTTATTGTCCAGCAGTATCTCAGCCCCTTGCGGGACTCCCCTGGTGAATGCCGACAGTCGTAAAGCGCGGTCGCTGGTTGTGTCAAGCTTACAGCTTTGTCGTTTCCGTAGATCGTCTGTCTCGAGCCTGTTGCGTTACCGATCGAACTGCGGCAAATGTCAACTCACTCAACGTCAGGTGGATTTATGTCGTTTCGGATTGAACGTCTTACGCTAGAACATCTCCATGGCGCCGCCAGTGTGCTGGTCAGTGCCTATTCGGGACCTCCGTGGAACGAGAACTGGTCGCTTGAAGCGGCGTTTGAAAATGTAAACACCGTGCTTGAAACGCCGAAATCCATTGCGCTTGCGGCCTTTGACGAAGGCAAGGTACTGGGGATCGCGCTGGGCATACGACAGCGCCGCCATGCCGGTCCGGTCGTTTATCTTGATGAGCTGTCGGTGCTGCCCGAAGCCCAAGGCGCGGGAATAGGGACCGCGCTGCTATCAGCAGTTTTCGAAACAGCAAAGGCCGAGGGATGCAACAGCGTCTGGTTGGTCTCGCAGCGAGAAGGTGCGTTGTCGACATTTTATCAGCGCTGCGGGTTCGCCATCGGCAGCAACCTCGGCCTCTACTCCAAATCGAGTGCGTAGCGGTTAGGGCTGTATTGGTTTGCCATAGCTTGAGGGCAAGCGGAAGAATTCGAGCCTCGTCAGCTGGCGTCGGGTCGATCGGCGCGGGACCCCGCACCTCGTGTGTGTCAAGCCTCACCTGCTGCTGGGAACTCCATAGCCCCCCCCTGTCGGAGTGATGATCGTGATTGCCTCTCCGTCGCGAAGTCGCGTCTGTGCGCACCCCGGAAGGATTTCGATTTGTCGGTCGAGGCGGCGAATACGGTTTTCGCCTGTTTCTCCCGCTTCCCCGCCAGCGAGCCCAAACGGCCTCACGATACGATGGCCGGACAGGATCGCGCAGTCCATCGCGCGCCGAAAACGGATCGTGCGGCTGGTGCCGTCTCCCCCATTCCAGCGACCTCTGCCCCCCGAACCTCCACGTATGTGGAAATCCTCAAGCACGACGGGAAAGCGCAATTCGAGGATTTCCGGATCGGTTAGGCGTGAATTCGTCATGTGGGAATGGACACCGGCAGCGCCGGCAAAACCTTCGCCCGCCGGCGCGCCCGAGCAAAGCGTTTCGTAATACTGGTGCGCCTCATCACCGAAGGTCAGATTGTTCATCGTGCCTTGCGACGAGGACAACATCCCGAGCGCGCCGAAGAGACAATTGGTGACGGCCTGGCTCACCTCGACGTTTCCAGCGACGACCGCTGCAGGGCGGCGGGGAGCAAGCATCGACCCTTCAGGGACGATGATTCTGATTGGCCGCAAGCAGCCAGCATTCATCGGGATACGGTCTTCCACCAGAACACGGAAGACATAAAGGACTGCCGCACGCGTGATCGGTTCGGGCGCATTGAAATTGTCCGGCTGCTGCCCCGATGTCCCGGTAAAGTCAACAGTAGCCTCGCGTTTTACACGATCGATGCTGACGCGGACCTTTATCGCGCATCCTTGGTCCATCGGATAGGTGAACTCGGCATCATCGAGACGGGCGATCAACCGGCGGACGCTTTCCGCAGCATTGTCCTGCACATATCCCATATAGGCCTCCACGACATCGAGGCCGAATTCCGCCACCATCTTTCGCAATTCGTCGGCACCCTTCTGATTGGCGGCGATCTGGGCCCTGAGGTCCGCGACGTTCTGATCGGGATTGCGAACAGGGTAGGGTGCTTTCGTCAGCAATTGGGTCAGTTCCGTCTCCCGAAACCGGCCCTGGTCGACGAGCTTGAAATTGTCGATATAAACGCCCTCCTCGTCGATGGTCCGGGCGTTCGGCGACATTGATCCCGGAGCGGTGCCACCAATATCGGCGTGATGGCCACGGGATGCGACCCAGAACAGGATGTTCTGCACCGCGTGGTCGAAGATCGGAGTGCAGACGGTGATATCGGGCAGGTGCGTGCCACCATTATAGGGCGCGTTGATGGCAAAGACGTCTCCAGGGTGGATGATCGGGTTGCCCGCGATGATCGCTTCCACCGACCGGTCCATCGATCCGAGATGTACGGGAACGTGAGGCGCATTGGCGACAAGCGCGCCATGGCGATCGAAGACCGCACAGGAGAAGTCGAGGCGCTCCTTGATGTTGACGGAGGAGGCCGTGTTCTGCAGCGTGAAGCCCATCTGCTCCGCAATCGACATGAAGAGGTTGTTGAATATCTCAAGCATGACCGGATCGGCGCCAGTCCCGAGAGCAGCCGACCGCAATTTGGCGGCTCTGCGTTCGAGTACGATGTGGTCCCGCGCTGTCAGCGTGGCCGTCCATCCGTTCTCGACGGTAATGGTCTGATTGGGTTCGATCAACAGGGCCGGACCGGTGATCCTCTGACCAGAGGAAAGCTTCTCACGCCGATAGATGGGGGCGTCGTGCCATTCCCCCTCGGAAAAGAACCGTGTTTGGGCTAAGGGCTGTGGATCGATAGCGTGTGCGACCGGGTCTGCCAACAACTCGACGTGCCGTCCGCCTCCGACTGCCTCGGTGACGAGCGTTTCGACGATCAGCGGCTTGTTGTGGTCGACAAATCCGAAGCGAGATTCATGCGCGGCATCGAATCTCCTTTTCAGGGTATCGCCGTTGAAGTCGCTGATGGTGATCTCGCCTTTTTCTGCTTCGATGCGGGCAGCACTGATTTCCAGCGCAGCGTCGGCACCGGCATAGCGGATAAGGAGCCGCAGATTGACGGCGATTTCCTTGGCGTCGACCCCTTGTTCGCCGACCTCCCGGATTGCTTCCTCGGACAAGGGCTGAGCAGCCGCAGCGATTGCGTCAATGTTGTCCGCAGACAGAGGGAGATCGAGTGAGACCTGGCGCATGGCGCGGATTTCGGCAAGCCCCATGCCGTAGGCGGAAAGCAGGCCGGAAAAGGGGTGGACAAGCACCTTGGTCATGCCGAGCGCATCGGCGACCATGCATGCGTGCTGGCCGCTGGCCCCACCAAACGCATTCAACGCATAACCGCTGACATCATATCCGCGCGCGATGGAGATCTTCTTCACGGCTTCTGCCATGTTCGCGACGGTGATCTTGAGGAACCCGTCGGCCACTTCCTCGCCGCTGCGCCCATCGCCGATTTCCGCGGCGAGTTCATCGAAGGCAGCCTTGACCGCGGGATAGTCCAGGGGTTGATCCTGGTTTTCGCCGAAGATCGCCGGGAACATGTCAGGAATGAGTTTGCCGACCATGATATTGGCATCCGTGACGGCAAGCGGGCCGCCTTTGCGATAGCCTTTCGGTCCAGGGTTGGCGCCGGCGGATTCAGGGCCGACGCGGAAACGCGCACCGTCGTAGCGCAGAAGCGAGCCGCCGCCGGCAGCGACGGTATGGATCTGCATCATCGGTGCACGCATCCGCACGCCGGCGACCTGGGTTTCGAACGTCCGCTCATATTCTCCAGCGAAATGCGCAACGTCCGTCGAAGTGCCCCCCATGTCGAAGCCGATCACTTTTGCGAAACCGGCCTCCGCGCCGGTCTGGGCTAGCGCGACCACGCCACCGGCAGGTCCCGACAGAATGGCGTCCTTGCCCTGGAACAGACTGGCGGCGGTCAATCCGCCGGCGGATGTCATGAAGATCAACCGGGCTCCAGTTCGCTCGAGATCCAGTTCTTCAGCCACCTGCGCCACATAGCGGCGAAGGATCGGCGACAGATAGGCGTCGACGACCGTCGTGTCTCCGCGACCGACGAATTTGACCAGCGGCGAAACCTCATGACTGACCGAAATCTGCGAAAAATCCATTCCGCGGGCGATCGCGGCAATTGCCCGCTCGTGGGCAGGGTAGCGATAGGCATGCATCAAGACGATAGCGAGGGATTTGAACCCGCGGGCGATGATCTCTTCGAGGGCTTTGCGGACTTCCGTTTCGTTCAACTCCTTCTCGACCTCGCCGTCGGCGAGAACCCGCTCGTCGATTTCGGCGACGAAGCCATAGAGAAGGTCGGGTTTGACGATATGTTTGGCGAAAATATCGGGTCGCGCCTGATAGCCGATCTCCAACGCGTCGCGGAAGCCGCGAGTGGTCATGAGAGCCGTTGGCTCTCCTTTGCGCTCCAGCAGGGCATTGGTCGCAACCGTGGTTCCCATGCGGACCTCGCCGATTGCACCAACTGGTATCGGGTCATTGGCATCGAGCTTCATCAAAGCTCTGATGCCGGCAACAGCTGCGTCCCGGTAGGCACTCGGATTTTCGGAAAGCATCTTGCGGGCGTGCAACTGGCCTGCGGGATCGCGTCCGATGACATCGGTAAACGTGCCGCCGCGATCGATCCAGAAATCCCAATGTGATTGACTCATGACTCATCCATCCGCGCGAAATGCACGGTCCTTGTTTCTTTGATCGTGGAAGAAGAGTGGACTGCAGCGGCTTGCCGCAGTCCACCGATAGGATCAGTCGGCCGCCAGTTCCTTGCCCTTCGTTTCGGGCAGCGCGAAAGCTGCGACGATGACCAGCATGTATGCGATAACCGCGAAAATGGCTATCGCCTTGCCAAGCGGCATGGAAGCCGTCGCAATGCCGACCAGCGTCGGGTTTAAGGCGGCGACGCCGCGACCGAAATTATAGGTGAAGCCCTGGCCCGCCGCGCGAGTGCGGGTTGGGAAATTCTCCGTGAGAAAGGCTCCCATTCCGGCGAAGATGCCGGAAGCGAAGAAGCCTAGCGGAAAACCGAGAAACAGCATCAGCGTATTGTTGATCGGCAAGTAGGTGTAGACCACGACGGTCACCATCGCGCCGATGGCGAACAACATGAACTTTTTGCGGCGGCCGATGATGTCGGACAAATAGGCGCCCGTGACATAACCGAAGAATGAACCGACGATGATGACGGCGAGATAGCCGCCGCTGCCTATGACACTCAATTGCCGTTCTGACTTCAGAAAGCTCGGGAGCCAGGTAGCGATCGCATAATAGCCGCCTTGCGCACCGGTGGTCATCAACGACAGCAGCATGGTGCGGCCGATCATCGAGGGGGCGAAGATTTCGGTAATGCGCACAACCTCGCCAGAGGCTTTCAGGTTTTTCCGCGAGGTGATGTACACCTCGGGTTCCTGGATGAACCGGCGCACGATGATGGCGAGAATGGCCGGTGCGAGCCCAGCCCAGAACAGCCCGCGCCAAGCCTCCTCCTGCGGCATCAGGCTGAACAGGACGGTCGACAGCAAAACGGCTGCGCCCCAGCCGACGGACCAAGCACTCTGGACCATGCCGACCGCTTTGCCGCGATGCTTTGCCGCAATGACTTCGGCCATCAGCACCGCGCCGGCCGACCATTCGCCACCGAAACCAAGCCCCATCAGTGCACGGCATACGAGAAGCTGCTCGAAATTCTGTGCAAAACCGCTGAAGAAGGTGAACACGGCGAACCAGATCACGGTGATCTGCAATGTGCGCACCCGCCCGAACCGGTCGGCGAGAATGCCGGCAAACCATCCACCCAGCGCGGACGCAAGAAGCGTCACCGTGGCGATGATGCCGACATCAGTGTTGGAAATCGCCAGCGTGGCAATGATCGCCGGTATTGCGAGACTGTAAATCTGGACGTCGAAGGCATCCAGCGCGTATCCGGAAAAGCAAGCCCAAAACGTGCGCCTCCCCGGTTGCGTCAGTTCACCATACCAACCGCGCTGCTCGTGGCGCGTGGAGACTGCGAAATTGTCTGTCATGCTATTCCCCTTTTCGTTCTTGAGTCTGTCATTATCCCGCGGTTTTCCCAGTTTTTATTGGCGGGTGTCATTGCTCCATCTAGAAGGCGACGAGAGCGGCGTTCGGCTTGTCCGTCACCAGCATGCAGCCGGGCGCGTGCGTGATCGCAAATTTCAGGCGCGCAGCCTCGATGATGGCTTGCGGCGTTACCCCGCATGCCCAGAAAACGGGCAGTTCATCGGGCATGATGCGTGTTGGATCGCCGTAGTCTGGCTGCTCGATGTCCACGATCCCGATGGACGCGGGCAAGCCGATGTGGATGGGGGCGCCGTGCACCGCCGGCATTCTCGACGTGATCTGGACCGCGCGGATAGCGTCGGCTGGAACGAGCGGTCGCATGGACACGACCATCGGACCTGAAAAGGGTCCTGCCGGGACACATTCGATATTGGTCCGGTACATCGCGACATTATGCCGTTCTGCAACGTGGCGAAGCTTTATTCCGTTTGAGATCAGCGCTTCTTCAAATGAAAAGGAACAACCGATGGCGAAGGCGACCAGATCGTCGCTCCACAGATCCCTGATATTCGTTGGTTCGTCCGCCAACACTCCGTCTTTCCAGACCCGATATCTCGGCACGTCCGTTCGGACATCGAGGTCGAGACCTAGTTCCGGAATACGAGGTGATCCCTTCTCCGAGATTCCCACCACCGGACATGCTTTGGGGTTGCGCACGCAGAAGCGCAGAAAATCATCCGCAAGAGCACTCGGCAAGATTGCCAGATTAGCTTGGACATAGCCAGGCGCTGCGCCACTGGTTTCTCGTTTCCAGCTGCCATTCCTGCAGATCGCCCGGATCGCGAGCGGATCGGAAAAAGCCTGTTTCTGAAGCGTCGAAGAGATGTTCATGAAAGTACCTCGTTTCTCCGGGTACAAGCATCTTCGAAACCGTGATAATTGCAAATTGTCGTTTTTCATGAATAATGATAAATTCTGTTTATTGAAGAAGATGTAGGAATGGTGGACTTCAAGGGCCTCGAAACAGTGCTGTGGATTGCACAGCTCGAAAGCTTCCGCGCAGCCGCAGACAAGCTGAATACAACCCAGCCAGCCATTTCCGTGCGTGTGGCGCAGTTGGAGGACGAGCTCGGAACGCAGTTGTTCGATCGCTCAAACCGGGCATTGACTGTTACGCCCGCCGGGCGTCAGGTGCTGGCTTATGCAGATCGGCTCCTTCGGCTCCGGGCGGAAATGATTCACGCAGTCGCCGACCGAACCCATCTCAGCGGCACATTCAAGCTGGGTGTGGCAGAAACGGTCGTTCACACATGGCTTCCGCGGTTTCTCGAACAGGTGAGCAGCACCTATCCAAAGCTTGCGCTGGAGATCGAAGTCGACATTTCCACCCATTTGAGAGAACGATTGCTCCAGCAGAAAATCGACTTGGCCTTCCTCGTCGGACCTTTAAGCGCGCCGGCCGTCATTCAACGCCCGCTTTGTCGGTTTCCAATCAGTTTTGTCGCCAGCCCAAAAATCAAGGCGGATCTTAAAGACGGCTCACTGGAGCAAATCGCGCGTTGGCCGATCCTGACTTTTGCGCGCAACACGCAGCCCTACGTCCAGGTCACTGAGCTTTTTTCCGATCCGGCCCTGCCGACGCCGAGAATATATGCGAGTTCGTCGCTGGCGACGCTGATTCGCATGGCATTGGACAGCCTGGGAATTGCCGTCATACCGCCTTCCATTGTCACAGTTGAACTGGCGGCCAAAAGGTTGGTGGATCTCGAAATCTCTCCCAGCCTCCCGGATCTGCAGTTCGTTGCCGGCTGGCTCGGAACGCCCGACCGTCGCACCTTGGAAGAAGTTGTAGAAATCGCCTCCCGGGCGGTAGAAGGTGCCGTGGATCGGCGTGATTTTGGTGCGGGCCGCCTGGAGGACATCGGCGAACCGATTGAAGCCCAGCCGTTGTAGCCGAATCCGATCTCAACCATGCAGATCTATCACCAACAACCAGACCGACGACCGGAACGAGCAGGTGCGGGAATAGGACCGCGCAAAGGCCGAAGGGGGAGTCCGGCAAGCATTCGCTTGCTGGCCTTTGACCCCGCCCACCTGGTTTTGCGACGGCGATTTCTGACAGGACAGCCGCCGATCGAGGCCATCCGTTTCGGCTGTGCGACGGCTGCAATCGCCGTAACACGGTCGGCACAGCCCAGCCATGCCTTCACGCGCCGAGATCAGTGCCGTGCTGCGTTCCTCGTGATTGAACATCGCAAGGCAATCCGGTGGAATCGGAATTTTCGGTCACTTGGAGCTTTGTCTCAAGGCGCGGTCGCGTAAGTTGTGGAACTGCTAGAGTTGAAATCTTGCATACTATATGTATGCAGGATAAACGTCCCTTAAACTTGGCCGAGGAGAACGCAGCATGACGAACACCTCCCTGACGATTGCCGACCTGCATGGCCGTGTCGAAGCCATCTTCCTCAAGGCCGGCCTCAATGCCGTGCAGGCCGGGGCGCTTGCTCGGGTCATCGTCGCCGGTGAGCGAGACGCCTGCAAGTCGCACGGCATCTACCGCATCGAGGGCGCGCTGCGCACCGTCAAATCAGGGAAGGTGAAGCCGGACGCGGTGCCGGAACTGGACCTCAATGAAGGGTCCGCCATCGTCAAGGTCAATGCCGACGGAGGCTTTGCCAATGCGGCCTTCGAACTCGGCGTGCCGGCGCTGGCCGAACGCACACGCAAACTCGGCATTGCCGCCCTCGTCATCAATGATTGCACCCACTTCTCCGCGCTCTGGCCCGAAGTGGAGGCGGTCACCAAAGAGGGCCTTGCCGGCCTCGTCATGTGCCCGAGCTATGCGACCGTCGCGCCCGCCGGCGGCAACAAGCCGTTGCTCGGCACGAACCCCTTCGCCTTCGGTTGGCCGCGCCAGGACGCCCCGCCATATGTTTTCGACTTTGCGACCTCCGTCGCCGCCCGCGGAGAAATCGAGCTGCACCGCCGCGCCGGCAAGCAGCTTCCCGAGGGCTGGGCGATCGATGCCGACGGCAATCCGACGACCGATCCGGAAGCCGCCCTTGCCGGCGCCATGCTGCCCTTCGGCGGACACAAGGGATCGGCCATCGGCACGATGATCGAACTGCTCGCCGGCATCATGATCGGTGATCTGACCAGCCCCGAAGTGCTCGACTATCTCGGCACGACGACACTTGCCCCCTTCCACGGCGAACTCATCATCGCGATGTCACCGCAGGCCTTTGCCGCCGGCCGCCCCGGCGATCCCTTCGCCCGCGCCGAGCTGCTTTTCGAGGCGATTGTCGGCAGCGGCGCCCGCCTGCCTTCGCAGCGCCGCTTCGCCGCCCGCGAGAAATCCGAGGCGGAAGGTGTCGTACTGACGGCCGCCGAGTTGGAGCTGCTTGACCGTCTTTTCGAAAAAGGTCTCGAAGCGGTCTCGTGACGACGTCGTCCTTTTTGTCTGATGTACAAATAAAAAGGCCCTCCGCGAGGAGGGCCTTCAGCCTTTAAGTCGATGAATTATGCAGCGGCTTTGTACTGTTGCACGGCGCCCGGCAGCTTGCTCCACTCGGCGTACCAGGTGTCAAACAGCTTCAGCTGGGCTTCGACATAGCCGCGCTGGCTTTCGGACAGCGCGTCCGTCTCGTTGAAGTGCAGCGTGTATTCCTTGTCGCCCTTCAGCACCATCATGTGTTTGAAGTAGAGAACGAGGTCCGGGCCTTCGTCGAAGGAGGAGAGCACGGCAAGCGCCGATTCCAGTTCCAGCGCACGCTGGCGGGCATCAGGATCGCCGGCGGCCGCAGCCTGGGCGAGCTTGCACATGTGGATGACTTCCTTCGGCAGCACGCAGCCGATGCCGGTGATCGCGCCGACAGCACCGCAGTTGACGAAGCCGTGGAAGACGCAGGTGTCGACGCCGATCATCAGCGAGACGTCATCGTCGCGGCTGGTGATGTTTTCGGCCGCATAACGCATGTCGGCCGCGCCGCCGAATTCCTTGAAGCCGACGAGGTTCTTGTGGTCCTGGCGCAGCGCGAAGAACAGGTCGGCGCGGGTGGCAAAGCCGTAATAGGGGCTGTTGTAGATGACGGCCGGCAGGTTCGGGGCGGCCGAAAGGATCGCCTTGAAGTGGTTCTTCTGGGCAGCGACGACCGTGCCGCGCGACAGGACGCGCGGGATCACCATCAGGCCCTGGGCACCCACCTTCTGGGCATGCGCAGCATACGCAACAGCCGAAGCTGTGTTGACGGCGCCGGTGCCGACGATGACCGGAATGCCGGCTTGCACCAGGCGCTCAACGCCCTGCATGCGCTGTTCGTCCGTCAGCAGCGGCCAGTCGCCCATCGAGCCGCAATAGACGACGGCGGACATGCCCTTTTCGATCAGTTCCTTGCCCTTGCGCACCAGTGCGTCGAAGTCAGGTGTACGATCGTCCTTGCAGGGCGTCATCAAGGCAGGAATGACGCCGGAAAAAATTGTGGCCTTCATGTCGATTTCCTTCAGCGCTGGGGGAGGCTTGATCGGCAAAGGTCGCCGACCTGTTCGCGGATGGAGATAACATCCTGCGTTCTACTTGTCGACAAGAAAAATACAAAGCCTTTTATAGCGCGATGTCGAGCTTGCCGCTGCGACTGAAAAGCTCTTGCACCTGGGCGACAATCTGTTCGGCGTGGACCTTGCCCAGACGATCGGCCGCCTCGACATCCCGCGCCTCGATCGCGGCAATGATCTCTGCATGTTCGTCGACGAATTGCTGCGGAAAATGTTCGTCGTAGGACTGGTAGTAAAGGCGGAGAATGCGCCGGCCTTCATCGAGCAGCCGGCGAAAAAGCCCGGTGAAATAAGGGTTGCGCCCGGCCTCGGCGATGGCGGCGTGGAAGGCGGCGTTGGTGGCGATCATCGCCAGCGTGTCGCGCGCTTCGATTGCAGCCGCATAGTCCTCGTGGAAACGATGGATAGAGGGCAGGTCCTCGCGGCGATGGTTCTGCGCCGCCAGCCGCGTCGTGACCCGATACATCAGGACGAGGGCGTCGAAGAATGTACTGAGATTGAGAAAATCGATGTTCGACACCATAGTCGAGCGGTTCGGCAATGTTTCTATCAGCCCGTCACCGGCGAGGCGCACCAGCGCTTCGCGGATCGGTGTCCGCGACATCTTGAACCGCTCCGCCAACTGCACCTCGTCTATCGGGCTGCCGGGCGCGAGCTTCAGGTCGAGTATCTCGTCGCGCAGCAGGTCGTAGACCAGCTTCACGCCGGAGCCGCGCTTGCGTTCGGGAAAAGAGCTGGGATCGATGTCGGACATAAAAACTCCTCTTGTCGACACGACAAATACAATGAGTTTCATGCTGCATCAAATCTTCAAATCCGGTTCCGCGGGAAGATGTCAGGGATTCTCGACAAGGGCACTTTAACATCTGAGACCGGCGTTATAACATAACAAAGCGGCGTAATGCATGTTATGGAACAAAGGCGGCATGGCAGCAGGGTGGATCGGCTGCGGCGCCGTCGCTGATCGACCAATATTGATTGTGGATGGGCCGGTTTGCCAGGCCCATTTCGCTCGCGCCGCTTGGGCGCGTGCTCCATATTCTAATGTTTACGGCCAGGTGACAGCGACCGCGCGGTTATCTGGCCGAGGCCCCGCTCATCATCCTATCGCAACGCGTTCGGCATTCATGGCTTATCGTTTCGTCCACACCGCCGATCTCCATCTCGACTCTCCCCTGCGGTCGTTGGCGCTTCGCAACGCCGATCTGGCCGATCTCGTGAGTGACGCCAGCCGGCAGGCGCTGGTTGCGATCGTCGACCTGTGCCTTGAGGAACAGGTCGATGCGCTCGTCATCGCCGGCGATCTCTATGACGGCGAGCAGACGTCTATGAAGACGGCACGCTTCCTGGCAAGCCAGCTGGAACGGCTGCACCGGGCGGGAATTGTCGTCTTCAAGATCCGCGGCAATCACGATGCGATGTCGAAGATCGCCAGGGAACTGGTGATGCCCGATACGGTGAAGATCTTCGGCGGCCATGCCGAGATCGTGGAGGCCACCAAGGGTAGCCTGTCGGTTGCGATCCACGGCCTGAGCTTCGCCAAGCCGCACGCGCCTGACCCGCTTCTGCCGAAGTTCAAGCCGCCGGTGGCGGGCGCGGTCAATATCGGCATCATGCATACGAGCCTCGCCGGCTCCGCCGGCCATGACGTCTATGCGCCCTGCAACGTGCTCGACCTTCACGCCTCGGGATTCGATTACTGGGCGCTCGGCCATCTCCATCAGCGCAGCCATCATCCCGGCGCGGCGACGGTCATCATGCCGGGCATGCCGCAGGGCCGCGACATCAACGAGTCGGGCGTCAAGACCGTATCGCTGGTGACCCTCGCGGACGACCGGACGGTGACGGTCGAGGAGCGGCGCACCAGCATCGCGCAATTCGAGCGCGTTGACGTCGATCTCACGGGTGTCGATGATTGGCGTGATGCGGCCATGGCGGTCGAAGCGGCACTGACGGCACAGCGCGACCGGACGGTGTCGCCGCATCTCGTCGCCCGCCTCAGGCTTTCCGGCCGCTCGCCGCTCTCCTGGCAGCTTCGCCGCGATATCGACCTGATGCAAGCGGAAGCCGAGCAGCGCGGCGATCTGATCGGCCGGACCTGGATCGAGAAGCTGGAACTCGCGTTCGAAGCGCCGTCGACTCTGGCAGGCGAATCCGCCGCCGATCCCGTCGTGGGGCTGGCTGCGCTGATGCGAGACGAGGTCATCGCCCGCAGCGGGTTTCGCGACGATGTCAGGGAGATGGTCCGGGACCTGCTCGCCGACCTGCCGCCCGAGAGCCGGGCATTCGCCGGGCATGATGAGGCGGGCTTCGAACGCTTCATCGACGGCCTTCTCGCCGACGGCGCCGAGGACATCGCCGCCCGGATGAAGGCTGCGGACCGGGTGGAAAGCTGATGCGCCTGCGCCGCCTCGACCTTACCCGCTATGGCAAGTTCACCGACCACTCGATCGATTTCGGCGCGGCCCGTCCGAGCTCGCCCGACCTGCACATCGTCTACGGCCTGAACGAAGCGGGCAAATCGACCACCTTTGCCGCCTACCTCGATCTGCTCTACGGCATAGGGGAGCGCAGCACCTATAATTTCCTGCATCCCTACAACACGATGAAGGTTGGCGCGCGGCTGGAATTCGATGGCACGGAATACGAGCTGGCGCGGCTCAAGCTCCGGACCGGCAGTCTCGTCGACGATCGGGGGCAGGCTGTGAACGAGGCGCTTCTCGCCGGCGTGCTCGGCGGCATCGGTCGCGAGGCCTATCGCACCATGTTCTCACTCGACGACCAGTCGCTCAAGGAAGGCGGAAACGCCATCATACAAAGCAAGGGCGAACTCGGCGAGTTGCTATTCTCGGCAAGTTCGGGCCTCGCCGGCCTCAGCCGTTCGCTGGTGACGGCCGCCGACGAAGCCAATGTGATCTACAAGAAGCGGTCGTCGAGCACGAAGCTCGCGGAACTCAAACGCTCGCTCGAGGCGCTGAAGGTCGAGCGCAATGCCATCGACACACTTGTCTCCACTTATTCGGCCCTGAAATCGACCTACGAGCAGGCTGACGTCGCCTATACCGCGACCGCGCGGGAACTGGCCGGGGCCAAGGCCCGGCATCAGGAGCTGGCGCGCCTTCTCGGCGCCCTGCCCGCGGCGCTGGAGCTCCGGCGGCTGGACGCGGATGTAGCCGGCATGGGCGATCTGCCGCGGCCGCCATCCGAATGGTTCACGCTGCTGCCGCAGCTTTCCCGCGATGAGACGCGGCTGCAGGCGCTTCTCGAAACTGCCGACCGCACGCTGCGCCAGCTTACGGACGAGATCGAGGCGATCGCGATCGACGACAAGGCGCTGACGGTCGCCGCGCATAGGGACATGCTGGATCAGGGCCGGGCGCGCTATCTCGCGGCCGAAAGCGACCTGCCGAAACGCCGGCTGGCGCTCGCCGAACAGGAAGCTGTGCTGGTGCGGCTTCTGGCCGATCTCGAACAGCCGGGCCATGCGATGCCCGAGGCGCTGCTGCTGCCCGCCTCGCTGATCGGCATCATCCGCGATCTCATCGAACGACGCTCCGGCGTTGAGACGAAGCTGGCCGCCGCGAGCCGCGAACTGGTGCGAGCGCGGGAGAATCTCGAAAGGCTGGGCAAGGAAGACGGCTCGCAAAACGGAGCTGCGGTTCTCGATCCCGCGCGGCTTGGGCGCATCGAGGCGGCGCTGAGCCGGCTGAGCGGGTCCGATCTCGCGGTGCGGCTCACCATGGAAGAACGGGCCCTTGTCCAGGCGCGACGAATACAGGCGAACCAGTTCGCACAGCTCGTACCCTGGACCGGCGACGCCGTGGCCCTGCAATTGACAAGCGCGGCGGAGCCTCGACAGATCGAGGCCTGGCGCGGTCAGGTGACTGCTATCGACAGGCGCATTGAGGATCACGAGGCGCGGCTCCGCGATCTCGGCACTGAACAGGCGCTGACCGGAGCCCGGATCGCAACCTTCGTCGCCGGTGGTTCGATAGACGACGCCGAGGCCGTGAGGCTGCGCGATGAACGCGATGCCGCCTGGCAGGTGCATCTCGCCAGTCTGGATGCCGCCACGGCCCGGGCATTCGAGGATCGGATGCGGCAGGACGACATGGTATCCGCCGGCCGGCTGTCGCGGGCACAAGAACTGGCGGAACTGCGCCAGCTCCGCCAGACGGAAGCGGCAACGGCAGCAGCGATCGAGCGGCAACGGGAACTGCTCGCCGAGGCGCGCGCCGAACATGATGCGCTTGCCGAACGCATCCGTGGTCTGCTGCCCGGCGCCATCGAATATGATGCTGAAGCTTCAGCGCGTATTGCGACACTTGAGACCTGGAGCACCAAGCGGGCCGCAGCGCTGGCCGCCTGGGGCGATCTGCAGCGGGCCGAAGAGACGGTGGACGCGCTTCGCGGCGAACTGGACGGGCATGTCGCGACGCTTGCGGCCAGTCTTGCGGATGCCGGTCTTGGTGACGCAAACCATCTGCCGGTCACCGAGCTGATGCAGGCTGCAAATGATATGCTTGCCGCCGGCAAAGCCGAGCGGGCGGCGCGGCAGGCGCATGCGAAGGCCATCGGCGATCTCAGCCACGATCTCAGGGAACGCGAGCGCGACCGGCAGGAGGCGGAAGACACCATGGCTGCCTGGAACCGGGAATGGGCGGAGGCGCTGTCGCGCAGCTGGTTTGCCGACAAGGCCGGCTCGATGGCAGCCGTCCGCGCCATGCTGAATGCGCTCGGCACACTGCCTGCCATCCTCAAGGAACGGGATGACCTCGCAAGCCGCGTTGCCGCTATGGAACGCGACCGGGCGCAATTCCGCGGGGATATTGCCGGTCTTCTCGCAGACTGCGGCCTCAGCCCGTTGGCAGCCGATACGCTCGCCTCCGCCAATGCACTTGTGGAACGCCATGAGGCCGCCCGGCATGCGGCTCAGCTTCGGGCAGACCGGCAGGCGGATCTCGAAAAACATCTGGAGAAACAGCGGGCGCTGGAGGAAGAACTGGCCGTTCACAATGCCCGCAGGAACGAATTGACCAGTTATTTCGGCACGGACTCGCTTGCCTCAGTCGATGCATTCCTGAGCCAGGCCCGGGATCGGGACCGGCTGGAGGCGCGGGCCGCCACCTTGCGCGACCAGATCACTGAAGCATTGCGCGCGACGAGTTTTGCCGAGGCCGAACGGCGCCTTGCCCATGTCGACGCCGATGCCGTCGAGCGCGATGCAATGGAGCTCGACGCCCGGATCGAGGATCTCACCGAGCGGGCGAAGCTTCTTTATTCCGATGTGTCGCTGGCGCGGCAGAAGCTCGAGGCCGTCGGCGGGGACGACGCGGTGGCACGCATCGAGGCCAAGCGCCGAACCATCTTCCTCGAGATCGAGGAACTGGCCGTACGGCATCTGACGCTTCGTGCCGGCACGCTTGCGGCCGAGCAGGCGCTGCATATCTATCGCGAAAAACATCGCAGCTCGATGATGAACCGCGCATCGGAAGCCTTCCGCCTGATCACCGGCGGCAATTATTCCGGCCTGACGACTCAGCCCGACCGGGACAGGGAAATACTGATCGGCGTGTCACGCGATGGTGGCTCGAAGCTTGCGGACGCGATGTCGACGGGCACGCAGTTCCAGCTCTATCTCGCGCTTCGGCTGGCAGGTTATGAGGAATTCGCAGCGCTTCGCAGGCCCGTGCCCTTCGTCGCCGACGACATTATGGAGAGCTTCGACAATCCTCGCTCCGAAGAGGTTTTCCGCCTGCTCGGCGACATGGCAAAGGTCGGACAGGTCATCTACCTCACGCATCACTGGCATCTCTGCGAGATCGCACGGGACGTCGTTCCGAACGTGACTATCCACCAACTGCCATGATTGGCCGCATCTCACCGAGATTGGCATGCATGGGCCCGAACTCGACCAAATCGCGCACGATCGTGCACTGATCGTGGGCCCGGCGCTGCTGCCGCTTGCGATTTTCGCACGGAGGCCAAGCCATGTTTAGACGACAGCTTGTCAGGGCGGCCCGTAATTTCGGCGCACGCTATGATTACGAGGCCTGCTCCCGACAGCCGATCTGTCCGGCGAAATGGGGCCACTCCATATTGACAGAATCAGAGCAATAACACATCGAAGGGAGGGTGGGTTGGGTCCCTTGGTCGATAGGGAAAGACAACAAAATCTGGCAGGCCAATCATGGACGGGGCAATGGACAGTCTAAAAACGCTGATGACGGATCCTGCAATACGGGCACGTATCGACAATGAATGGGATCAGCTGGGGACAGATTTTGCCGCAGCTTATGCTGCGATGCCAGTCAAATACATGTCGCGCACAGAATTGTCCTTTCATTCTTACGTCAAGCTTTTGGGATTTCTCAGTATCGACGTGGCCTCGATCGAGGGAGACATCGTCGAGATCGGCGTCTGGAAAGGCAAGTCTCTCGCCTTCATGCAAAGGCTTTCGTCACCGTCAACAAAACTCGTTGGAATCGATCCATTCGAATTGCCAGGGCAGCTTCAAGAAGTCGATTATTTTCGCAACGCTCTCTATAGAACCAGCATTTTGGTAAGAGGCTACTCGCAGAATGCCATCGAGCGCACGCTTCAGGCTTCCAAACAGTTCAAGATTTTGCATATCGATGGCGGCCATGCGAGCGAGAACGTATGGGCAGATTTCCTTCTTTATGAGCGATTTGTTGTACCTGGCGGGTATGTCGTCTTCGACGACTACGGCGATTTTGCCCATTCCCCGGAAGTAGGACCCGCCGTAGATAGGATAAATGCAGCGGGCTTGTTCGAAGGTTATGATGTTTTGGGTCAATTGCCGGAGTACGAGAGCAGCTATGTCCTGCGAAAGCGAAAGGGCGCGTGAAGTTTCCCGCTTCTCGAACGCTGGCGAGCATTCTGTCTTTACCCTCGGCCAGCTTTCGTGAGTTGCCTTAGCAAGGGACGGTTAGCCTTTCGGACGCACGCAGGACGCTCCTAACACTTTGAATCTACACATCCGCCCGAAAATCGATTCCGATTTTCGGGCGGATGTGTTAGTAGGTGCGACCATTCCACCGTGGTCATCTGCCGGGTGCCGTCCGGGTCATGAAAGCTATCGAGCTGATAGCGGCGGGGTTCCGATGTTGGTCGCTCGCCAGGCGCTTTTGCCGCGCAAGTTGGGCGGGTTTCTGCGCAAGGCTGCGGCAGGGTTGGCTTGTTAAGTCCCAGTACGCCTTAATTTCGCGAGTCAGATCGATGGACATTGTGTTTCCGGGATCGCGCGCCCGAATATGCTTTAGCTGTCCGACAAAGAGCAGGAGTAAGAACATTGGGATTCATGTTGAACGGTGAGGCGCTGAAGGATTATCAGCCAAATCGATATCCTTTCCTGATGATCGACTGCGTTACCGACGTCGAGCCAGGTAAACATGCAAAGGGCTACAAGAACCTCTCCAACAACGAGTGGTATTTTCCCATTCACTTTCCCGGTCGTCCGAACATGCCCGGCGCGCTGCAGCTGGAGGCGATGGCGCAGATGCTCACGGTCGCGATCACCACGCAGGAAGGGTTGAAGGGAATGATCACTCATGCGCTTCAGCATACGGTGCGCTTTCGCAAGGAAGTTCTGCCGGGAGAGTGCCTGCAGATCGAGGCTTATGTGGACAGCTGGCGACGCGGCATATGTAAGGGTCACGCGGCGGGTTATACCAACGGCACTGTCGCCTGCGAGGCCGATATGTTGATTACGATACCGGAAATCCTAGAACAGTTTCTTCCGAAGTAATGGACCGTTTCCACTTCATCATTGTCGGAGCCGGGGCAGCGGGAGCGGCAGCGGCCTGGCGGTTGACGTCGAAGGGATATCGGGTGTTGTGCCTTGATCGCGGCCCGCGAATGGAGGCCTCCAGCTACCCATCCACGGGCCCGGACTGGGAGATCCGAAAGAAGGCGGAGTTTAATCCAGCAATTGCAGAACGGCAAAACCGTTTCGATTACCCGGTTGATGACGCAGATTCCCCGATTGCCGTATGCAACTTCAACGCCGTTGGTGGTTCAACGGTGTTGTATTCCGGTCATTTTCCACGGTTTCTTGAGCCGGATTTCGCGTTGAAGACCAATGAAGGCCTAGGGGAGGACTGGCCGCTAAGCTATGCCGAACTGATGCCGTATTTCGCATTGAACGAACGGCAGATAGGCATGTCCGGTCTCGTCGGCGATCCCTATTATCCGGACATCGAGGAGGCGCTTCCTCCTGTGCCGCTGGGCGTGGCGGGTGCCCGGCTCGCTCGGGCATTCAATGAAAAAGGCTGGCACTGGTGGCCAAGCTTTGCCGCAATCGCCACGCGGGATAAAGGCGGGCGCAGCGCCTGTCTCAATCTTGGCCCTTGCAACACGGGGTGCCCGCAAGGGGCCAAGGCGAGTGCCGACAATACCTATCTCACGGATGCCTTGAGGCAAGGACTAACGGTTGTTCCCGAATTCGCTGTGTCGCGCGTCCTTGTCAAGGATGGTGTGGCTTACGGCGTCGAGGGTTTTGATGCGAGCGGCGAGCGCCATGCGTTTTTCGCTGACAACGTCATCCTTGCTTCGAGTGCTGTCGGTACGCCGCGCATTCTCCTCAATTCGAGGAATGCCGAGCGCCCGACAGGGATTGGCAATATGATGGGTCTCGTTGGCCGCAATCTGATGATCCATCCGCTTGGTTACGTGGAAGGCATCTTTGCCGAGCGGATGGACACGGACGCCGGCCCGCAGGGGTGCATGCTTTACAGCCTGCAGTTTTACCGTTCGCAAGACACGGGATACAAGCTTGGTTATATGATGCACGCGTTGCGGGGCACCGGGCCTGTCGAGACGGCGATGTCTGCGCTCGGCAAACGCAAGCTGCGTTTCGGGAGCGATATCTATGGCGATTTCGATGCGCTCTATGGCAAGCAGCTCGTTGTGGCGATCATCTGCGAAGATCTGCCGGAAGTGGAGAACAGAATCGAGCTGGACGAAACACGACAGGATCGTTTCGGAGATCCGGGTATCAAGGTTTACTACAAGCTGCACGAAAATACGAAAAAGATGATGGTGCGCGGCATGACCCGCGGGCGCGAACTCATGGCGGCGGCGGGAGCCGTGAGAAGCTCGGCCTATGGCCCGGTCCGCAACACCGGCTGGCATTTGCTCGGAACCGCGCGGATGGGCGACGATCCGCGGCACTCCGTCGTCGATCCATCGGGAAAAGTTCACGATACCGACAACCTCTACGTCATCGACTCCAGCGTCTTCGTTACCGGTTCCTGCGTTAATCCTGCCAATACCATCCAGGCAGTCGCCCTTCTCCTTTCGGATCGCATCGATGAACGTGTCAGACAGACCATCCTATAAACTGCTGGCAAGAATGTTTCCCGGTGAGCGCGAAAGATCGGTCCCGGCATTCGATGCAATTGCGGCCGTGCGCCTGGGAGAACGGTTTGCGGGTCTCGACGAGATTGATGCCTTGATTCTGAAGGAGACGGAGGTTGCATGGCCTGAGGACGTCAATGTCCTGCTCAAGGCGCTGCGTAGTGGTGCACCGGATTTGGTCGACCATTTCATAGAGCAATCGGTGGTCGTCTATTTTTCGACGCCGGCCGTCACGAGGGCGCTCACCGGCAAACCGGTTCCGCTTTTCCCGAACCGGACCGTAATGGACGATATCGACTATGATCTCCTGGAACCGGTGATCGCCAATTGCGGAGGGCTTGCAGATGCCGAACGATCCTGAACGCGTTGCGGTCGTAACAGGCGGCAGCAGAGGTATAGGTCTCGCCGTTGTTCGGAAACTGGTCGGGGACGGGTTCTCAGTCGCCGCCTGCAGTCGCCATCCGTCTCCCGCGCTTCCGACCGGGAATGAAGGCAATGTCCGCTTCTTCCAGCTCGATCTTGCCGACCCGGATTCGGTGAAGGAATGTGCACAGGCAATTCACCGGCAATACCAGCGCATCGATGCGCTGGTGAATTGCGCCGGTGTCGCTGCCGGCGGACTGTTTTCGATGGCTCGGATCCAGGATTTGAAACGGGTATTCGACGTCAATTACTTCAACCAGATTCTGTTTTCTCAATATGTGGCGAAGAGAATGGTGCGGGCGAAGGCGGGCTCCATCGTCAATATCGCATCGACCGCCGGACTGCTTTCAGACGCGGGAACGCTCGCTTATGGTGGCAGCAAAGCTGCGCTGATCCACGCCACAAAGGTGATGGCGACCGAGCTGGGGCCATTCGGAATTCGCGTCAATGCCATTGCGCCCGCGGTGGTCGAGACCGACATGGCTGTCCAGATGGATGAAAAAGCAAGAACAGCGTTGGATGAGCGTTCGTCATTGCAGGGAGTGGTCGTAGTGGCCGACGTGGCTGAACTTGTCGCCTATCTGGTGTCCGACGCGTCATCGAAGATGACCGGACAGATCCTCCGGCTGGACAGAGGGCTGCATTGAGCTGAACCGCTCAGTTCTTGGAACTCGCCGAGGCCGGTGCGGATGTTACTGGGTTCTCGCGCGCCCTTCAACTATTTCGACACGTCGGGATAGAAGCGACAGAACATCCTTGCCGTCCCAGAAGGGGTTGATATCGAGCGCCTTGCCGATAGGGACGATACGGTCGATTGCGTGATTGGCAGAACCCGACCGGAGAGCGAGGAAGAGCGTCTGCGGTTGCAGTCCGAAATAGGTCAGGGTCTGTTCCTGCGGACGAAGAAACGCTGCGATATCGCAAGGCGCCCGGACTTCAATTTCTGCAAACTGGCCGAAGCGCAGCCGTGTTTCCTTCGGCAGGGGTTGGCCGATACACCAGATATCAGGCGAATAGCGGCTGAGAGCCAGGGTTCCCCCGGTCGTGCGTATTGCATCCATCAGGTCGAGAAACTTGTCCAGTCGTGCGACCGTATCCAAATGGAAATCCTGGCGGTGGAGCTCTTCGTCGAGATGATGCCAGAAATCGACCTTGGCTTTTGCGATCGTCGCCGGCTCGCCGAGCCAGAAGATCAGACTTGGCGAGGAGCAGGCATTCTGGTCGACCAGATAGGTGTCGTTGAAGAAATCTCGCGCCAGTTTCGTCTTCTCTTCCGCCTCAAGCGCGCGATAGGCGCTGGCGTCGATCGCGGCCGATGATGTCCGGTCCGGAAAATAAAGCTCGACGGATCTAGGCTTCTTCGGCAGCGAGCGGAATTCGGCGACGGTCGCGTCGCCTCCCCAAACTGTCAGGCCATCAACCGCGGCGACGATCTCCTTGAGCCTGGCACTTCCCCGCATCGTCTGGATGAATACATTGCCAACTGCGATCGATCGGAATGTTTCCGACGCTGCAGCGCCGTCGAATGCCCGCAGGAAGATATCGGTCTGTGGAAACGCCTTGCTCGGCATGCGCACGATGTTCGAATTGCCCGACAGCATGCCGAAGACCAACGAGAAGGCGAAATTGACGGGAATATTGGATGGCGCGATATGGGCCACAGTACCCCATCCACTGCGATATCCTGCATCTCGATATTGCTGCGAGAGTGTCCCCAGATTCGCCTTGCGGCAGAAATAGGCGAAGGTAACGAGGTCCGGATAGTGTCGGGCATCGTTGTCCTTCATCAGACGGCGGGAAAGCTCATGCAGAAAATCGACAACCAGCTCATCGAAGAAAGCGTGGCGTGACGAAAGATCGAATTGCTTCAGCCAGTCGCCCGCTTCGAACCTGTCGTCACGAATTATAGGCATCGCTGCATCCTCGAATTTCCGCCTTCTGTAGCCGGCCGTTGATTTTGACAATCGTGTTTCGATTGCCACAGGAACAGGATGCGCCGTCGAGCGTGAAGCCGACATCCTCGGTCAGCAACGAGTGACCCGGATAGCTCTTTTGAATGGAGGAGAAGACCTGGATCAGCCCTTCCCGGCCGTGCGGGAGCGCATCGAGCGACGAAGTATCCCGAATGAGAGCGTCCGAGCCGGGTGCGGCATGCATATTGCCGTGTTCGCACTCCATGAAGATCGTACCCGTTTGCTCGACCATGCCGTAATAATTCCGTATGTCGGTACAGCCGGTCCATTCGCGGACCTCGTCCTTGAACATCGCATCCGAGATCTTCTGGTCGGCGAGTTTCTTCCATCCGCCGCCGTGCAGCAGGAAACTGTTTGACAGATCGAGCCGCACATTCTGGCGGCGCAGCATCTGAACAAAGTTCAGCCAGACGATAGAGGTGAAACCGAAGATGAAGATGCGGTTGTCGCGATTGCTTTCGACGAAGGCCTGCACGCGATCGATGTCGACGGAAAGTTCGTCGTCGAGCGCGAAATCGCGTCCTCTTGAGAACATGCTGAAACCATTGATCGCTGCCGTGCGCGCGGAAAATTTCTGACGATCGGCAACAGTGTTCTCCGCATCGATGACAAGCATCGGAAAGCGGCTTTTCGAGAAGGCGATCGAGAAAACCTCGACGAGCTTGCGCGATTGCGCGTGTGAGGTTTCCTTGTCGAGATAGATCCTGGAGACCTGTCCAGTCGTGCCGGAGGAGGTCATGATTTTGACGACCTCACTATCGGGGACGCTTTTCAGGATGAAATTCTTGAAGGCACGGACTGGCAGATAGGGCGTTTCGGCGAGCGAAGTCGCCGCGCGGTCGCCGAACATCGTGGACACATAATGGCTGTAAAGATCGCAATACGCCTTGTGGTGCTCAGTCAACGAATTGATTTCGTTCAGGAACACAACAGGATTGTTGGCGCGTTGGTCGTCCATAGTCATCGCGTTTCAGCCTCTTCGTCCCATGCTGCCGTGGCCATGCCACAAGGCGGAAACCGGGCCTCGATTGTCTCCGCAGACTAGATGGTTTAGCTTTCTCGTGGCTTGCGCGCGGGGTGCGCGACGGCGAGGAAGAGGCCAAAAGACTCGCACAAGGTTGAATTGGAAAAATCGGCGGCGAGATGGTTTGAGATGGGCCGTTTCCGCACAGAAACCGCTTCCGAAAGATGCAGCCCACCTGATGATCTCACACGCCTCGAGTGGTCGCCGTATCGTCGTCAATGAGGCGCCCGCGGAAAATGCCGCAGCTAGCTGCTCTTCAAGCGCGTTGAGCCGGCGACGATTGCAGAAAATCAGGGCATTTGAACGTGCTGGCCCTCCCGCCCCATCGACAGTCGCCAGGTGTCGATTTCATCAGACATTGAATCTCTTGCTGTGGAATTGCGAGCGCGAAACCTGCAGCGCCGGCATCCTGCCACTTTTACGCTCACGGGCGAGACAACCGCAAAAAGGACGTAGCAATGCCGCGAGTATCGATCTGCATCCCCGCCTACAAGCCGGATTTCTTCGAGCAAGCCTTGAAGAGTGCCATCGGGCAAAGCTATGGCGATATGGAGATTATCGTTTCAGACGATTGTCCAACGGATGCAATCGCAAATATCTGTGAGCGATATCAGCAACATCTCTCTTATAGTCGCAATCCCAAGCCGAGCGAGTTTTCCAATGTCATCCGGCTGGCCAATCTTGCGAACGGCGAATACATCAAGTTTCTGTTCGATGATGACATTCTCAACCCATTCTGCGTTCAGTTCCTGTTGGAGACATTGGAAGGGAGCCGTCATCTCGGCACGAGGCTCGCCTTCTCGCCGCGTTATCTGATCAATGAGACAAACCGCATCACGTCGCTGGTCAATCACTTCGGCATCGCCGACGAGACAAAGGTCATCGACGGCGGCGCCTTCATCCGTGTGACGGCTGTCAATCACATGAACCTGATCGGCGAGTTCTCAAGCGTAATGTTCCGAAAGGAAGATTGCTTCGACGAGAACGGTGAATTCCGCCTGTTTCGGGTCGATGAGGACGGGATCTTCCGCGGCATCCTTGATCTATCGGCATGGATCGATCTCGCCAAACGCGGCCCGATCATCGGACATCCGCATCCGCTTTCCTATTTCCGCCAGCATGCCAATTCGACCTCCAATCACGAGATCAATCCGCTCTTCATCAACGGCATTCTTTACTATGAGGAAGTGATGAAGATGGCCTTCGAAAAGGGCTATATGTCGAGAGAAGACCTGCCGATCTCAATGCGCCGTCTGCTCGACCACTACGGCTACTGGCAGAACGCTTATCCGCAGTTGAGGGCTCGGATCGTCGAAGTGCAGGCCATGCTGGCGAAGCTCTGATCATTGCCGATAGGCTAATACCTATCGCCTGGAAGTGTGCAGGGTATCCGGGATACTGGCATGCAAGGAGCTAAAGCGGCGGCGGCTCTGCTGCCTTTGATTTCGCAGAGATTCTACAGGAAACGCTCCGACAGCGTAACGTAGTCCGGCTTTCCGGCGGAGGTGAGCGGCAAGTTTTCGGAGACAACAACCTTTGCGACAGACGGGTGGAAATTGAAGTTGTCCTTCAACGCCGTCTGCGCGCGCTCTGCGTCCGGCTCTCTGATGCAGACAATCAGCCGGTTTTCGGCGCCGATGACGATGCAATCGAGCCCGCCGGACTTCAGCACTGACTCCGCATGATCGAGATTGACTGAAATTCCGTGCAGCTTGATGAAGCGTTTCTTACGGCCGACGATCGTGATGAACCCGTCCTCATCGATTTTGGCATAGTCTCCGGTATAAAGTTTGCCCTGGAATTCGTCGCCCTTTTCAAGGTCTCGATCGGAGCTTGCATACCCCATCGACACGTTCGGGCCGACATACAGCAGCTCACCTTCGCCGATCGGCTCGCCGGTCTCCGCGATCAAAGCTCGACCGGCGGGCAGCGGAATCCCGACGCTTCCAAGCTTCTCCATCGCCTGGCTGGGAGGAACGTAGGAAATGCGCGGGGCAGCCTCGGTCTGGCCATACATGGTGAAATAGCGCACGTCATAGTCGGCGAAATACTGCCAGAAATGGCGGGTCAGTTCCGGTGCCAGGCGCCCGCCGGCCTGGGTCACGCAGACGAGATTGCCAAGACAGGCCTCGCTCAGGCGAATGCGCCGCAATGTTTCGAACGTGAAGGGCACTCCGGCAAGATCGGTAACCCTCTCCTCTTCGATCATTTGCCAAATGCTCCTGTCGAGGATGGACTTATCAGTCAACACCATGCAGGCGCGCGCGAATATCGTGTTGTGGAGAACGGAAAGCCCGTAGGAGTAATGAAATGGCAGAAGGCTGACCGTAATGCGTTCTCCGGTCATGCCGAGATACTCGACGATCGAACGCGTGCAGGCATCGATATTCTTGGCAGTTAGTCGCACACATTTGGGGTCGCCCGTCGAACCCGAGGTGGGAATGAGCAAGGCAAGATCTTGATGCAGCGGTGTGTTGACGAGCGACGATCGCTCGAACAGAGCCTTTGTGCCCAATCGCCCGTTTGGCGCGTAGTCTTCCAGCGTCATCTCTGCGGGGGCGACGATGTAACGGGGGGTATAGGCTCCAATGGTACGTTCCAGCGAGTGACGGGTCAATTCACCGTCGACCAACATGGGCACGAGGCCTTTCCGCAAGGCTCCCAGATAGGCCGCAACGGTTTCGGGCGACCGATCGCACAGAATGAGTACGATCGCCCTGTCGGCCTCTGCGAATAGCGCATCTCCAAGTCCGAAAACGTCGTTGTAGCTATAGCGGCGTCCATCGGCGATCAGGAACGTCCTGTCATCGGCGCCATCCGAGAGACTTTGCCAGAACATTCAGAACGACACGCCGTATTTCTCGAGCGTCTTCAGGCCGGTCTTGTAGGAACCGAAATCGACCACATCGTCCATGTCCAGCATGATGTCGAACGTATCCTCAAGAGATGCGATAAGCGCCATGTGACCAACCGAGTCCCAAGCGCGGATGCTCTGATACTGGAGGCCGTCGCTCAAATCCGCGGTGCCAATGCCGAAAGTTTCGATGAAAGCGGCATCGTATTTTTCTTTGTTGCTCATGTCTTGCTCCTACTTGAACACTTTTTTGTCTTCGTTCCTGCGAACGACGCGCGCGGGATTGCCCAGCGCAATGACTTCATCCGGAATGTCGGTGTGCACAACCGAGCCCATGCCGACAATCGAAGAGTGTCCGATCCGCACGCGTTCCTTGACGAGTGCGCCCATGCCCAGATAACTCAACATCCCGACTTGCGTGCCGCCGCCCAGATTGACCATGGATGAGACGACGCAGTTTTCTTCTACCACAATGTCGTGGCCAAGGATCGAAGCCGTATTGACGGCAACGTTTCGACCGATCTTTGCCGTCGCCTGAATGGAGACATGCGGCGCGACGATCACGCCGTCGGCAATCTCCGCGTACCCGGAAATGAAGGCATCGGGGGAGAAGATCGATTGAAGCACGAGGCCCAGCCCTTCCACCTTCTCGAGAAGAGCTTTCCGGGCAAAAGGTTCACCGACCGCGATCGTTACTTTGGCGCCGGGAACGTGATCCCCCACGGCGACGACCGGAAACCCGAGCACTTCCGTCGCCGTCGGATGATCGACGATGAATGCACAATGGTGAGGTTTCTGCTGGCCTCGTCGGATTGCCGATTGCAGTATGTCCATGGTTTCAATGCCGAGGCCCCCTGCCCCGTAGATGTACCAATGATCCATACTCATGCTTCGATTGCCTGTTGCGATAACTTTTCCTGCAGGAAACCGGCGATGCTCTCGCCATCCAAGCGGGCAGCCTTCAGCATGAAGGCATAGTCGCCAGCTTCGACGAAGCGATCCGGAATGCCGTGCGTAACGATGCGCGGAAACGGCATTCCCAAGGCATTGTAGTGATCAAGAATTGCGCTGCCGAGACCACCGACCGTCGTGTGTTCCTCGATGACGAAAACTGTGCTGGCATGGCGGGCGACGTCAGCCAGTGCGACCGCATCCAGCGGCTTGATCGTATGCATGTTAAGAACGCCGACATCCAGACCGGTTTCTTTCACCTTTTCAGCGGCCAGAAGGCAATGCCCGACCGTGGTGCCGCTCGAGATCAGCATCACCTCGCGTGGCGGCGTCAGCCAAACGGCCTTGCCGATTTCGAAAGTGTAGTCTTCCGTATAGACGACCGGCGCATTGGGCGTGCCGGTCAGGCGGATATAGACCGGTTGGTCGAAGCCGACACAAGCCTCCAACGTCTTGTAAATTTCCGAGCAGTCGGCAGGCGATATGATCGTCAGGCCCGGCACAGTGCGCATGACCGCGACATCCTCCAGCCCGAAATGGGAGTTGCCGAGATAAGCCATCGCCAGACCGCTGCCAAGTGCAACGAGCTTCACCGGCTCGCCCATATAACCCATGTTCATGCGGACCTGTTCGCTTGCCCGCATTGAAGCAAAGGGCGCAAAAGTCGAGGCGAACACATCGAACCCCATGCGAGCGAGACCGGCAGCGCAGCCCACCATGTTCTGCTCGGCAATGCCGGTATTCAGGAATTGGTCCGGATATTCCTTGGAGAAGCGGTCAAGACCGGAAGACCGGCCGAGATCGGCGCTCATGGCGATAATGTTCTCGTTTTCGGCCGCAAGCGCTGTCAGCGCCTGGCCATAAACAGCCCGCGGCCCGAGGCGCGACCATGTGCGGGCATTGCGGCTCGACAGCTCAACCACGGAATTCTCCTTCCGTTTCCAGCTCCGGCCCAGTGCTCTCGCCGAGCGCCTTCAGGCACTCTTCATAGATGGTTCCCGTGATGCGATTGTGATGCCAATCGTTGTTATTCTCCATGAATGGCAATCCCTTGCCCTTCACGGTACGGGCGACGATGGCGGTCGGCATATCCGCGACCTGCTTTGCCTGCTGGAGGGCCGACAGGATCTGCTGGTGATCGTGGCCATCGACATTGATGACGTTCCAGCCGAAAGCTCTCCAGATGTTCGTCAATGCAATTCTATTGGTATAGGTGGCATTCGGCCCGTCGTTGCGGAATCCGTTCTCATCAATGATCGCGGTAAGGTTGCCGACGCCCATTTCCGAGGCGGAAGCGGCGCTCTCCCAAACGGATCCTTCATTGCACTCGCCGTCGCCGAGAAGCACATAAACACGACGGTCTTGTTTGCGCTTGCGCATGCCGAGTGCGATGCCCATGCCATAGGCAAGGCCCTGGCCCAAGCTGCCGTTGGAGCTTTCGATGCCGAGCGCGACCTTCTTGACCGGGTGAGCGATCAGATCGCTGCCGTTCGTCTGAAAGGTCGCAAGCTTTTCGGCATCGAAGTATCCGAAGTGATGCAGCACTGCGAGATAGCCGAGCACTGCATGGCCCTTGCTAAGAATGAAGATGTCGCGGCCGTCCCATTGAGGCTCGTGTGGGCGATGCGTAAGCACGTCACTGAAGAGCGTATTCAGCAATTCTACCATGCTCAGGCTGCCGCCGATATGCGCGGACTGTCCGCACCGAAACGCGGTTTCGACGATTATACGACGAATCCGCGCGCAGGACTCCTCGAAGCTTGTATTGATCATCGGACTAGTTTGCATCTTTCGGAAGCGGTTTTAGATCGGAATGGTCCATCTCAAACCATCCCATTGCCGATCCTTCCAATTGAAGCTTGTGCGGGTCTGTTGCCGCTTGCCGATTATCTTCCTCCCGTCAGAACGTCGCGGTGGATATTGGCATTGCTGGGGATCTCTGATCTAGTCTGCCCGGCAGTTGAGCCGCAGGCCTCATGATATTCGAAACGAGCGAGAGCTGTATTCTCATGACCACGCACCGCTTCATTCCGACAAGCTTTCACAATGTCATCGGCTCCCTTCCGCCGGCGCTGCGCATCGCCGAGGGCGACACCGTCGTGACCGAGACGCTCGACGCCGCCGGACATGACGAGGACGGCATCAAGCAGGCAGCCGGCGGCAATCCGATGAACGGTCCGATCTTCGTGGAAGGCGCCGAGCCCGGGGATGCGCTGAAGGTCGAGATCATCAGCATGATCCCGACCAGGGACACGGGGTTCACCCGAAGCGTCGTCGCCGCCAGCGTGGTCGATGCCGAGACGGTGCGCGACCTGCCGCCGCGCGATATCGCCATCTGGGCCATCGACCGCGAGGCCTTGACCGTCCGGCTGTCCGAGCCGGTCGCAGGCCTTGAAAATTTCGTTCTGCCGCTCGCCCCGATGATCGGCTGTTTCGGCGTGGCGCCGGGTCTCGGCCAGGCGATCTCGACCGCGACCAGCGGCGAATATGGCGGCAACATGGACTATCGGCTGTTCGGTCCCGGCGCCACGGTTCGCTTTCCGGTATCGGCTCCCGGCGCCCTGTTCTTTCTCGGCGATTGCCATGCCGTGCAGGGGGATGGCGAGATTGTCGGAACCGGCATCGAGACCACCTTCGAAGTCACTGTGCGGCTGACGGTGGAAAAGAAGGCCGGGCTGGTCTGGCCACGCGGAGAAACCGCCGAAGACATCTTCACGATCGGCAACGCCCGGCCCCTCGACCAGGCGCTCCAGCATGCCACCACCGAAATGCTGAATTGGCTGGCGTCGGATTATGGGCTGGACAGGACGGCGGCCAGCCATCTGCTCGGCCAGGTCGTGCGCTACGACGTCGGCAACGTCTTCGATCCGGCCTATACGATGGCCTGCCGCGTCGCCAAGAAATGGCTGGTTCGTCGATAGGCCACCGCCAGCTGGCGATCAATGATCGCCATGGACCGGCAGCGCTTTTCTCAATCGTGCCGTGACAGGAAAGCGGAAACGGTCGCCAGGCAAAGCTGCTTTTCCTCGACATGCGGCATGTGGCTGGAATTTTCGAAGAGCACCCATTCGCAGCCGGGAACATGGTCGAGATAGGGCCTTACCACCAGGGGTGTCGCCTCGTCATATTGGCCGGAGATCAGCAGCGTCGGGGCTTCGATGCGGTCGAGCCTGTTTTCGATCGTCCAGTCCTTCATCGTGCCGATGACGTGAAATTCGGTCGGTCCGTTCATGTTGCGGTAAACAGTGTTGTCCTCGTCCATGATCGCGAAGGTCCGCGCCACTTCGGCTGGCCACGGCACCACGCGGCAGACATGGCGGTCATAAAAGACGCGCGAGGCGGCGATATAATCCGGATCGGTGAGGCTTCCCGCCAGCTCATGCTTCAGCAGCGTGTCCTGCACCTCCTTCGGCAGTTCCCGCCTCAGCCGGTTCGCTTCCGAAACCCAGGTGTGCATGTTGGCCGGCGAGTTGGCGATGACGAGCGCCTTCAGGCCTTGCGGCCGGCGCACCGCATGTTCGGCGCCGAGCATGCCGCCCCAGGACTGGCCGAGAAAGGCATAACGATGCTGGATGCCGAGATGGGCAAGCAGCGCGTCCAGCTCTTCGAGAAACAGGCCGACCGTCCAGAAATCCGGTCCTTTGTCGGGAAGGCGGGTGGAGTTGCCATTGCCGAGCTGGTCGTAATGAATGACCGGGCGGCCGTCGAGCGCGGCGATGTCCTTGAAGGAATCGACGTAATCATGGGTGCAGCCGGGCCCTCCATGGGCGACGACGAGCGGCAGCTTGTCGCTTTCCAGCGATCCGGTGACACGATACCAGGTGCGATAGTCGTGAAAAGGCAAATAGGCTTCATTCGTCACGATTTCGGACACCGGCGTCTCCATCTCTTGGCATATCGGAAACCATAACGCGGCGGCTCCGGCGAAGGCAGCTATCACAACTTATAGGGTGCCATTAATCGGCCGGCCGTTCCTCGAGTAGGCGGTAATGGGTGGCGCGCACCACGGCCTGGGTGCGGTTGCGCGCACCAAGTTTCTTTGCTGCGGCATTGAGATGCATCACGACGGTCGGCACCGAACGGCCGATGATGCGGGAGATTTCCTTGGCGGAAAAACCTTCCGCGGAATGGCGCAGGCACTCGCGTTCCCGCTCGGTCAAGCGGACCGTGCCGACGCTCAACGCCTTCTTGTCGAAAAGCGAATACGCCGTCTCGTGGAAGACATGGGCCAGCAGGTTGAAGTCGGCGATATAACGCAGCGCATGCCGTTCGAACTCACTGTTCCCACCGAAGCGGATGCCGGTCACCGTCGCATAGTCGCCGCCCGGCATATGGACCGGCACGGTGACGCCGGTCGACATGTCGCGTTCGTTCAAGTAGCGCGCTACCGGCGCGGTGTCGTCGCTCATGAAGCGGTTGATCAGCGTGTCGGCATCGGTGTCGTAGTTCCAGAAGAACGGCGCCGTGCTGCGCAGCGCCACCTGCTGGACCGGATCGATGCGGAAATAACCGCGGTCGAACCAATAGTCGTGCATGTCGTCGGCGATGTTCCGGAGCTTGAGCAGCGACGGTATCATGATCGCGCCGTCGAGATCGTAGGGCACCGGCGTATAGTCGTAGATCAGCGCCTCGAAGCCGATTTGCTTCATCGCCTCGAAAGCCTGGTCGATCCGGCCATCCAGCGTTTCGTGCGCCGTAAACTGCCGTCTGATCGTTCCGATGTCGTCAATCATGGGCGGCTCCGCGATACACCATGCGCCCCACCCTATCACTTCTTATAGCTGGCATGGCGCGCGATTTTCGATAAAAAATTAACCATGCCCAAATATTGAGCAAGCGAAATCTTTTGCGGAGCGATCAATGTGGCGTGAAATACGGCCGGACCAGCGGTTCGAGATCGATGTCGATGGCCATCGAGTCGTTGCCTATAGCTTCGGGGCCGGCAGCGAGACGGTTTTCTGCCTGAACGGCGGACCGGGTCTGCCTTGCGATTACCTGCGCGAGGCGCATTCCTGCCTGATCGACAAGGGCTACCGCGTCATCGCCTTCGATCAGCTCGGCACCGGCGCCTCCGATCGGCCCGACGATCTCTCGCTTTGGACGATCGACCGCTACGTCGAGGAGACGGAGACCGTGCGCAAGGCGCTGGGGCTCGGCAAGGTCCATATGCTCGGGCACTCCTGGGGCGGGTGGCTGGCGATCGAATACGCGCTGACCTATCCGGAGAATTTGAAGACGCTGATCCTCGAGGATACCGTCGCCGACATGCCGCATCTGATCTCGGAGCTGGAGCGGCTGCGGGCGGCACTCGGTCCCGAAACCGTTTCGATGATGCAGAAGCATGAGGCGCAGGGCACCTACAATCACCCGGAATATCTCGCAGCCGTCACCATTCTCAACTACCGGCATGTCTGCCGTCTGCCTGAATGGCCGGCGCCGGTGCGCCGCTCGCTCGACGATTGGAACATGGCGCCCTATGAGACCATGCAGGGGCCGAACGAGTTTCTCTATATCGGCAACCTCAAGGACTGGAACCGCATCCCCGATCTGCCGCGGCTGACGCTGCCGGTGCTGATCACGACCGGAGAGCATGACGAGCTGACCCCGGCCTGCGCGCTGAGGATGAAGCTTGCGCTGCCGAAGGCGGAGCTCAAGGTATTTGCCAATGCCAGCCACATGCCGTTTTATGAGAACCCGCAGGATTACTATCCGGCGCTTCTCGATTTTCTAGCCCGGCACAAGGCTGACTGATGCAAATGAAAGCGGCTCCAACCCGACGAAGACAGAGGGGCGATCGCCGTCATGCATCGCTATAAATTCGTTCTGACGCGACCGCTGCAATTCCTGCCGGTCATTTTCGGCATCAGCGTCATCACTTTCATTCTGGTCCGGCTGATCCCCGGCGATCCGGCCCGCAATATCCTCGGCACGCGCGCGACGCCGGCAGCGCTTGCCAGCATCCGCGCCCAGTACGGCCTCGATCAGCCGATGTGGCTGCAATATGTTTATTTCCTCAAGAACCTCGCCAACGGCGAGATGGGCAAATCGATCCTCTACAAGATCGACGTGCTGAAGCTGATCGTCACCCGCATCGAGCCGACGCTGGCGCTCGTCGTTACCAGCGTCGTGCTGTCGGTCCTGATCGCGGTGACGATGGCTTCGATCGCCGCGCGCAATGCCGGCCGGGCGCCGGATCATGCGGTGCGCATCGTCTCGACCCTCGGCATCGGCTTCCCGCCCTTCTGGCTGGGGCTGATGCTGATCATTCTGTTCAGCGTCGAGCTCGGCGTGCTGCCGGTTTCGGGCTATGGTGCGACGATCGGCGAGAAGCTGTCGCATCTCGCGCTGCCGAGCCTGACGGTCGCACTGTCGCTCTCGACCGTGCTGACGCGCAGTCTGCGGGCGGCGATGATCGAGCAGCTGAAATCGGATGTGGCGACGGCGGCGCGCGCCCGCGGCATGCCCGAAGGCATCGTCTTCTGGCGGCATGTGCTGCCGAATTCGCTGGTGCCGACGATCAATCTGCTTGCCGTCAACATCGGCTGGCTGATCGGCGGCAGCGTCGTGGTCGAGACCGTCTTTGCGCTGCCCGGCATGGGGCAACTGCTCGTCAGGGCGATCTTTTCACGCGACTACATGGTGGTCCAGGGCGTCGCCATGGTCTTTGCCTGCGCCACCGTGCTCATCAATTTCATCGCCGACATCGTCACCGTCACCGTCGATCCGCGAGTGACGCTATGAGCATCGAGGCGATCGCCCCTACCTCCGCCTGGCGCCGGCTCTTCGGCCGGCGGCCGATGCTTGCCGTCGGTGCCGGCCTGCTGCTGTTCTTCGTCCTGCTGGCGATCGCCGCGCCTGTTATCGCGCCCTACGACCCGATCATGCAAAACGCCGAAGTGCGCCTGCAGGCGCCTTCCCTACTGCACCCGTTCGGCACCGACAATTTCGGCCGCGATATCCTCTCGCGCGTCATCTGGGGCACGCGCCTCGACCTGCAGATGGCGCTGATCGGCATCATCTTCCCCTTCCTGATCGGCACGATCGTGGGCACGATTGCCGGCTTCTTCGGCGGCATCGTCGATGACATATTCATGCGCCTCGTCGATATCATTCTCGCCTTCCCTTTCCTCGTGCTGATGCTGTCGATCATCGCAATCCTCGGCCCGGGCCTCGGCAGCTTCTATATCGCCATGGCGCTGGTCGGTTGGGTTTCCTACGCGCGGCTGATCCGGGCGCAGATGCTGGTGCTGAAAAGCAGCGACTACGCCGTTGCCGCCGTCAGCCTCGGCTTCAGCCGCTCGCGCATCATGTTCCGCCACCTGCTGCCGAACGCGGTCGCCGGTTCGATCGTCTTTTCGATGTCCGATGCGACGCTGGTGCTGCTCAGCGGCGCCGCCGTCAGCTATCTCGGCCTCGGCGTTCAGCCGCCGATCGCCGAATGGGGCGTCATGGTCGCGGAAGGACAGAGTTTCATCACCACTGCCTGGTGGATCACGCTGTTTCCCGGCCTCTCGATCGTCTGCCTCGCCTTCGGCTTCAGTATGCTGGGCGATGCGCTCGGCGAACTGCTGGGAGTGCATGAATGAGCGGCTCCGTGCTGTCCGTCCACGATCTCACAGTCAGCGCCCATTTGGATTCCGGCCGGCGCACACTGCTCGATGCGGTCTCGCTCGATCTCGGCAAGGGCGAGATCCTCGGTCTCGTCGGCGAGAGCGGCTCCGGCAAGAGCCTGTTCTGCCGTTCGCTGGTGCGCCTGCTGCCCTCCCCGCTGCTGAAGATCGAAAGCGGCTCGGTGCTGCTCGACGGGCGCGACCTCATGCGGATCGGCGACGGCGAGATGCTGGAGGTGCGCGGCGGCGAGATCGGCATGATCTTCCAGAACCCGACCAGCCATCTCGACCCGGTGATGCGGATCGGCAACCAGATCGCCGAGGGCATCCGCTATCACCAAGGCCTCGGCGCCCGCGAAGCCCGGACTGCCGCGACGGAAATCCTGGCGCAAGTCGGCTTCCCCGATCCCGTGCGCCAGTATGACAGCTATCCGCACGAATTTTCCGGCGGCATGCGGCAGCGGGCGATGATCGGCGTGGCGCTGTCCTGCAACCCGAAGATCCTGATCGCCGACGAACCGACAACGGCGCTCGACGTCACCATCCAGGCACAGATCCTGCGGCTGCTGATGGAGATTCGCGACCAGCGCGGGCTGTCGATCATTCTGATTACCCACGATCTCGGCATCGTCGCTCAGACCTGCGACCGCATCGCCGTGCTGCGCGGCGGCAAGCTCATCGAAGAGGGGCCGAAGCGGGCGATCCTGGCGCGGCCGCAGCATCCCTATACGATCGACCTGATCAACAGCCACCCTTCCCTGCCGGCCGAGACGGCAGCGCCGCTGCCGGACATTGCCGAAGCCGGCCAGCCGGCGAGGCCATTGCTTGAAATCGACGATCTCCACGTGCGCTTCAAAGCCGGCGGCAGCCTGTTCAAGGGCGGTGCCAGGAATGTCAGCGCCGTTGCCGGCGTCAGCCTGCGGATCATGCCCGGCGAGACGGTCGGCATCGTCGGCGAATCCGGCAGCGGCAAGAGCACGCTTGCCCGCGCCGTACTCGGCCTCACACGGATTTCGTCCGGTCACGTCACCTTCGACGGCGTCGATCTGGCCCAACAGAAAAGTGCCGGCCTGGCAAAGCTCAGACGCGAGACGGCGATGGTCTTCCAGGACCCCTATAATGCGCTTAATCCGCGGCTGACGATCGGGCAGATGCTGGCTGAGGTGTTGAAGGTGCAGGGCAAGGTAGCGAAGGCCGACATCCCGGCGCGGATCGACGAACTGCTCGATCTCGTCGGCCTCGAACGCGAATTCGCCGGCCGCAAACCGCGCAGCATGAGCGGCGGCCAGTGCCAGCGGGCCGGCATCGCCCGGGCGCTCGCCGTCGACCCGAAGCTGATCATCGCCGACGAATGCGTTGCCGCCCTCGACGTCACCATCCAGGCGCAGATCATCGAGCTCTTCCGCGAACTGACGGCGAAGATGAACCTGACGCTGATCTTCATCGCCCACGATCTGGCGATTGTCCGCAATCTCTGCGAACGCGTCGTCGTGATGTATCGCGGCGAGATCGTCGAGCAAGGCCGTTCCGAAGAGGTCTTCGCGCGGCCGAGCCATGCTTATACGGCGTCGCTGATCGCCGCCATTCCCGACATCGATCCTGACAAGCCGCTGCTGCAAGACGCCGGCGGCAAGGACGATCGGCAATCGATACCGATTCAACCCATCAAACGCATGCCATAACAACGAAGGGAACGAATTCATGACAAATAGGTGGAAATCAATCGGGCTCGCAGCCTTGCTCGCCGGCCTGACGCTCAGCGTAAGCTATGCCGAGGCCGCCGGCGTGCTCACCATCGGCCGCCGCGAGGATTCGACGACGTTCGATCCGATCAAAACAGCCCAGAACATCGACAACTGGGTATTCTCAAACGTCTACGACGTGCTGATCCGCGTCGACAAGACAGGCACCAAGCTGGAGCCGGGCCTTGCCGAAAGCTGGGCCGCCTCGGATGACGGGTTGACCTATACGCTCAAGATCCGTGACGCGAAATTCTCGGACGGTTCGCCGCTGACGGCGGAGGACGCCGCCTACAGCCTGCTGCGCATCCGCGACGATGCCGCCTCGCTGTGGAGCGATTCCTACAAGGTGATCGACACGGCGGTCGCCACCGACGCGCATACGCTGACGATCAAGCTGAAGAACCCGTCCGCACCGTTCCTGTCGACGCTGGCGCTGCCGAATGCCTCCGTCATCTCCAAGAAGGGCATGGAATCGCTGGGCTCCGACGCTTATGGCGAAAAGCCGATCGCATCCGGCGCGTTCACCGTCGAGGAGTGGCGGCGCGGCGACCGGGTCATTTTGAAGAAGAACCCGAATTTCTGGCAGGCCGACCGCGTTAAGCTCGACGGCGTCGAGTGGATCTCGGTGCCCGACGACAATACCCGCATGCTGAACGTCCAGGCCGGCGAACTGGATGCGGCGATCTTCGTGCCCTTTTCCCGCGTCGAGGAGCTGAAGAAGGACCCGAACCTCAACGTCGATATCGACGCGTCGACCCGTGAGGATCATCTGCTGATCAACCATGCGCATGGTGCGCTCGGCAAGAAGGAAGTCCGCCAGGCGCTGGATCTGGCGATCGACAAGAAGGCGATCGTCGATACCGTCACCTTCGGCCAGGGCACGGTCGCCAATTCCTATATTCCGAAGGGCGCCCTCTATTATTACGCCGACAATCTGCAGCGGCCCTACGATCCCGCGAAGGCCAAGGAGATGCTGGCCGCGGCCGGCGCTTCCGACCTGACGCTGAATTACCTGGTGCGCGCTGGCGACGAAGTCGACGAACAGACGGCGGTGCTGGTCCAGCAGCAGCTGCAGAAGGCCGGCATCACCGCCAATCTGCAGAAGGTCGATCCGAGCCAGGAATGGGACATGATCGTCGCCGGCGACTATGACGTCTCGGTCAACTACTGGACTAACGACATTCTCGATCCGGACCAGAAGACCACCTTCGTGCTCGGCCACGATTCCAACAACAACTATGCGACCAACTACAAGAACGAGGCCGTGAAGGAACTGGTCGCCAAGGCGCGCCTCGAGCTCGACCCGAAGAAGCGCGAAGCGATGTATGTCGATCTGCAGAAGATGGCCAAGGACGACGTCAACTGGATCGACCTCTATTACAGCCCCTATATCAACGTCACGCGCAAGAATATCGAGAACTTCTACCAGAACCCGCTCGGCCGCTTCTTCCTGGAAGACACGGTGAAGAACTAAGTCCGGCAGCATGCAAATGCTCCGTCGCCGTAAAGGCGGCGGAGCATCGTTTATGACTGCAAAACGTGGCTGGGCCGCCCGCTTACTCGGCGGCCGCGAGCTTGTCCTGCGTTTTGGTTTCGAAATCGCTGGCGTCGTGACGTTCGTGCAGCTGGTTCGCCGGCTCGCCGGAGGTGCGGTTGACCATGCGTCCGCGCTGCACGGCCGGGCGGCTGAAGATCGCGTCGGCCCAGCGCTGGACGTTCTTATAGTCCTCGACCTGCAGGAATTCGGCCGCACCATAGGTCCAGCCCTTCACCAGGCCGCCATACCACGGCCAGACGGCAATATCAGCGATCGTGTAGTCGCTGCCCGCCAGATACTCGCTTTCGGCAAGGCGGCGATCGAGCACGTCGAGCTGGCGCTTCACCTCCATGGCGAAGCGGTCGATCGCATATTCGATTTTCGTCGGCGCATAGGCATAGAAATGGCCGAAGCCGCCTCCGAGATAGGGGGCGCTGCCCATCTGCCAGAACAGCCATGACAGGCATTCGGCGCGGGCGGCCGGCTCGGTCGGCAGGAAGGCGCCGAATTTCTCGGCGAGATAGGTGAGGATGGCGCCGGACTCGAAGACGCGGATCGGCTTTTCGCCGCTGCGGTCCATCAGCGCCGGGATCTTCGAGTTGGGATTGACCGCAACGAAGCCGCTTCCGAACTGATCGCCATCGCCGATCCTGATCAGCCAGGCGTCATACTCAGCACCGCTATGGCCGAGCGCCAGCAGTTCCTCGAGCATGATCGTGACCTTCTGGCCGTTCGGTGTTCCGAGCGAATAAAGCTGCAGCGGGTGACGGCCGATCGGAAGCTCCTTCTCATGCGTCGGCCCTGCGATCGGGCGATTGATGCTGGCGAACTGGCCGCCATTCGCCTTGTTCCAGGTCCAGACCTTCGGGGGTACGTAATCGGGAGAACCGCTCATCTTTCAAACTCCTGGCATTGGTCGGATAGAGCACGGCGCCCGGTCGGGCCGCCGCATTTTTCCTGACATAGCAGAGGCGATGCGGTTTGTCAGAGGGGTCGGGGCGGCTTCACACAATCGTCAAAGCTGGCCAGGGATCAGATTCACGGCGTGAAGACTGGGCTTTGTTATGTGCCAAAAATTGGTATATTGGGCTTAAAGGAGATTCAGCATGGCCAGAAATACGTCCATATCGCTCAGCGACCATTTCGTCAGCTTCATCGATACGCAAGTTCAGGCTGGCCGCTATGGTTCAGCCACTGACGTTGTTCGGGCCGGCCTTCGCCTCCTTGAAGAACACGAAGCCAAAGTGAAGGCATTACAGGACGCCTTGATAGAAGGCGAGGAATCCGGCCCTGCCACACCCTTCGATTTCGATGCGTTCAACGCTCGCAAACGGGCGACGTTCGAGGCGAAATGACAGGGATCATATTTTCCCCCGCCGCGCAGACCGATATTGACAGGATTTGGGATTACACAGCGACGAGTTGGAATGTCGACCAGGCAGAGCGTTACATTCAGGACATAAGAGACGCCTGTCACGAACTGGCGCAGAGAACACGGATGAGCCGTCCCTCAGACATTCGGAAAGGGTACAGAAAGCTCTCCGTTGGCTCTCATTTTCTGTATTTCAAAAGTAATGATGCGGGCCAAATCATCGTTGTACGCATCCTTCATCAAAGAATGGATGTAGCCAAACACTTGTAGGGCTGTTGCGGGGATTGTTTGACTATTGCGGTCAGTCGCCGCCTTCGCTACGGGGCGCCGGGAGCGACGAGGAGCTATGGCACGACCATTGCGCCGCCGGTTTCCGGGGAGCCAAGGATCTCGTCCAACTGCCTGACCAGCGCGTGGTCGCCCGCGACGTCGTCGGCCAGCCTGGAGAAGACCTCGGCCATGCCCCGGAAGATCGTTGCCGCCGGATCATCCTCCCCGAGGAAATCGGCGATTTCCTGCATTTCGGCAACCCAGCGATAGGCTTTCGGATACATGTCGGGAATGGATTTCGAGAACTTGCGGTCGACGTCTGGAAGGCTTTCGGCGAGTTCGGCCTTCAGGCTTTCGGCCGCGCCCGAGCGGGATGCGGCAAGCAGCATCGCGGCGCCGAGGCCGATAAAGCCCTTGTTGATGCCGGCATAACACATCTTCAGCGCCGAAGCCGCGCCGAGCGGTCGATCGAGCCTGCGGACCCGCAACCCGTAATCTTCGAGCAGCCCGCTTCGCTCCGCGCTATCGCCGCTGACATAGAGGGTCGGACCTGATTTGCCGGCAACCGGCGGTCCGCCGATGATGGCGCCGTCCAACACTTCCACAGTGCTGCCGCCGAACCGTGCCGCCAATGCCTGCATGGTTTTCGGCGCAATCGCGTTGAGGTCGATGAAGGGTGGCGGCGTTTGCAGCCCCGACGATATCTCCGCGACGCGCTCGGCAACGTCGATCGCTTCCGCCGGCGGAACGATCGACAGGATGAGCGCGGCCTTCGCCAGATCCTGCCTGTCGACCGGCACCATGCCGGCTGCCGCAGCCCGTGCGATCGTCCGCTCGCTGCGGCCTTCGAGACAGGTCAGTACCGTGGCGCCATGGTCGATCAGCCGTTTGGCGACAGCGCTCCCCATCGCGCCCGCTCCGATAATCGCAAAATCCGGCATTTGAACCTCGTGGTGTGACGGTATTGCATGAGAGCTATCGCCGATCGGGCCGACGTCAACTGCGACAAACCGGCAGAACTCTGGTCTTGAAGGGGCGTTTCCGTCCGGCCCGCCGATGGGTCCTGCGTATTTCCGGTTGATTTTGGTCAAAGCAGACACGGTCGATAGGGGTATGATCGGGTCGGCCATTGTATTCCAGGATAGAGATTTCAATGTATCGAACGATCATCTGCGGCATCGGCATGGGTTCCAGACAAACCGCAAACCGTCTCCTGCGCCGGGCGGCGGCGCTGGTGGAGGACGGCGGAAACATCGTCGTCATGCACGTCATCGAAAATATCCCGCACCGGCATCTGACGGAGCTTCCCGAGGAATTCGAAACGACAGCCATCGCCGAGGCGGAAAGGAAACTTGCAGCGCTCTGCAAAGAACTCGGGATTCCGGCGACGATCGAGGTTCGCGTCGGCGTTGCCGCCTCCCTGCTCGTTGCAGTCGCCAGGGAGATGTCGGCCGATCTAATTCTGTTGTCATCGCATGTGAGCGATATCACCGACTACGTCTTCTCCTCGATCGTCGACAAGGTCGTACGCCACGCCGGATGCTCGGTTCTCATCGATCGGCGGGTCGATCGCAGGCACTCCGGCTCGGAGGCGCAAGCGGAAGACACAGCGCTGCTCTAATCCAATGCGGCCTCCCCTCCCCTGCGGCGGCCGAAGAGCCTATATCTCTGGTAAGCCAACCGGCAGTACCGACTGCCTTGACCGGAGATATGCATGAGCCAGGATCCCTATGAGCTTCTGGGCGTGAAACGGGATGCGACGCAGAAGGATATTCAAAGCGCATTCCGCAAGCTCGCCAAGAAACTTCACCCCGACCTTAACCCCGGTGACAAAAAGGCCGAGGAACGGTTCAAGGAAATTTCGACCGCCTACGAGATCCTGAGCGATGAGGAAAAACGCGGGCGCTTCGATCGCGGCGAGATCGATATGACCGGCGCCGAGCGGGCGCAGCGGAGCTATTACCGCGACTATGCCTCGGCGAGTGATGCCGGCAATCCCTACCGCAACAGTTCCGGCTTTGCCGATTTCGCCGATGCCGACAATTCCTTTGCCAATTTCTTTTCGCGCCGCGCTGGCGGCGGCAGGATGCGCAGTCAAGGCCAGGATCGGCGTTTCTCCATGGACGTCGATTTTCTCGAGGCCGTCAACGGCACCCGGACCGAGATCAAGCTGCCGGACGGACCGCAGCTCGATGTGCAGATCCCGCCCGGAACTCGCGATGGCCAGACATTGCGACTGCGCGGCAAGGGCGAGCCGGGCATTGGAGGCGGGCCGCCGGGCGATGCCCTCATCGAAATCCGCGTGAGCCCTCACCGCTTCTTCACCCGCGACGGCGACGATATCCGCCTGGAACTGCCGATCTCGCTTGGCGAGGCGGTGCTCGGCGGCAAGGTCCGCGTGCCGACACCGTCGGGTCCCGTCAATCTGACGCTGCCCCCGCACTCGAATACCGGCAAGGTCCTGCGTCTCAAAGGTAAGGGGGCTGCCACCCGCGGCGGCGGGCATGGCGACGTCTATGTCGCCCTGAAGATCATGTTGCCCGACAAGCCCGACGAACGGCTGACGGCCCTGATGAAAGAATGGGCGACGGCAAATCCATACGATCCGAGGAAGAACATGGAGGCCTGATCATGGATGATCTCGAATTCCGTCTTTGCTTGAAAATCGATGTCGTCCAGCTCGATCTCTGGATCGAACAGGGTTGGCTGATCCCGGAGATGTCGGACGAAGGGCGTCAGTTTCACGACGCCGACGTCGCACGCGCCCGGCTCATCCTGGACCTGATGGGCGACATGGGCGTCAACGAAGCCGGCGTCGATGTCGTCATGGACCTGGTCGACCAGTTGCACGGCTTGCGGGGAACGATGGACAGGCTGGTGACCGCCATCAACAGACAGGAGCGGGATGTTCAGCGCCGGCTGCTCGAGAGTCTCGAGGATATCGACCGGTTTTGAACGATCGCCCGCAGGCCTCACCTCAGGCGGTGAACCAGTAGCGGACGATGTGGAAGAACAGCGGTGCGGCGAAGGTGATGGAATCCAGCCGGTCGAGCACGCCGCCATGGCCTTCGATTACATAGCCCCAGTCCTTGGCGTTGAGATCGCGCTTGATCGCCGACAGCACGAAGCCGCCGAAGAAGCCGGCGACGACGATGACGGTGCTGACGGCCGCAGCCTGCAGCGGCGGGAACGGCGTCAGGCGATAGAGCAGCGTTCCTACAAGGATGGCCGAGGCACCGCCGCCGATCAGGCCTTCGAGCGTCTTCGACGGGCTGATGTTCGGCGAGAAGCGGTGCTTTCCGAGAAGCTTGCCCCAGACATACTGGAAGACGTCGCTGAGCTGCACGACGATGACGAGATAGACGAGAAGAAGTGCCGACGGTGTGCCGGTCTGCAGCATCAGCAGCGCCGGCGCGTGGCTGATCGAATAGACCGTCAGCATCAGGCCCCATTGCACCCTGGCGCTGCGCGCCAGGAATTCGTTGACATCGCCGGTCAGGGTCGCCACCGCCGGCAGGATCAGGAAGGCGTAAACCGGGATGAAGATCGCAAAAAGGCCGTACCATAGCGTTCCGAGCAGCACATAGTGCACCGGCAGGACGACGAAGAAGGAGAGGAACAATGCTAGGTGGTCGCCGCGCCGCGACGGTGTCAGCGTCCAGAATTCGCGAAGCGCCATGAAGGAGAGGAAGGCGAACAGGATGACCACCGCCGTATCGCCGAGCAGGATCGCGCCGCCGAATATGGCGACCATTATCCACCAGGAACGGATACGGGCGTTGAGGTTGTGGACGGTGGCGACGGAGCCGGGCTCGGTCGCGCGCCGCTGCAGGATGAAGCCGATGGCCGAGGCGACGGCAAGCAGGCCGAGGATGGCGGCAAGCACCAGGGCAAACAGGCTGGTCATCTGGCGGCCCCTCCGTCTGCGAGCTCGATGACCGCGGCCCGGGCGCGGGCCAGGAAGGCATTCTTTTCCTCGCCGGGTTCGACGCGCAGCGGCTTGCCGAAACGCGCCGTGCAGGTGATCGGCACGATGAGCCAGCTTCCTTTCGGCAGGATGCGCTGCAGATTGTCGAGATGGATCGGTATGAGATCGACATCGGGAAAACGGCAGGCCAGGCGATAAATGCCGCTGCGGAACGGGGCGATCTCTTCGGTGGCGCTTCTCGTGCCTTCGGGAAAAATCAGGATCGAACGCCCCTCTTCGAGCAGGCGCTCGAGGGGCTCCAGCGGGTTGCTGTCCGGCAGAGGCTTGCGGTCGATCAGCACGGCGCGCAAGCCTTTCTCGGCGATGAAGCGGCGAAAGGCGCTGGTTCCCCAATAGTCGCGCGCCGCCACCGGATGGGTCAGCCGCCGTACCTGATACGGCAGGGCGGCCATGACGGCGACGGTATCGACATGGCTGTTGTGATTGGCGAAATAGATGCGGCGGCGCGTGTCGGGCGAACAGCCCCGCCACTCGCTTCGGGCGCCGACCATGATACGGACGAACAGCACGAGAAGACGACGGATAACAGGGATCATGGTCTCTCCAGCGAACGGGCAAGCGTTATCGTGCGCGTGACGCAGGTGACGAGGCTGCCGGCCGCGATGATGGCGGAGGTCAGGATCAGCGACCGATGGCTGGCGAAGACCAGTGTCTCGACACTCTGGGCAACGAGGCCGGCCGTCAGCACCGCCATGCGGCGCTGCTTGGCCATGATGCCGCTGAAGTCCTGGGCAAGACCAACCGATCCTCCGAAGACCCTGATATAGGCGGTGAGTGCGGCAAGCAGCGCAGCAAGCCAGCCAAGCCAGGGAAAGCCGCAGGCATAACCGGCCGCGACGAGCAGCAGGCTGTCGGCGATCCGGTCGGGGAATTCGTTATAGATCGGCCCGCTCTTGGTTTTCTTGCCGCCTTCGATTGCGACCATGCCGTCGAGCAGGTTGCAGACGAGCCGCAGCTGCACGGAGATCGCGGCGCCGATCATGGCGATCGGGTGCGTTGTGAGCAGGATCAGCGCCGCGCCGATGCCGGCAAAGAGGATCGACAGCAGTGAAATGCCGTTCGGCGTGACGCCGGTGCGCGCCAGCCACGCGCTCATGCCGATCGCCCAGCGCGACGACCGGCTCGCGATCGGTCGCCGTGAGGCGTCCTCTTCTTCCCCCATTTTCATTTCCCCAAACCCGATCTCCTTGCATATCCTGCCGATGTCGTCGCGCCAAGCCGTCGCGCTCTGTAAATTCGGCTCGAGGTCACTCTCGCGCCATGCCCCGTTCTTTCGGCCGAATCCCGACGCGATACGAGTTCAGAAAATCGACTGAAGGACCCGGGCGATGGATCGAACAGCCTGATTTTTAAGCCCATTCGACGCTTGACACATTTTTGGGCGCTACCTATGATTTTTGAACCAAACGGTAAAAAAAGGGGAGCAGTCAATGACCAAAGACATCCTTATTTCACGCCGGGCAGTGATCGCGTCGGGCCTTGCGCTTGGCGTCAGCGGCTTTGTCCCGCTGGCGAGAGCTGCCGCACCGCTGAAGGTTGCGGGCATCCATGCATCGCCGGTCGAAAATGCCTGGAACTCCTGTCTGCATAAGGCCCTGCAGGACGCAGCCAAGGACGGTGCCATCGAATATGTCTTCTCCGAAGGCGTCTCCGGCACCGATTATCCGCGCGCCATGCGCGAATATGCCGAACAGGGCAACAAGCTGATCATTGGCGAAGCCTATGCGGTGGAGAAAGAGGCCAGACAGGTCGCAGCCGATTATCCCGATACCGCTTTCGTGCTGGGTTCGAGCGGCGAACAGGCCGGCGACAATTTTGGTGTCTTCGGCACCTGGAACCATGACGGCGCCTATCTTGCCGGCATGCTGGCCGGCAAAATGACCAAGTCGAATGTTGTCGGCTCCGTCGGCGCCATCCCGATCCCCGAGGTCAACATGCTGATCAATGCGTTTGCTGCCGGCGTCAAGGCCGTCAATCCGGACGCCAAGCACCTGGTCTCATTCATCGGCACCTTCTTCGATCCGCCGAAGGCACGGGAAGCTGGTCTTGCCCAGATCGATGCCGGCGCCGACATCCTGTTCGGCGAGCGCATCGGCACTGCCGATGCCGCCAAGGAGCGCGGTATCAAGTCGGTCGGCTCGCTGATCGACTATACGCCGCGCTACCCGGATACAGTCTTCGCCAACGCCATGTGGTACTTCCGCCCGATCCTGAATGCGGCAATTGCCGATGTCGCTGCCGGAAAGCCGGTCGGCAGAAACTACACGTCTTACGGCCTGATGAAGGAAGGCGGCAGCGATATCGTCTTCGTCAAGGGTGTCGCGCCCGCTGAAGCCGAGGCTGCGATGGAAGCCAAGCGGGCGGAAATCAAGGCCGGCACCTTCGAAGTCCCGAAGATGATGGAAGAGCCGAAGTAATTCGGCTCATGCAGGGCGATGCAACAGACCTGGCGGCAGCGATCAGGCATGGCAGGCTGAGCGCCGCAGAGGCGATGCGGGCTTCTCTTGACGCCGCTCGGCGGCAAGAGCAGCTCGGCGCGATCGCCTATCTCGATGCAGCGATGGGCCTCGCCTCGGCGGAGGGCCGCGACCGGGAACGGCAGAGCGAGCCCGAACAGTTTGCCGCCAGGCCGTTTGCCGGCGTGCCGACCTTGGCGAAGGATCTTGGCGGGCCTTTCGCCGGCCTGCCGGTCGCGGCCGGGTCCTGCCTCTTCGAAAGAAAAGGCGGCGAAGCCGATTCCGACCTCGCTTCCCGGTTCCGCGACGCCGGCTTCTGTCTGTTCGGCTTGACGACGAGCCCGGAATTCGGACTGTCGCTTGCCAGCGAACCGGCGGTCGGGCCAATCTGCCGCAATCCACTCGATCCGGCACGGACGCCAGGCGGCTCATCCGGCGGTGCGGCAGCGGCGGTTGCGGCAGGCATCGTCGCCATTGCGCACGCGACCGATGCCGGCGGCTCGATCCGCGTGCCCGCAGCCTGCTGCGGCCTTGTCGGAATGAAGCCGACACGCGGCGCCATGCCGGGCGGACCATCCTTTGGAAATCACCTCGCCGGGATCGCCAGCGAACTGGCGGTTTGCCGCTCGGTGCGGGATACCGCGCGGATATTCGACAGGCTGAGCGGCAATTCACGAGGGCCCTTTCCGGATCCTTCTCCTGTCGACATCGGCAACGGCCGTTTGCGGATCGGCTTGCTGGCAGATACCGGATCGGTCTATCCGACCGAGGGCGATCGGCTCGCAGCCGTTGAGGCTGCGGCGCGCGCCTTCGAGAGCGACGGACACGAGCTCGTTCCGCTGAGCTGGGCCGAGTTCGAACGGAGTGCCACGTCAAGCGGCCGCGCCTTCGCCGATATCGTTTCCGTCAACCTCGCGGCGCTGATCAAGGCGCTAGCTCTCGATGAAAGCAGGGCCGAGCCTCTGACGCAGGCCTTCGCGGCGCGCGGACGGGCGCTTCCCGCCACCATGCTCTGGGATACGCTGAACGAGGCCGTCCTGGTGAGCCATAACCTCTGGGCGCTGTTCGACAGGGTTGATTGCATCGTGATGCCGATGCTCTCGTCTGCGCCTCTTGCGATCGGCACCTTTCCGTCCGATCATGGCGACACGGATCTGCATCTCGAGCGGATGACGGCATTCGCGCCGCTTGCCTGCCTCGGTAATATTTCGGGTTTTCCTGCTTTGACGCTGCCTTTCGGACAGGATGAGCATGGCATGCCGCTGCCGGTGCAGATCATGGCGCCGATGGCTCACGAGCCGCGGTTACTGTTGCTTGCCGCACGCCTGGAGGCCGAGGAGCGATGGCAGCACCTTTTTCCAGTCGCAGGACTACCGTCATGACTGGACCTGTGCTGGAGATTATCGGGGTCAGCAAACGCTTCGGCGACAATCTTGCCAATGATGATATCTCCATGACCCTTGCCCGGGGTGAGGTCGTCGCTCTGCTCGGCGAAAACGGCGCCGGCAAGACCACGCTGATGAGCATCCTTTTCGGCCATTACATGCCCGATGCCGGCCGGATTCTGATCGAGGGTCTGGAGGTGCCGCAGGGCAAGCCGCGTGCGGCGATCCGCGCCGGCGTCGGCATGGTGCATCAGCACTTCTCGCTCGCACCCAATCTGACCGTTCTCGAAAATGTCTTGACCGGCACCGAAAGCCTGTGGGTCTGGCGCTCGGGAACAGCAGCGGCGCGAAAGAAGCTCCTGGCGATTTCCGGGCGCTTCGGCCTCAAGGTCGATCCGGATGCCCGTGTTGGCGACTTGTCGGTCGGCGAGCAGCAACGGGTCGAGATCCTCAAGGCACTCTATAACGAAGCCCGCATCCTGATCCTCGACGAGCCGACGGCAGTGCTGACCAATATCGAGGCCGAACGGCTGTTTACGACCTTGAAGGAGATGGCCCGCCAGGGCCTGTCGCTGATCTTCATTTCCCACAAGCTCGACGAGGTGATGGCGGCAGCCGACCGCATCGTCGTGCTGCGTGGCGGCAAGATGGTCGCCGAACGCAAGGCGTCCGAAACCAGCAAGGCAGAACTCGCCGAACTGATGGTCGGCCGCCGCGTGACGCGGCCGGTGCGAGAGCCGTCGACGCCCGGCGCGGTTGCGCTCGAAGCTGCCGATGTCACAGTGCGCATGAACGGCATCGATCGGTTGAAAGCGATCAGCTTTCGGCTGCACCAGGGCGAGATCCTCGGCATCATCGGCGTTTCGGGCAACGGTCAGGCGGCGTTGGCGCACCTTCTCTCCGGCACGCTGGCACGCAGCGGCGGCGACCTTCGGCTGTTCGGCGAAGCCGTCGGCAATCTCGGCGTCGCTGAGGTCGTCGACGCCGGTATCGGCCGCATTCCTGAAGACCGCAACGCGGAGGGAGTGATCGGCGAGATGGCGGTCTGGGAGAATGCCGTCCTGGAGCGCCTTGCCTCACCGGCCTTCTCGCGCCGCGGTCTTGTCAACCGCAAGGCCGGCATGGCCTTCGCAAGGGCGATCATCGACGAATTCGATGTTCGCGGCGGCGGGCCGGCCGTGCGTACCCGGGTGCTCTCCGGCGGCAATATGCAGAAGCTCATCCTCGGCCGCAACCTGCATCGGCGGCCGCGTATCCTGATCGCCGCGCAGCCCGCACGTGGACTCGACGAAGGGGCCGTGGCGGCCGTGCACGCGCGCCTGCTCGAAGCCCGCCGGCAGGGGGCCGCCGTACTGCTGATTTCCGAAGATCTCGACGAGGTGATCGCGCTCGCCGATCGCATACAGGCAATCGTCGGTGGCCGCCTGTCGCCGCCCGTCGAGGCCGACGACGCGGATGCCCGCAGGCTGGGGCTGATGATGGCCGGCGAATGGCAAGAGACCCGCGAGACCAGCCATGCGATTTGAACGCCGCGAACATCGTCCGCTTTATCTGCTGATCGTCACGCCCGTTATCGCGGTGATCGCAGCGCTGGCGCTGGCGGGCATATTGATCGCCATTGCCGGCGCGCCGGTGCTCGATGCCTATTGGCGTATCCTGATCGGCGCCTTCGGCTCGCGGCTGTCGGCAACCGAAACCCTGACGCGGGCAACGCCGCTGATGCTGACGGGGCTTGCCGCCGCCGTTGCTTTTCGGGCGCGGCTCTGGAATATCGGCGCCGAGGGCCAATTTTATCTCGGCGCTATCGCCGTTGCCGCGGCGAGCTCGAAACTGCTGGGTAATCTTCCGGCCCCGATTCTGATTCCGCTGCTGCTGCTGATTGGCGCCATTGCCGGCATGGTGCTCATTCTCATTCCCCTCTGGCTCAGGCTGCGCTTCTCGGTCGATGAGGTCGTCACCAGCCTCCTGCTGAACTTCATTGCCGTGCTTTTCGTCTCGATGCTGATCGATGGCGTTCTTAAGGACCCCCTCGCCTTCGGCTGGCCGCAGTCGCAATCGGTCAGCGATCACGCCATGCTGCCGAAGCTGATTGCCCGCTCACGCCTGCATATCGGCTTTGCGATCGCCATCGGGCTGGCCGTCGTCGTCCATTTTTTTCAGTCCCGCACCGTGTTCGGCATGCAGTCGCGCGCCGCCGGCCTCAATCCCACCGGCGCGATCTTCGCCGGCGTCCCGCTCGGCAAGACCTTGGTGAAAGTCGCCTGCCTGTCCGGCGGGCTTGCGGGGCTGGCCGGAGCGATCGAGGTGATGGGGGTCAAGGGCTACGTGACGACCGATCTGTCGCCGGGTTTCGGCTATTCCGGCATTGTTGTCGCGATGCTTGCCAACCTCAATCCGCTGGGGGTCGTCTTCGCCGCCATTTTCACGGCCACCATGTTCGTGGGCGCGGACGGCATGAGCCGGGGCCTCGGTATCCCCACCTATATCGCCGATGTCACGGTGGCGCTGTCGCTGTTGACGATGCTGATCGCACTGTTCTTCACCCAATACAGGATCCGGCGATGATGCAACTGTTAGACATCATCGGTTCCGCGGGGCTCTGGGCGGCAATCCTGCGCATCGCCACGCCGCTGATTTTCGGCACGCTTGGCGCGTTGCTCTGCGAACGGGCCGGCGTGCTCAATCTCGGCATAGAAGGCATCATGACTTTCGGCGCGATGATCGGCTGGCTTTCCGTTTATCACGGCGCCGATCTCTGGACCGGCCTTCTGATCGCCGGCATCGCCGGCGGCGTCTTCGGCCTGCTGCACGCGTCGCTGACCGTGACGCTCGGTCTCTCCCAGCATGTCTCCGGTCTCGGCGTCACGCTGTTTGCCTCCAGCTTCAGCTATTATGTCTTCCGGCTGATCGTGCCGCTTGCCAATACGCCACCCACCATCGTGCCGTTCCAGCCGATCGCCATTCCTGGGCTTTCGACCCTGCCTTTCATCGGGCCGGCCTTCTTCACGCAGACGGCGCCGACCTATCTCGCGATCATCATCGCCCTGCTGATGGCCTACATCATCTTTCGCACACCGGTGGGGCTTGCGATCCGCATGACCGGTGAAAATCCGCATGCGGCGGAAGCACAGGGTGTCAATCCAATGAAGGTGCGTTATGGCGCGGTGATCGCGGGAAGCGCGCTGATGGCAATCGGCGGGGCCTTCCTGACATTGTCGGCGTTCAACAGTTTCTTCCCGACCATGGTGCAGGGACGCGGCTGGATCTGCATCGCACTCGTCGTGTTCGCCTCCTGGCGCCCCGGCCGCGCGCTTTTCGGCGCCCTGCTCTTTGCCTTTTTCGACGCCTTTCAGCTTCGTCTGCAAACCGCGCTGAGCGGGCTTGTGCCCTATCAGCTGTTCCTGATGACCCCCTATATCCTGTCCATCGCCGCCCTTGCCGTCATGGCCCGCCGCGCCCGCGTTCCGCAGGCGCTGATGCAGCCCTATCGACGCGGCGAACGCTGAAACCGCTCACATCCAACGAGGTTCCGATGTTCGATCTGATCGTCAGAAATGCAAATCTCCCCGATGGCCGAAAGAACGTCGATATCGGCATCCAGGGCGGCAAGATCATCGCTCTTCAGCGCAATCTCCAGGCGCAGGTGGGTGAAGAGATCGACGCGACCGGTCGGCTGGTCAGTCCACCCTTCGTCGATCCGCATTTCCATATGGATGCCACCCTGTCTCTCGGCTTGCCGCGCATGAATGTATCCGGCACGCTGCTTGAAGGAATCGCGCTCTGGGGCGAGCTTCGCCCGATCGTGACAAAAGAAGAGCTGGTCGATCGTGCGTTGCGCTATTGCGACCTGGCTGTCACCCAGGGGCTGCTCTTCATTCGCAGCCATGTCGACACCAGCGATCCGAGACTGGTGACCGTCGAGGCGATGATCGAGGTTCGCGAAAAGGTCGCCCCCTATATCGACCTGCAATTGGTCGCCTTTCCTCAGGATGGCTATTACCGCTCGCCCGGCGCGATCGACACCCTCAACCGCGCTCTCGACATGGGCGTCGACATCGTTGGCGGCATTCCCCACTTCGAACGGACGATGGGCGAAGGCACGGCGTCGGTCGAGGCGCTCTGCCGCATCGCTGCCGACCGTGGCCTGCCGGTCGACATGCATTGCGACGAAACCGATGATCCGCACTCGCGCCATATCGAGACGCTGGCTGCGGAAACCATTCGCTTCGGGCTCAAGGGGCGCGTTGCCGGCTCGCATCTGACCTCGATGCATTCGATGGACAATTATTATGTCTCCAAGCTCATTCCGCTGATGGCGGAGGCTGAGATCAACGTCATCCCCAATCCGCTGATCAACATCATGCTCCAGGGCCGGCACGACACCTATCCGAAACGCCGCGGCATGACCCGCGTGCGCGAATTGATGGATGCGGGGCTTAATGTTTCCTTCGGGCACGATTGCGTCATGGACCCCTGGTACTCGATGGGATCGGGCGACATGCTTGAGGTCGGCCATATGGCGATCCATGTCGCGCAGATGGCCGGCATCGACGACAAGAAGAGGATCTTCGAGGCGCTGACCGTCAATTCGGCGAGGACGATGGGGCTTGCAGGCTATGGCCTGGAAAAGGGATGCAACGCCGACCTCGTCATCCTCCAGGCGAGCGACACGCTGGAAGCGCTGCGGCTGAAGCCGAACCGGCTGGCGGTGATCCGGCGCGGCAAGGTCGTCGCCCGCTCGGCGCCGCGCATCGGCGAGCTTTTCCTGGACGGGCGCCCTGCCCGGATCGATGGCGGCCTGGACTATATTCCTCGCTATTGACAGGGGATGGCGCTGACTGTCGGTGAGATTGGCGCGCTGTCCGTTATCCCGGCGCCCGGCGAGCCGTGATGATCCATGCCTGCGAATCGAACAACACGCCCTCCGGGGTCATATGCGCCTCCATTAAATCGCGCAGCCGCTGCAATGGCCTGTCAGGCTGTTCGTTCGTGCGGTCGAGCGCGTCCGTGACAAGATAGAGGCCGGCAAGTGCATTGGATGCGGCATCGGCGTCCGGTCCATAGAAGACCGGCTCCCGCACGTCGACAAAGTCGATCGAGGTAAAGCCGGCCGTCCTCAGTAGCTCCGTGGCAACGCTGGGATCGCCGAGCGAATACGGATCGGGAGCACCTGCGGAAACGGCAGTTTCGGTCCCGAGGGCTTGGCGGATGGCGCCGGACCATGCGTTGCGCTCCCGGCTCTGCCACACCATCCACACAAGGCGCGCGCCCGGCCGCAGCGCCCGGCCGATATTGGCAAAGGCGGCCGCCGGATCGGCAAAAAACATTACCCCGAACCGGCTGATGCAAAGGTCGAAACTGGCCGGCAGGAAGATGTGGGACTGCGCGTCTGCCTGCTCGAAAGCCACATTTCGCAAACCCTCCGCGGCACTCCGCCGCCTTGCGACCTCGAGCATCTCAGCCGAAACGTCCACACCGAGCGCTTCTCCTTGCGCTGCGGCGCGGGCGGCCTCGCGCGTCGTTTGCCCTGCACCGCAGCCGATATCGAGCACGCGATCATCCGCGCCAACGCCGGCGGCAATTTGCAGATGCCGATTATGTCTTGCCAATTCCGCATCATAAAAGTCGGCACGATCCAACGCCATAACACTCACTCTACTTTATTCGATGGGCCAGTCCGAGGACCCGTTACGCAAACAGGTTGCATGTTAGGATCAGTTTAGCAAGGTGAAGATCCGCTGCAATCTGCGATTGCCGGTGGAGGGCACGACATCGATGAGATGGTGCGTCATTGGCCGATTATACTGGTTCTGACCCGACGGGACGTGCCGTGCATGCCGGCGTCGCTTCCGGCATGCACGCATGATTGCGTCAGGCGATCTTCTGGCGGATCGGCAGTTTCCAGCCGGGCCGGACGAAGTGGCAGGTATAGCCGTTGGGGATCCGCTCCAGATAATCCTGGTGCTCGGGCTCTGCTTCCCAGAAATCGCTCACCGGCACGACTTTGGTGACGACCTTGCCGGGCCAGAGGCCGGATGCGTCGACATCGGCGATCGTATCCTTTGCGACGCGCTCCTGCTCGGGGCTGGTGTAGAAGATTGCCGAGCGGTAGCTCGCGCCGACGTCGTTGCCCTGGCGGTTGCGCGTGCTCGGATCGTGGATCTGGAAGAAGAATTCGAGGATTTCGCGATAGCTGATCCTTGCGGGGTCGAAGATGATCTCGATCGCCTCGGCATGGGTTCCGTGGTTGCGGTAGGTGGCGTTCGGCACGTCGCCGCCGGTATAGCCGACGCGGGTCGAAATCACGCCTTTGTACCGGCGGATGAGGTCCTGCATGCCCCAGAAGCAGCCACCGGCGAGCACTGCACGTTCTTCGGTCATTGGGTGTCTCCTTGTTTGCCCAGAGATAGTGTCTGCAGCCGCCGATTTCCATATGGGCGGAAATCAGCACAGCTGTGCAATTCTCTCCGAATAGCGCCAATCCTGTCATGTCGATGTTACGCGCCGGCGCTAGCAAAGTCCTGAACAATCCTGCGGAGGCAGAGCCTCGATACCTGATGGAGATGGATTATGAACAGGCGTGAATTTCTGATCACATCGTCGGCTGCGGCCGGTCTTCTGGCCCTTCCGCGCTTCGCATCGGCGGCGGCCGGCACGATCGATCTCTACAGCGGTTCGGACGCCAATATCATCGACCTCTGGAACAACATCATCCGCCCGGCCTTCCAAAAGGCCCATCCTGAAGTCGCCCTGAAGGTGACCGATGCCGGCGACAATAACGGCCTGCGCGCCATCGCCGACCGCGCGCTCGCGGCGCTCAAGACCAAAACCGATCCGCAGGCCGATCTTTTCGAGCAGTTCGATCCGCGCCTGCCGGCGGGCGGCATCGATGCCGGCCTCTGGGTGAAACTGTCCTCCGAGAACATCGAAGGCTACGACCATATCAATCCGCTTGCCCTCGACACTCCCTACTCGCTTCCCTATCGCGGCTCGCAGGTTCTGCTTGCCTACGACACGACCAAGCTCGATCCGAAGGATGCTCCGAAGAGCTGGGAGCAGCTCACCACCTGGATCAAGGCCAATCCGGGCCAGTTCATCTACAACCGTCCGGACAAGGGCGGTTCGGGCAGCAACTTCGTCCGCCGCGCCATTCATGAGGTGAACGGCCGCGATCCGAAGAAATTCAAGGTCGACAATTACACGGCGGACTACGGCACCGAGGCGCTGACGCCGGCCTGGAAGATCCTCAATGACCTCGCCCCTTCGCTCTACGACAAGGGCGCCTATACATCGGGCAATACCCAGTCGATCCAGCTGCTTGCCCAGGGTGTCGTCACCATGGTGCCGGTCTGGTCGGACCAGGTGCTGCAGGCGATCGCCCAGGGCGTGCTGCCTGAGACGACCGGCCTGGTGCAGCTTGGCGATCTCGCCCTTTGCGGCGGCTTCTCCAGCATCACGGTCTTCTCGAACGGCGCCAACAAGGATGCGGCGCTGAAGCTTGCCGCCTTCATGCTGACGAAGGAGATGCAGGAAGCAATCATCACCCAGATCGGCGGCTTCCCCGCCATCTCCTGGGACCATATTTCCGACGATCTGCGCAAGAAATATGCCGACGTCATTCCGTCGACCATTCCGACCTTCCCGAGCGGCGATTGGGAAAAGGCGATCAACGACGGCTGGTACCGCAGCGTCGCTCCCGGTATCAGCCGCACCTGATGTCCGCCGAGACCGCGCTGGCGGCACCGCGCCGTCACCAATCCGTCAGCAGGGGGAGCTCGATCGGGCTCCTCCTCGTCGCCCTGCCGGTCTTCCTGCTTGCCTGGCTGATCGTCTTTCCGATCTTTTCGGCGGTTTTCGGCACGATTCTTGTTCGAGGCCCAGATGGCGCGACGGCCTTCTCACTTGCCTCCTACCGCTTCTTCTTTACCGATGGCTACAGCCTCGGCAATCTGTGGCTGACGCTCTGGACCACCGCCGTCTGCGGCGTCCTGCTGCTGGCGATCGGCTTTCCGATCGCGCTTTACCTCCGTTTCTCGCAAGGGCGCCTTGCGGCTTACGTGCAGGGCCTGGCGATCTTTCCGATGTTCGTGCCGTCGATCATCCTCGCCTATGCGCTGATCAGGACCGTCGGGCCGAACGGCACCGTCGACCTGTTGCTGAATTCCGTCGGCCTGCCCAAGCTGCGCACGCCCTATCTGACGCCATGGGGACCGGTCATCGGCCTCGTCTGGGACAATCTTCCGCTGACGGTGCTGATGCTGACGGCCGGCCTCTCCTCCGTTTCGAACAGCGCCATCGAGGCCGCCCGCGACGTCGGCGCAAGGCCGCTTCGGGTCTTCATCTCGATCATCCTGCCGCGCATGGGCAATTCGCTGCTGGTCACCGCGTCCTTCGCCGTACTCGGCATCTTCTCCGCCTTCACCCTTCCCTATGTGCTCGGCCCGGCATCGCCTGAAATGATGGGGCCGTTCATGCAGCGCACCTTCGCCGACATGAACGATCCGCTTGATGCCATGACCCAGGCCGTCATCACATTCGGCTTCTGCCTGGTCTTCGGCATTTTCTACATCCGGTCGATCGCCCGCAACCGCGAGGCCCGGCCATGAGTGCCGGCAGATCGCGCATCAGCCTCCGCTTCGACTGGCTCGGCCTCATCTTCGCCTGCCTGCTGACGCTGTTCATCGCGCTGCCGCTGATCGTCGTCGGCACCTGGGCCTTCACCGAGATCTGGCGCTACCCGTCGGTGATCCCGCAGCAGTTCGGTCTGCGCTTCTGGGGCCAGACGCTGGCGCGACCGGATGTCTGGGATGCCCTGTTTCTCAGCCTGCGGCTGACGACGACGGTGACGCTCCTGTCCGCCGTCATCTGCCTTCCCGCGGCCTATGCTTTTGCGCGCCTGCGTTTTCCCGGCCGGAACATCCTGTTCCTGTCATTTCTCGCATCGCATGCCTTCCCGAAATTCGGTCTGCTGGTCGCCATTGCCGGCATCTTCCTGCAGCTCGGCCTGATCAGCACCTTCTGGGGCGTCGTGCTGATCCAGCTCGTCGGCACGCTGATGCTGATGATCTGGATCCCGGTCGCAGCCTTCCAGAATGTCGACCGGCGCATGGAAGAGGCGGCCCGCGATGCCGGTGCTGCACCGCTGCGCGTCTTTTGGTCGATCACCCTGCCGCAGGCCGCACCGACGATATCAGCCGCCTTGCTCTTGACCTTCGTCGGCACCTTCTACGAGACCGAAGGCGCCTGGCTGATCGGCGCGCCGGGGATCCGCACCATGCCGGTGCTGATGATCAGCTTCATCAACAATCAGATCGTCGTGCAATACGGCGCCGTGCTTTCCGTCATGCTGTGGGTGCCGTCGTTCATCGCGCTGACGTTTGCCCGCCGCGTTATCGGCACCGGCGCCTTTGCCAGAGGTTTTGGCGCCTGAGAAGCCTCAATTGAGGAAAGGTTTGAGAATGGCACATCTGGCGATTGAGAGCGTTTCGAAGCTGTTCGGAACCACCTTTGCCGTGAACGACTTTTCGCTCGAAGTCGGCGACGGCGAACTTGTCTGTCTGCTCGGCCCCTCCGGCTCCGGTAAGTCGACGCTTCTCAGAATGATCGGCGGCTTCGAGCGTCCGAGCGGCGGAACGATCCGCATCGATGCCAGGGATGTGACGAACCTGCCGCCCGAGCGACGTCCGACCGGCATGGTGTTTCAGAGCCACGCGCTCTGGACGCATATGGATGTCTTCAACAATATCGCCTTCGGCCTGAAGCTGCGGCGGCTGCCGAAATCCGAAATCCGTGCGCGCGTCGAGAACGCACTTGATATGGTCGGCCTTGCCGATTACGGGCGGCGGATGACGACGCAGCTGTCGGGCGGGCAGCAGCAGCGCGTGGCGCTTGCGCGTTCGCTGGTGCTCGAGCCGAAGATCCTGCTGCTCGACGAGCCCTTCGCCAGCCTCGACCAGCACCTGCGCGAAAGGCTGCGGGAAGAAGTGCGCGATATCCAGCAGCGCCTCGGCATAACCACGCTCTTCGTTACCCATGGCCAGGACGAGGCCCTGGCGCTTGCCGACCGCATCGTCGTCATGCGCGACGGACGCACCGAGCAGATCGCGCCGCCGAGCACCATCTACCGGCAGCCGCAGACGGCCTTCGTCGCCGGTTTCATCGGCTCGATGAATTTCGTCCAGAGCCGCACCCGAAACGGCGTCTGCGACCATCCGCTCTTCCCGCTTGCCGTTCCCGTCGAGGACGGGCCGGTGACGCTGGCCACCCGCCCGGAAGCGCTGACCATCCGTCCTTCGGACCGAGCGGACGCGGCCAGCGTCCATCGCATCGTCGATTTCGGCACGCACAAGATGGTCGATGTCGATCTTGCCGATGGCAGCCGCCTGAAGGCAATGGTGGCGCCCGACGATCGGATAGAGGCTGGGATGAAGGTCGAGCCGCGTTTTACGAGCTTCTTCGTCTTCCGCGACAATACGCTCGTTCACCAGGGAGCGCCGGCAAGGACCAGTGCGGAGCTCGGACGGTTGCTGCCGGTATAAAGCAATTACGCCTTCGCCAGGAAGCCTTCCCTGAGCCAGGGATACAGCGCCTTGCTGGCGGCGAGGATATCGCCCGGACCTTTGACGTCTGCGCCGGAAAACCGGGTGACGATGCCGCCCGCCTCTTCGACCATCAGCGCCGAGGCGCCGAAATCATGGATCGAAAGCCCGTCCTCGAAAAATCCGTCCAGCCGGCCGCAGGCGACATAGGCGATCGACAGGGCCGCCGAGCCGAGCCGGCGCACGCCTGCCGTATTGGCCATCAGCCGTTTGATGGCGTCGAAATAGGTCTCTTCGGCAACTGCCTTGACCTGGCCGGGGATCGGCAGGCCGGCGCCGATGAGCACGTTTTCGATGTCGCCGACATCGGCGCAGCGGATGCGCTCACCGTCGAGATAGGCGCCGCCGCCGCGCTCGGCGCTGAACAGCTCGTCCTGCATGGCGTCATAGACGACGCCGGCGACGAGCCTACCGCCCTCGGCGATCGCGATCGTCATGCCGAAATGCGGGAGGCCCCAGGCGTAATTGGTGGTGCCGTCGATCGGATCGATATAGATGATCGGCGTTTCCGGCCCCGCCGTGCGGTTGCCGACGGCTTCCTCGCCCTGAATGGCATAGTCCGGGAAGGCCTTGGTCATTTCGTCGACGATGATCCGCTCGACGGCGACATCGATCTCGGTCTGATAGTCGCGCGGCGCCTTGGCGAGCATTTCCCGAGAGGTTCGCCGCCGCAGCGAGCCGCGAGCGGTTTCGCCGGCCTTCACCACCGCTTCGGCAAGCACGACGAGACGGGACGACGCCGTTGGGGAAAGGCGCGCTGAAATCGGGGAGGATGTCATGATGAAGATCCGGATGCTGCAGATGTGACGGAGTGACTCGCGCGGGAGCAATCCCTTCGCAGAGGCTGATGATGGTTTAATGAAGCCGTCAGCGTCTCTGCGTCGGCGATGTTATATCACACGGTCCGTCGATGCGTCGAACAGATGGATCTGCCCCGGATCGATCGAAAGTCCGATCCTGTCTCCGGTCTTGACCCTGTCGCGGCGCGTCTCGACGATCGTCAATTCCGGCTGGGTTTCCGCGACGATGAAGGTCGACGAGCCGGTCGATTCGACGAAGGCGATCGGCACGTCGAAGCTGCCATGCCCGGCTTCGACGACGCCGATATGTTCCGGCCGGATGCCGGCGACGAGCTTGCGCCCGGGCTCGACGGCGCGCGATATCGCAAGCGTCTCTTTCACCGCACCGAAATCCAGGATCAGGCTCTTTCCATCCTCGGCGACGATCGCGGGGATGAAATTCATCGCTGGCGAGCCGATGAAGCCGGCGACGAACCGGTTTGCCGGCCGGTCGTAAAGTTCGAGCGGCGCGCCCTGCTGTTCGATGATGCCGTCGCGCATCACCACCACATGGTCGGCCATCGTCATGGCCTCGACCTGGTCGTGGGTCACGTAAACGAAGGTCGCGTTCAGCCGGTCGTGCAGCGACCGGATTTCCTTGCGCATATGAACGCGCAGCGCCGCATCGAGGTTGGAAAGCGGCTCGTCGAACAGGAAGGCCTTGGGATGGCGGATGATGGCGCGGCTCATGGCCACACGTTGGCGCTGGCCGCCGGAGAGCTCGCGCGGATAACGCTTGAGGAGATGCGAAAGACCCGTTGTCGCCGCCACCTCTTCCGCCGCCTTTTTGGCCTCCGCCTTGGCAATGCCGCGGATACGCAGGCTGTAGGTCAGGTTTTCCTCGACCGTCATATGCGGATAGAGCGCATAGGACTGAAACACCATGGCGACGTCACGCTTGCGCGGCGGCACGCCGTTCATCAATTCGCCGGCAATCCGGAGGTCGCCGGTCGAGATGCTTTCGAGGCCGGCAAGCGAACGCAGCAGCGTGGACTTGCCGCAGCCCGAGGGGCCGACGAGTGCGACGAAGGTGCCCTTGGCAATAGAAAGGTCGATGTTCTTCAGGGCGTGGAAGGCGCCGTAATATTTGTTGACGCCTCTGAGCTCGATCTGTGTGGTCATTTGAGGGCTCCAGAGGTGAGGCCGGATACGATGCGGCGCTGCAAGAGAACGAAGATGGCAAGGATCGGCGTCACATACATCGTGGCGTAGGCCATGATGTTGTTCCACTCATTAGTGTTCGGTCCCATGAAGGAGTTGAGACCGACGCTTGCCGGCTGAAGGTCGACCGCCTGGATCATCGACTTCGAATAGACGAATTCGCCGAAGGCCTGCATGAAGATGAGGATGGCGCTGACAAGAATGCCGTTGCGGGCGAGCGGCAGCACGATGTTGAAGAAGGCGCCGACGCGCGAATTGCCATCAACGAGGGCCGCTTCCTCCAGTTCCTGGGGAACGCTCATGAAGGTGGCGCGCACCAGGATGACGAAGAAGGGCATGCTCTTGGCCGCGACCGCGATGATGACGGCGAGCCGCGGATAGGAGAGCATGCCGATCTGCGAGAAGCCGACGAAGATCGGCGTGATCATCAGCGAGGCCGGCAGAACCTGCAGCATCAGGATCAGGAACAGACCGATATCCACCCAGACATTGCGGTATCTGGCGAGCACATAGGCGCAGCCGACGCCGAGCACGGTGATAAGCGCCATGGAGCCGAGAGCGATGACCAGCGAGTTCCAGAGATAGCGGCCCATGTCGCGGCTTTCCCAGACAGTGGTGTAGGTGCCCCATTGCGGGGCGGCCGGCCAGAAGCTGGGTGGCGTCGCGAACATTTCCGAGCCGCTTTTCAGCGCGGTGATGTACATCCAGTAGAGGGGGAAGAGGTAGATCGCCGCCATGATGATCGATATTGCCAGCATCAGGCGGTCGCGGTTCGTCGTCGTGCTCATCCGCGCACCTCATGGCGTGTGGACCGGACATAGACTACCGATGCGAACATGACGAAGACGATCATGATGACGGAGATCGTCGCCCCCTTGGCGAAATCATATTGCCGGAAGGAAAGATCCCAGGCCCAATATTGCGTGACGTTCGACGAATTGTTCGGCCCGCCCGAGGTGATGGCGGCGAAAAGATCGAACTGCTGCAGGGTGAAGATCAGGCCGAGCGCGATGATGGCGCCGATGGTCGAGCGCATCATCGGCAGCGTGATCGTCCAGAAGCGCTGCCAGACATTGGCGCCGTCGAGTTCGGCCGCTTCATAAAGATCGGCGGGAATGCCGGCGAGGCCGACGGACAGCAGGATCATGTTGAACGAGGTGCCGAGCCAGATATTGGCGATGATCACCGCATAGAGCGAATAATGCGGGTCCGAGCGCCAGAAGATATTGCCGGAGATGATGCCGCTTTCCCTCAGGATGAAATTCAGCACGCCGAAATCGCCTGAGAGAATCCAGTTCCAGATGGCGCCGACGACGAGGCCGGGCATCACCCAGGAGACGAGGAACAGGCCGCGCATCCACGAGGCGCCGGGAAAATTGACCCAGAAGAACAGCGCCAGGCCGAAGCCGATCAGGAACTGTCCGGCGATCGAGCCGGTGACGAAGATGACGGTGTTGTAGAGGATCGGCAGCGTTTCCGGCTGCGCGAAGAGGTCGGTATAATTCTTGAAGCCGACAAAGGGACGCGAGAAGGTCCCGAGGCTGAACATGTCGACCTCCTGGAAACTCATCACCACATTGTAGATGAGCGGAAGCCCCGCCATCAGGAACAGAAAGCCGAGCGGGAAAGCGACGAGCACGATATCGAAACCGCGGCCGTCCCTGACGCTCATCAGGATCCTCTTCATGCGTCCTCCGATGCTCCGATCGGGGCCGCCTGGCGCATGATGCGATAGACGGCCCCTGCCGGGAGGAAATGGTTGATCTGTCTCTTCTCCCCAGCGGGGAGAAGGTGGCCCGAAGGGTCGGATGAGGGGGCGGCGAGTTCGGCGGCAATTGTTCTTCACTTGCGTTCAGAACGTTCGTCGCTGGCGTCCCTCACCCCCCTCATCTGCCCTTCGGGCATCCGTACCTGGGTCGAGCCACGTGTCTCGCCCCGTCCTTCGGACCCCCGCCGGGGAGAAGAGGGAGCGAACGGCTGGCTCGACGCTAGCTAGCCCAATACAGACTTGATCTTATCCGCGGCCTGGTCGAGCGCGTCCTTCGGGCTCATCTGGCCGGTCAGCGCCGCCTGGATGGCGTCCTGGATCGCCTTGGAGATCTTCGGCCATTGCGGGTGCGGCCCGCGCGGCTTGGCGTATTTCAGCTGTTCGAGGAAGACCTTGAGGGCGGCGTCCTTCAGCGGCTGGCCGCTCTCGGGGATGGAGATGTCGGAACGGGCCGGAAGCTGACCGAAGTTCTTGAACATCTTGTCGTCCTGCGAGGCGAAATATTCGAGCGCCTTGAAGGCTTCGGCCGGATGTTTGCTGCTGGCGAAGATCGCCCAGTTGAAGTCGCCCATGGCCGAGGAGCGCTCAGCCCCTTCCTTCGGAACCGGAAGCAGGGTGACGCCCCAGTCGAATTTCGCTTCCTGCGTCATGCGGTCGAGTTCCCAGGGACCGGAGATCGCCATGGCCGCATTGCCGGAGTTGAACGTGCCGGTGGAATCCCACTGGCCGCGTGTCAGCGTATCCGGAGAAGCGAGCTTCTCGTCCATGATCGTCTTCCAGATCCCGAGCGCCTTCACCGCGCCGTCGGCATTGATATGCTCATAGCTGCCGCCGCCCATCTGCGCCCAGGGCAGGAACTGGAAGGTGCCCTCCTCGTTGGCCTTGGCCGAAAAAGCCAGGCCGTAGACGTTCTTGGCGGGGTCGGTCAGCTTGCGCGCATCCTCGACCAGTTCGTCCCAGGTCTGCGGCGGCTTGTTCGGATCGAGGCCCTTGGCCTTGAACATGTCCTTGTTGTAGTAGAGCGCGATCGTGTTCGTCGCCTTCGGCACGCCGTAATATTTGCCGTCCCATTCCACCGATTTCAGCGGGCCGGGGAAATAATTGTCCGGCTTGATGACGGTCGACTTGGCGATCATGTCGGTGAGGTCGAGGAAGGCGCCGCGCGATGAGAACATCGCATGCTCGGGATTGTCGACGGCGATGATGTCGGGCGCCTGGCCGGTGGCATAGGCGCGCATCGCCTCGGTGACGACGTCGTCGAACTGGATCAGCCGATATTCGATCTTGATGCCGTTGTTCTGGGCGTTGAATTCCTTGACGAGATTGGGCGCCGGCTGGGTGTCCTTGTCCAGCGACCAGAGCGTCAGCGTGACGTCCTCGGCTTTGGCCGAAAGGCCGAAGAGTGAAACGCCTGCAAGCGCCAGAGCGCCGAGAATTGCATATTTGCGGATAGCCATGGTTCTCCTCCTTTGTGGTTATCCCCGGTTCCGGCGATTCCTCCTTGCCGGAACCGATTTCATTAGGCCGGATCGGCGACGAATTCGCCGCCCCGGGCATGCTTGAGATGGTTGAGCGCATAGACCTGGCCGGTCATTTCGAGTTCGTCGCGATAGACCGGATCGTGCCAGCCTTCGATGTCGATCGAGCCGGACCAGCCGGCAAGCCGCAGCTCGGAAATAATGTCGGTCCAGTTACTGTCGCCGAAGCCCGGCGTGCGCATGAAGACGAATTTTTCCTTGCCGAAAATGCCGTGTTCCTTGATGACCTCCCAGCGGATGGTCGCGTCCTTGCCGTGAACGTGGAAGAATTTATGCGCCCATTTGCGGATCTGCGGCATCGGGTCGATCAGATAGACCATCTGATGGCACGGCTCCCATTCCAGCCCGATATGATCATCCGGCGTCTCGTTGAAGATCAGTTCCCAGGCATCTGGATTATGGGCGATGTTCCAATCGCCGCTTTGCCAGTTGCCGTCCATGGCGCAATTTTCGAAGGCGATCTTGATGCCCTTGTCGGCGGCGCGCTTGGCAAGCTCGCTCCAGATCTGCTTGTAGCGGGCCAGGCTGTCGGTCAGCGGCTTGCCGCGGACGCGGCCGGTGAAGCCGGCAACGCAGGTCGCGCCGAAATGATGGGCATTGTCGATGCAGTCCTTCCAGCCCTGCAGGGTCTCGAGGTCGATGGCGCTCTCTTCCAGCGGATTGCCGAACATGCCGAGCGTCGAGATGGTGATGTCGCGGTCGCCGATCGCGTCGAGGCAACGCTTGCCGAGCTCGGCAAGGTTCTGGCCCTTGGTCGTCTGCCAGAAGAAGGGTTCGAAGCTTTCGAAGCCCATGTCGGCGATCTCGCCGATGCGCGTGGCGGCATCGCCCTTGTTGCCGCTGACCATGGTGCCGATGCGAATGGATTTTGCAGGGTTGCTCACGTCACGTCATCCTATGCTGAAATTTCGATACGCTTGCCGGTCTTGGCGCTTTCGATCGCGCCGAAGACCATGGCGAGGCTTCTGATATTGTCGGAATTGACCGTCTCGGGCTGTTTGCCGGTGCGGATCGCCGCGATGAAATCGGCAATGACGCTGGCGTGGCCGTGGGTTTCCGCGTCATGTTCCGGGCCGGGAACGTTTACGGAAGTAGAGCCGCGCAAAAGGCCGGGTTCCTTGCCGGCAACGGTCGCGTTGAATTTCTCCTCGCCGTCCCAGGTGAGCATGCCCTTCGAGCCGACGAGGCGCCACCGGCTTTCCCAACTAGTGCGCTCACCCTCGGCGCACCAGGAGCCGCGATAGGTGAAGACGATATCGTCGGAAAACTCGAAGATGGCATTGGCCGAAGCACCGTGCCGGTACCACGACCCCTTCGGATTGCGCTCGACGCAATAGACGGCAAGCGGCTTGCAGTCGGCGACATAGCGGGCGGCATCGAAGGTGTGAATCGCCATATCGAGCAGCAGGACATTGTCCATCTCCTCGCGGAAACCGCCGAAATGCGGTGCGAGGAAAAAGTCGCAATGGATGCCGGTGAGTTCGCCGATGGCGCCGCTGTCGACGAAACGGCGCAGGCGGCGGATGCCGGATATGAAGCGACGGTTCTGGATGACGGCGTGGATGCGGCCGGTTTGCGCGGCGAGATCGACCAGCGCGGCGCCCTCGGTGAGCGAGGCGGCCATCGGCTTTTCGCTGAGCACATGGCAGCCGGCCTCGAGCGCCGTCGAAACGACATCGTAACGGGCGGCCGGAATGACGATGTCGAAGACCAGGTCGGCCTTGGTGGCAGCGATGACCTCGGAGAGATCCGAACCGATGACGGCGCTCTCGAGGCCGAACTCGGCGGCAAGCTTTTCCGCCGTCTCGCGGTTGAGGTCGACGAGGCCGACAATGGCAATGGAGTCAGCCAGTTGAGGGTTGGACGCGATGGCGCGCAACCAACCTTTGGACATAGCTCCGCACCCGCACAGAATGGCACTGAATTTCACGATTTCCTCCGGGGAATGGCGCCAACTCTCCTGGTGACACGCACTCCGTAAACGTTTACGAATGTTGGCGGAAAGACTTTGCGATGTCAAGAGACGCCAAATACGAAATTGCGGACCCGGATCCGGATGGATCTAAATCAGAGAAGGAGGAGCATGATGTCGTCCGAAAACCGCGCAGTTTTAGGACGACATCATGCTCCAGGAAAAAGCGGCCGATGAAGGGGATTCGCCAGCTTGCCGAACACCTGGATATTTCGATCGGCACGGTCTCCCGGGCGCTGAATGGCAAGCCCGATGTCAATGAGGAAACCCGGCAGCGCGTGCTGGCGGCGGCCGAGGAACTCGGTTACGTCGCCAACCAGTCGGGACGGAGTCTCAGACAAGGAGAGACAAAGGTCATCGGGCTGATGATCGAATCCAGCATGGAGTCGGTCGAAAATGCCGACAACTTCTTCCTCGGCGTCACCAGCGGCCTGCAAAGCGTCTTTGCCCGCCACAAACTCGACCTGATCATGCTGCCCTGCCCGAGCGACGAGGATCCGCACGAATATCTGAAGCGCATTGTGGCGCGCCACATCGTCGATGCAATGATCATCTCGAATACGCAGCGCATCGACCGGCGCATCGATCTTCTGTCGCGGGCAAAGATCCCCTTCGTTGCGGTCGGCCGCAGCCTTTCCCCAGGCAATTTCCCCTGGATCGATCTCGATTTCGAAGGCGTGGCCGAGCGCGCCGTCGACCGGCTGGTCGCGCGCGGCCACCGCCGGATTGCAATCACGGCGCCGTCGAGCGAGGTCAACCTCGGCTATCTCTTTCTCGAGAGTTATCGCCGCGCACTCGAACGCCACAATATTGCTTTCGATCCGTCGCTCGTCATCCGCGTCAAGTCGAGCGAACAGGGCGGCTATCAGGCGGCGCATGAACTGCTTCTGCTTGAAGGACGGCCGACGGCGGTGATCCTGATCTACGAACTGATGGCGATCGGTCTTTATCGCCGCCTGATGGAATCGGGCGTCATGCCCGGCCGCGACCTTGCGGTGATCGGTTTCCGTGACGCGCCGCGTGCGCGGTTCCTGGAACCCTCGCTCAGTTGCTTCCGCATGTCGCTCTACGATCTTGGCGTCGCGCTCGGCCAAATGCTTCTCGCCAACATGCCGGCCTATCGCGCGTTCTATCCTGAAGGGGGGCGCAATATTGTCTGGCCGCTTGAACTGGTGCCGGGCGAAAGCGATGCCTTTCACGTGGGAGCCATGGCCTGATCGCTCTTTGCCGATCTTATGAAGCGGATCGCCGCCGCGGCGCTGGAACATGGGCTGAAACTCGTGACCCGCAATGTCGCGTATTTCATCCTGCTTGGCGTCGAATGCATCCGGCCCTGACGTTTTGCCGGCACGCGGCGCTGAGCGACCGGCGACTACGGTTGGAAAATCTCCGGAATCGAATTGAGATGGGTACTTGGCAGAGTGTCGAGACGGTAGTAAACTTTACTACTATAAGGTCCAGGAGACGTGAAATGCCGAATGTCGAGAAAGTGAGCGTGGCCGTTACCACGCATCAGGCGGCCCTGCTTCGCGACGCGGTCAAGACCGGCGCCTACGCCACCACAAGTGAAATCGTGCGCGAAGCAGTCCGCGACTGGGAGGCCAAATGGGAAGCTCGGCAGGCTGATGCCAAACGCTTGCGGGAACTTTGGGACGAAGGCAAGGCCAGCGGCGACCCCGTGCGGGTCGATTTCGACAAACTCCGCGAAGAGGCTCGTCAGGAACTGAGCGCTGCCCTGAACAATGCCCGTTGATCTCGTTTGGTTGCCCCAGGCCCTGGCCGACGTTCGTGACATCTATGTCCAGGTCGGTCTGGAACAGCCGCAGGCAGCCGAGCGGCTTTTTGATAACTTCGAGCGGAAGGCGAAGTTGCTGATCGAGCAGCCGCGTATCGGCAGGCGCCGACCGGAAATCCGGCCGGGCGCGCGCATGTTGGTCGAAGCGCCGTTTGTTGTGCTCTATGAGACCGTTCCGGACACGGACGAAGGACCCATCCAAACCGTCAATATCGTGCGCGTCCTTCACGGCAGGCGTGATCTCGCATCACTCGATTAAGCTGGCGCGCGACGCGGGAGCATCTGATGCTTCTCAAATACCTCAGTCTTCTCCATTTGCAGAATATTAGAAGGTGGAAATTTCATCGTCCCCCGGGCGCGTCGCCGCGCGAAGGTTGGAGCGCAACCCTAACCACGGCCGTCGAAGGGAATAAGCAAACACTTTTTATTTTCTATCACATCTATAGAATTTGTACTCTTATCTCGGCGTTCGATTTCTTTCACCGATAGGATCGTCAGAATTGGAGACATCGATGAATACCGTGCTGAGGCAAGCAGATCAGATCCGGCCCGTGGCCGACCGTATCGGCAGCGATGAGGAGGCGGTTGAAACCGCCCGAAAGCTGGCGGCGCAATTTGCCGCGCGCGCTGCCGCGCGCGACGCCGATCGGATCCTGCCTTTCAGCGAACTCGATCTCCTCGCGCGGTCCGGTCTTCTGGCGATCACCGTGCCGGCGCAATATGGCGGGCTCGACGTCTCGAACGCGGTGCTTGCCGAGATCACGGCGATCCTGTCGCAGGCGGACGGCTCGATCGGCCAGATCCCGCAGAACCATTTCTATATTCTCGAGGCGCTCAGAACCGACGGCAGCGAGGAGCAGCAGCGCTATTTCTTCGGCCGGGTGCTTGCCGGCGACCGTTTCGGCAATGCGCTTTCCGAGCGCGGCACGAAGACGGTCGGCCATTACAACACGCGTATCACCCGTGACGGCCCGGGCTACCGGATCAACGGCCGCAAATTCTATTCCACAGGCGTGCTCTTCGCTGACTGGATCACCGTCTTCGCGCTCGATGCCGAGGAGCGGCTGACCATGGCCTTCGTCCCGAAGGGCACCGAGGGTGTCGAGATCGTCGACGACTGGGACGGCTTCGGCCAGCGCACCTCCGGCAGCGGCACGACTGTTCTCGACAATGTCTATGTCAGCGCCGATTCCGTCGTCTTCCATCACAAGGGCTTCGAGCGGCCGACGACGATCGGCTCCGTCGGCCAGATCATCCATGCGGGCGTCGATCTCGGCATTGCTCGGGCGGCCTTCGCCGAAACGCTGGAGTTCGTCAGGACGAAATCGCGCCCCTGGATGGATAGCGGCCTCGACCGCGCCTCCGACGATCCGCTGACGATCGCCAAGGTTGGCCAGATCGCCATCCGGCTCGAAGCGGCAACCGCCCTTGTCGAGCGCGCCGGCCACAAGGTCGATGCCGCGCAGGTCGAGACGACCGAGCAGAAAGTGATCGAGGCAACGCTTGCGGTCGCCGCCGCCAAGGTGCTGACGACGGAGGTGGCGCTCGAGGCGTCGAATACGCTCTTCGAGCTTGCCGGAACCTCGTCGGTACAAACAGGCCTCAATCTCGACCGCCATTGGCGCAACGCCCGCACCCACACACTGCATGATCCGGTGCGCTGGAAATACCACGTCGTCGGCAACTATCATCTGAACGGCGTGACGCCGCCGAAGAACGGCGCGCTCTGAGGCTGCGCCTCGTTCCAAACGAAAACCCCGCTGCCGGGCCCGGCTGTGGGGTTTTGCTTTCGATATGGCACACCAGCCTCAGCTGTAGAGACTGACCTCCGGTATCCTGTCGTTCAGCACGAACTCGCCGACTTCCTTGGCCTTGTAGAAGACCGGGTCGTGCAGCGTGTGGGTGCGGACATTGCGCCAGAACCGGTCGAAGCGGTATTTGTCGGCCGTCGAGCGCGCGCCCGTCAGTTCGAAGACGCGCGAGGTGATGTCGAGCGAGACATGGGTGGCATGGACCTTGGCGGCATAGGCTTCGGCCGCCGCCTCGCCGCGCTCGCGCGCCGTCACGTCGCGGCCGCGGTCGAGACCGGCCTGCACGGCCGCTGCCGCATTGTCGGCAAGAGCGGCCGAGGCCTTCAGCGCCGCGGTGAATTCGCCGACGCGTTCGAGGATATAGGGGTCGTCGGCTGCGCGCTCGACGCCTGACGTAATCCACGGCCGGGTCGTGGTGCGGACATAATCGACGGCCGCCTGCAACGCGCCTTCGGCGGTGCCGAGATAAAAATTGACGAAGACGAGCTGGATGAAAGGCGTGTTGAAGGTCGACAGCACCGGCGGCGCCACGTCGGGCGCTGTGGGTGCGCCGACGAAATCCTCCTCGTAGACGGGGAAATCGTGGAACTCGACGCTGCCGCTGTCGGACAGGCGCTGGCCGATATTGTCCCAGTCGTCATTGGCGACGTAGCCCGGGCGATTGGTCGGCACGGCAAAGCCGGCGATCTTGTCGTCGAGCGCCGCATTGGCATTGATATAGTCGGAGACCCGCGCCGCCGTGGAGAAGGATTTGCGGCCGTTCAGCACATAGCCGTTGCCGCGGCGAGTCAGCACCAGTCCGGGATCGCGGGGATTGACGGCTGCACCCCAATAGAGGTTTTTCGCCACCGTTTCGCTGCCCAGCGCATGGGCGCGCGCTGCATCGAGCGCCCAGTAGACATACTGGCTGTTGACGTAATGGTAGCCGAGCAACTGGCCGATCGAGCTCTCGCCACGGGCGAGAATGCGTACCAGCCTCAGCCCGTCGACCCAATCGAGGCCGCCGCCGCCGATCTCTATCGGATGCAGCGCATTGAGCAGTCCGGCATTCTTCAGCTTGACGATTTCTGCAAGCGGCGGGCGACCGTCGCGGTCGAGTTCGGCCGCGCGCTGGGAAAGGTCGGCCGAGATCTCCTCGGCGCGGGCAAACAGATCTTGCCGCGTTGGGTTGCGGCTCGCCGCGTAGACGACATTGGACTGGCTCATGGGCGGAACTCCAATTCTGCAAAAAGATGATCCGGCGCGAGCCGTACGCCCCCGCCGGAAGGATCGAGGTGAAAAGCCTTAGAACAGCTTGTCCGGGATCCAGGTCGCGGTCGCCGCATCGCTGGTGCTGAAGGCCGGGATCTTCTGCGCCAGATCCTCGATCGTCTTGACGCCGGCCGCGCGCAGGCTCTCCTGGGTCAGCAGCGTCGGTTTGACGGTGATCTGGTGAGGAACCGTCTGGCCGGCGATTTCGAGGGCGGCGGCGCGGATGGAGACGGCGCCGACGACGGCCGGATTGGTGGCGACGGTCGCAACCCACGGGCTGCCTTCCTCGGTGATCTCCTGGATATCGGCTGTGGAGACGTCGGCCGAATAGATCTTGAGTTTCTTCGATATGCCGAGATCGTTGGCGGCGAGTTTTACGCCGCGGGCGAATTCGTCATAGGGGGCGAAGACCACCGAAATATCCGGATTGGCAGTGAGCGCGGCCTTCGCCTGGTCGGCAGTCGAGGTCGCGGTGGTGTCGCTGACATTGCCGAAGCGGGCCTTTTCGACGACGCCCGCATTCTCCGACTTGAATTTGTCCCAAACCTCGTTGCGGCGATCGAGTGGCGCAAAGCCCGCGACATAGACGTAACCGGCGTTAAAACTCTTGCCGTTGTCCTTCACCACCTGTTCGAGCGCCAGCGAGGCAAGCTCGTGGTCGCTCTGCTCCACCTGCGGGATTTTGGGATTGTTGAGGTTGACGTCGAAGGCGACGACCTTGATGCCCTTGTCGAGCGCCTGCTGCACGACATCGCCAAGCGATTCCGGCAGGCCATGGTCGATGACGATGCCGGAGACGCCGAGATTGATCGCCTGCAGGATCTGTTCGCGCTGCTCGGCTGCATCCTGGCGCCCGGGGAAGATGCGCAGGTCGATATCAAGCGCCTTGGCCTGGGCCTCGGCGCCCGCCTGATATGCCTGGAAGAAATCGCCGGCCGAGATGTAGCTGATCAGCGCCACCTTGACGCCGCCCTTGTCGAAGGGCGCCGGAGCACCGGACAGGCCGTCGGCCTTTGCACCGTGAATGAAAATGAACGGAATGACGGCGGCAGACAGTGCAAGCCGTGCGAGGGATTTCATCGTCGCGTTCCTTTTAACAACAAGCGGCGTCGTCTGACAGGCAGCCCCCGCGACGCGTCAAGTTATTAGATATAATCTCTATGTTTTTAGTAGATTAAATGATCCGATTTTGCCGTCTGCGGGAGATTCTTTGTTTCCCCGGCGCTGTCCATCGGGGAAAGGCTTGCCTGGAATTCGACCGTCCGAACGGGGCACACTCCCGGGACAAATGCAGTCCCGGATCTGGTCGATGCCGCTTCTACACGTTGAAAACATAAGCCGCAGCTTCGGCTCGACGCGAGCGCTCGCCGGCGCCGATCTTTCGATCGAGCGCGGCGAGATCGTGGCGCTCATGGGCGCAAACGGCGCGGGCAAATCGACGCTGGTGAAGATCCTGTCCGGCGTGCTTCCGGCCGATGGCGGCGCGATCCGTCTTAAGGGCCGCCATTTCGCGCCGCAGAGCCCGGCCGAAGCGGCAAGGGCCGGTGTCGTTACGGTGCATCAATCGACGGATCTGGTCGGCGCCGCCGGCCTGACCGTTGCCGACGCCCTGCTTCTCAACCGTTTCGCCGATCGCAGCACGCCGTTCTTCGTCTCGCGCGCCGGCATCCGCCGCGCCGCACAGGCAATACTCGATGCAGCCGGCTTCAGCCTGCCGCTCGACCGTGATTTCGGCGAACTCGCTAGCGCCGACCGCCAACTCGTGGCGATTGCCCGGGCGCTCGCCAACCGCGCCGATCTCCTTATTCTCGACGAGCCGACGGCAAGCCTTGCCGGGGAAGAGAGCCGCCGCCTCTTCGATATTCTCCTGAGGCTTCGCGAACGGGGCCTGGCGATCCTCTATATATCGCATCGCACCGCCGATCTCGAAGCGATCGCCGACCGCGCGCTCGTCATGCGCGGCGGCCGCGTCGTCGGCACCTTCTCGCGCCCGATCGATTTTTCCAGCGCCATCGAGACGATGATCGGCCGCAGGCTGGATGCGGCGCGGCCGGATGCGCGCGCCGCGACCGGCCCGGCAATCTTCGAGATGCGCAGTGCCCGCCTGCTCGCCGAGGGTGCGTCCTTCGACCTGTCGCTCCATGAGGGCGAGGTCGTGGCGGTGGCCGGCGTGCTCGGCGCCGGCAAGAGCCGGCTGCTTCAGGCGATTTTCGGCGTGACGGCGCTTGAGGGCGGCGCAATGTTTCTCGACGGCCGGCCTTACCGGCCGAGAAGCCCGGCCGAAGCGATTGCCGCAGGCGTTGCGATGGCCGCTGAAGACCGTCATCGTTCCTCGCTGATGCCGCCGGCGTGGCCCGGCCATTCACTGGCGGCGACGATCAGCCTGCCGCATCTCTCCAAATGGTATCCGCGCGGTTTCCTTGTCGGCGGGCGCGAACGACGCGAGGCCGAACAGGCGATTTCCCGTTTCGGCATCAAGGCCGCCGGCCCGCTGGCCTCGGTCTGGTCGCTCTCCGGCGGCAACCAGCAGAAGGCGGTGATTGCCCGCTGGGAGGCGGAGCCAAGCCGGCTTCTGCTGCTCGACGAACCTTTCCAGGGCGTCGATGTCGGCGCCCGCCGCGACATCATTCAGGCAATCCGCGCCCGCACCGACCGGGCGACGCTGATCGCGACCTCCGATCCGGAGGAGGCCTATGAGGTGGCCGACCGCATCCTCGTCATCGATCGCCATCTGCTTAGCCCCGCCGCAGGCGGACTAGCCGCTCCTTTCGCCATTCAGGGAATATCCGCATGACGACGATCGACGACGACGCTCTTTCAAAGACCGCCCGGCCACGGGCGTCGCCGCAAACCGCTGGCGGCCATCTTGCCGCTCTCGGCGCGTTTCTGCGGGCCGGCGCGGTGTTCATCCTGCTTGCGCTGCTCATCGTCGGTTTTACCATCGCCGAGCCTGCCTTCATCAATATCGCCAATCTGATGAGCATCCTGCAGGCGGTGTCGGTGGTCGCCATTCTCGGCGCCGGCGTCACCGTCACGCTTGCCGTCGGCGGTTTCGACCTGTCGATCGGCGCGGTCGCCGCATCGAGCGTGATGGCGGCGAGCTACGCGATGATCGTCTGGGGCCTCGACGCCTATGCGACGGTGGCGCTGGTGCTTGCCTTCGGCGCTCTGGTCGGGCTCGTCAACGCCTTCCTGATCGTGCGCCTGAAGGTGCCGGATCTGCTGGCGACGCTGGCGATGATGTTCCTGCTCTCCGGCCTGCAACTGATCCCCACAGCCGGCCGGTCGATTTCATCAGGTCTCACTTTGCCCGATGGTTCGAAGGCGACCGGCGCCTACGATCCGACCTTTCTACTGATCGGCCGCTACAGCATCCTCGGCACCCTGCCCGTTTCCGTCGTGCTGATGGCGACGGTCGCCGTCCTGCTTTTCGTTCTCACCGAACGCACCCGCATCGGCCGGCTGCTGTTTGCGACCGGGGGCAACGAGGTTGCCACCCGGCTCGCCGGGGCGTCGACCGTCAGGCTGAAGACGCTCGCCTATGTGTTGTCGGGCACGCTTGCCTCGCTCGGCGGCATCGTGATTGCCGCCCGCGTCGGGCGTGGCGACATCTCCTCCGGCGGCTCGCTGCTGATGGATTCGGTTGCCGCCGCTCTGATCGGTTTCGCGGTTCTCAACCTGCGGCGTCCGAACGTGCTTGGCACCATCGCCGGTGCCGTCTTCGTCGGCGTGCTGTTGAACGGTCTCACCATGCTGAACGCCCCCTATTACACCCAGGATTTCGTCAAGGGCGCCGTGCTCGTCGGCGCCCTGGCGCTGACCTACGGCCTTGGCCGCAGCAATCCTTAAATTCCGAGGAAGAAAGACATGACCCGTCAAATCAGGCTGAACGCCTTCGACATGAATTGCGTTGGACATCAGTCGCCGGGGCTCTGGCGCCATCCGCGCGACAAATCCTGGACCTACAAGGATCTCGATTACTGGGTGCATCTGGCAAAGACGCTGGAGCGCGGCAAGTTCGACGGGCTGTTCATCGCCGACGTGCTCGGCGTCTATGATGTGCTGAACGGCAATGTCGATGCGGCCCTTCGCCATTCGGCGCAGGTGCCGGTCAACGATCCACTGCAGCTTATCCCAACCATGGCCTACGCCACCGAGCACCTCGGCTTCGGCCTGACGGCCTCGCTTTCCTTCGAGCATCCCTACACTTTCGCCCGCCGGATCTCGACGCTCGATCATTTGACCAAGGGACGCGTCGGCTGGAATATCGTCACCTCCTATCTCAACAGCGGCGCGCTCAATATCGGGCAACCGGCGCAGACCCGGCATGACGACCGTTACGATCTTGCCGAGGAATATCTCGAGGTCTGCTACAAGCTCTGGGAGGGCAGCTGGGAGGATGGCGCCGTCGTCCGCGACCGGGAAGCAGGCATCTTCACCCATCCCGACAAGGTCCACCCGATCCGCCATTCCGGCCGGCATTTCAACGTGCCCGGCATTCACCTGAGCGAGCCCTCGCCGCAGCGCACGCCGGTGCTATACCAGGCCGGCGCCTCCAGCCGCGGCAAGGATTTCGCCGGCGCCCACGCCGAATGCATCTTCGTAGCGTCGCCCTCGAAACCCGTGCTGAAGCGCTACGTCGCCAATGTCCGCGAGGCGGCCGAACGCGCCGGCCGCAACCCGCGCGACATCCTCGCCTTCAACCTGCAGACCGTCGTCCTCGGCGAGACGGACGCCGAGGCGCAGCGGAAGTTCAACGAATACCGCAAATATGCCTCCTTCGAGGGGGCGCTGACACTGATTTCCGGCTGGACCGGCATCGATTTCGGCCAGTTCGGGCCGGATGAGGTGCTGCGCCACCGCCATACCAATGCGGTGCAATCGGCCGTCGAGACCTTCACCACTATCGATCCGACCAAGGAATGGACGGTGCGCGAAATGGCCGACTGGGTCGGCGTCGGCGGTTTCGGCCCGGTTTTCGTCGGCTCGCCGCAGACGGTCGCCGATCTGATGCAGGAATGGATCGAGGACACCGATGTCGACGGCTTCAACCTTGCCTATGCCGTGACGCCTGAGAGTTTCGAGGATGCTGTGGATTTGCTGGTGCCGGAACTGCAGAAGCGCGGCGTCTACAAGACAGACTATGCCAAGGGAACGCTGCGGGAAAAACTTGGGGGAGCGGGGCCGCGGCTTGCTGCGCCGCATCCAGGTGCCGCCTATCGCAATCTTTTCGCTGAGCCCGCACGCATCGCTGCCAGCGGTTAATCGAATAATGACTGGGTGACAAAAAATGTCTCGCAGAGCCCGGCCATTTCGAATTTAACCTCTATGACTATTGGCGTTTCGCCCTGAATATGGGCGCTTGGATTTTGATCGATCAGGAGGGCTCATGACCATTCCAGAAATCTCGCGGCGTACGCTGATGAAGGGCACCGCCCTTCTGCTTGCCTCGACGGCGCTCACCCGACAGGTGCTGGCGCAGGCCGCGCCCGCCGGCGGCCGGCTGATTGTTGCGGCCGATTCCGAACCGAAGAATCTCAATCCTGCCATCGTCGCCTCGAACGGCGTCTTCTTCATCGCCAGCAAGGTGATCGAACCATTGGCCGAAGCCTCGTTCGAGGGCAAGGGCGGGCTTGCGCCGCGGCTTGCCACCTCCTGGGAGGGTTCGGCGGACGGTCTCTCCGTTACCTTCAAGCTGCGCGACGGCGTTACTTGGCACGACGGCAAGCCGTTCACCTCACTCGATGTCGCCTTCTCCGCCCTCAACATCTGGAAGCCGCTGCAGAATCTCGGCCGCCTGGTCTTTGCCAATCTCGAAGCCGTCGATACTCCTGACGATTACACCGCCGTGTTCCGCTTCTCCAAGCCGACGCCGTTCCAGCTCATCCGCAACGCCCTGCCCGTCGTCACCAGCGTCGTTGCCAAGCACATCTTCGACGGCAGCGATATCGCCGCCAATCCGGCCAACAACACGCTCGTCGGCACCGGTCCGTTCAAATTCGCCGAATACAAGCCCGGCGAATATTACCGCCTGACGCGCAACGAGAACTACTGGGACAACGATCAGCCGAAGCTCGACGAGATCGTCTTCCGGGTGCTGCCCGACCGCGCGTCGGCCGGGGCGGCGCTCGAAGCCGACGAAATCCAGCTGGCTGCCTTCTCGGCGGTGCCGCTGGCCGATCTCGACCGCATCTCCAAAGTCGAGGGCATCAAGGTGATCTCGAAGGGGTATGAGGCCTTGACCTACCAGCTCGTCGTCGAGATCAATCACCGCCGCAAGGAACTCGCCGACCTCAGGGTCCGTCAGGCGATCGCGCAGGCGATCGACAAGAAATTCGTGGTCGACACGATCTTCCTCGGTTATGCCGCCGCCGCCACAGGCCCCGTGCCGAAGAATGCGCCGGAATTCTATACCTCCGATGTCGCGAGTTATGATTTCAATCCTGCCGCCGCCAACGATATTCTCGACAAGGCCGGGTACAAACAGGGAGCGGACGGCAACCGTTTCAAGCTGAAGCTTCGCCCCGCGCCCTATTTCAACGAGACCCGCCAATTCGGCGATTACCTTCGCCAGGCGCTTGCGGTGATCGGCATCGATGCGGAGATCGTCAACGCCGACGCGGCCGCCCATCAGAAGGCTGTTTATACCGACCACGATTTCGACCTCGCCATCGGCCCGCCGGTCTTCCGCGGCGATCCGGCAATCTCCACCACCATTCTCGTCCAATCCGGCACGCCTGCTGGTGTGCCCTTCTCCAACCAGGGCGGCTACGTCAATCCGGAGCTCGACAAGATCATCAAGCAGGCCTCCGAGACCGTCGACACGGCGGCGCGCACCGATCTCTACCGCAAGTTCCAGCAGCTCGTCGCCGCCGACTTGCCGCTGATCAACGTGGCGGAATGGGGCTTCATCACCGTTGCCCGCGACACCGTGCTCAACGTCTCCGACAATCCGCGCTGGGCCGTCTCGAACTGGGGCGATACCGCGCTGCAGTCGTGATAGGATCGGCGGCAATGCTCTTCCAGAGGCCCTGTCCGGCGTGAAACGTGCAATCATCCTCCTGAGGCGCAGGGCGATCAGCAGCATTCCGGTGCTGCTGATCGTGGTGGTCTTCACCTTTTTCCTGCTGGAATCCGCCTCGGGCGATGCTGTCGACGCCTATCTCGGCGCAATCGGCGGCGGCGATGCGGCACTCAGGCAGTCGCTGCGTGAGAGCTACGGTCTCGACCACTCCATGTTCGCCCGGCTCTGGCTCTATCTTTCCTCGCTGGCGCGGCTCGATCTCGGCTGGTCGGTCGCCTTCGGCCGGCCGGTCGCCGAACTCATCGCCGAACGGCTGCCCAATACGCTGCTGTTGATGGGCAGTGCGACCGCGCTTTCCTTCGGCCTCGGTTCGGCGCTCGGCATTCTTGCCGGGGCACGACCGGGAACCTCGCGCGACCGGCTGCTGTCGATCGGCTCGCTGATCGTCTATGCCATTCCGAGCTTCTGGCTCGGTCTCGTCCTTAGCATTGCCTTTTCGGTGAAACTGCGCTGGTTTCCGATTGCCGGCATCGAGACGATCGCTTCGGGCAAGACAGGGTTTTCCCGTGCGCTCGACATATCAGATCATCTGGTTCTGCCGGTTGGCGCCCTTGCCCTGATCTATCTCGCCTTGTTTCTGCGGGTAATGCGCGCCTGCATGGCCGAGGCCTGGAAATTGGATTTCGTCCTTTTCGCCCGCGCCAAAGGCCTGTCGCGCAGCCGCATCGTGCTGCGCCATGTCGCGCGCAACGCGCTGCTGCCGCTTGTCACCATGCTCGGGCTGCAATCGGCGGCCATGCTCGGCGGCAGCGTCGTCATCGAGAGCGTCTTTGCGATTCCGGGTTTCGGGCGCTTGGCGCAGGAGGCGGTCAACGGCCGCGACGCGCCCTTGTTGATGGGCATTATCGTCACCAGCGCCGTCCTCGTCATTTCGGTCAACTTCCTCGTCGATCTAGTCTATGCGGCGCTCGACCCGCGCATCGGCGCTTCGGAGTGCGGCGCATGAGCCGTCTCCGCCGCCTCCTCAACACGCCGGAAGGCATGATCGGGCTTGCGATCCTTATCGTCCTGCTTTTAGCCGGGTTCGCTGCTCCCATCATCTCGCCGGGTGATCCGCTGAGAATTGCCGGCCGGGCGCTGTTGCTGCCCTTCACCGATCCGGGCTTTCCGCTCGGCACGGATCGCCTGGGCCGCGACGTGCTTGCCGGCCTCATTTACGGCGCACGCACCTCGCTTGCCGTCGGCCTTGCTGCGGCTTTTTCGGCGATGATCCTCGGCGTCTGTGTCGGCATGGCCGCCGGTTTTGCCGGCGGGATCGTCGACGAGGCGCTGATGCGCGTGGTCGACGCCTTCCAGATCGTGCCGGGCTTCCTGCTCGCGCTTGCCTTCGTCAGCACCATCGGCGTTTCGACACCGGTCGTCGTGCTTGCCATCGCGCTCGGCGCCTGGGCCGATCCGGCGCGGCTGACGCGGGCGCAGGTGCTGGCGATCCGCGAGCAGGATTACGTCGCCTCTGCAAGGGTGATCGGCATGCATCCGGCCGAGATCGCCTTCCGGGAAATCCTGCCGAACGCTTTGCCGCCGGTGCTGGCGCTCTCGGCCACTATCGTTGCCGGCGCAATTCTCACCGAGGCAGCACTTTCCTTCCTTGGTCTTGGCAATCCCAATATCGCCACCTGGGGCTCGATGATCGCCGAGGGCCGCAGCGTGCTGCGTTCGGCCGCCTATCTCTCGGTCATACCGGGCGCGGCACTCGCCGTCACCGTGCTGGGCGTCCATCTGTTCAGCGAGGGTCTCGGCAAGGTGCTTGGCGATGCCGGCGGGAGGGCGTCATGAGCGGCACCTTCTGCAGCCTGCAGCAGTTTTCGGTCACCTACGGGCGCGGCAGGAGCAGTGCCGTCGCGCTCGACCATATCGATCTCGATATTGCTACCGGCGAAAGGCTGGCGATCATCGGCGAAAGCGGCTCCGGCAAAAGTACGCTCGCCCGGGCGCTCGCCGGTCTGCTGCCCGATGGGACCAAGGTCGGCGGCGAGATGCTGTGGCCCGCCCTCGGCCACCCGCCCCGCCCGGGCCGCGATTTCGGCTTCGTCTTCCAAGATCCGGGCACAAGCCTCAATCCCGTCCTCACGATCGGTGAGCAGATCGCCGAAGGCGCCAGGCGCCATCTCGGGCTCAGCTGGAAACAGGCCTCTCTCAGAGCCGAGGAACTGCTCGGGCGTGTGCGGATGCCCGAGCCCGACAAGGCGATGCGGGCCTATCCGCACCAGCTTTCCGGCGGCCAGCGCCAACGCGTGGCGATCGCCGCGGCAATCGCGGCAAGGCCTGCGCTGCTGATCGCCGACGAAGCGACGAGCGCCCTTGACGTCGTGGTCCAGGCCGAGATCATCCGCCTGCTCGACGGGTTGGTGCGCGAGGATGGCATGACGCTGCTCTTCATCACCCACGACATCGCGCTCGCCTCCGGCTTCGTCGACCGCATCGCCGTCTTTCGCGATGCGCGCCTCGTCGAGGCGGGCCCGGTCCATTCGGTGCTTTCGGCGCCCGAAAGCGGCTATACCGCGGCTCTCATCGCCAGCCATCGCGACCTTGCGACGCCGCCGCTGATCGCGGAGCTGTCCTCATGAGCCCGCTGCTTTCCATCGAAGGTATCTCCAAGGGCTTTTCGTCGGCAGGCCGACGGGTCGCGGCCCTCGACAATATCTCTCTGACGATCGCAGCCGGGGAAACGCTCGGTCTGGTCGGCGCCTCCGGCAGTGGAAAATCGACGCTGTCGCGCATCCTGCTGCGGCTTCTCTCCTGTGATGCCGGTGCGATCCGCTTCGAAGGAGAGGATTGGCTGACGCTGACGGGGGCTGCCCTGCGCCTCAGGCGGGCGCGCATGCAGATGGTGTTCCAGGATCCGCTGGCCGCCTTCAACCCGCTGGCGACTGTCGGTTCGGTGCTCGATGATCCCTTGCGCATCCACGCCGTCGTGTCGAAAGACCGGCGTGCCGGCGAAATCGTGATGCTCCTCCAACGTGTCGGGCTCACCGCCGATCATGCCCGACGGCCGGTGCGTGCTCTCTCCGGCGGTCAGCGCCAGCGCGTGGCGATTGCCCGGGCGATCGCCACGCGGCCGTCGCTGCTGGTGCTCGACGAGGCGGTCTCGGCGCTCGACGTCACCGTGCGCGGCCGCATCCTCGAACTTCTGGTCGATCTGCAGAAACAACAGGGCATTGCCTGTCTGTTCATTTCGCACGATCTTGCCGTCGTCCGCGCCGTCTCCCACCGCATCGCCGTCATGGATGGCGGGCGGATCGTCGAGACCGGCCCGGCAGCGGCAGTCGTCACTGCGCCGCAATCCGAGGCCGCCCGCGCCCTTGTTGCAGCCGTTCCTCGTCTCGTGACCGATCCGTCCTGAAGGAGATGTCCATGTTCGATCCCGGTTGGAATCCCTTGCACGGCGTCCCCTCCTATCCCGCCGAACGCTACGGCGTCCTCGCCGACAGGATCGGCGGCATATTGATGAGCCGCAATGACATCCTGCTGGTGCAAGCCGAGGCGGTGGTGGCGCTGGAGGCGGTGGCGGTCAGCCTTGCGCGTCCCGGCCTTTCCGCCCTCAACATCGTCACCAGCCTCTATGGCGGCTGGTTCGGGCAATGGCTGCGGCGGCGTGGTGCCGTCGTTCAGGATATCGTCGCCGAACCGGGCTTGCCGATCGAGATCGAGGCCGTCGCCCGGGCGCTCGACGGCGGTCCTCATATCGATGTGCTTGCTGTGGTTCATGCGGAATCGGCGAGCGGTATTCTGAACCCGCTGCCCGAGATATTGGCGCTTGCGCGCGCCCGCGGCATCGTCACCGTCGTCGATGCGGTCGCTTCCGTTGGCGGTCATAGGCTCGATGTCGATCATCTCGGCATCGACATCGCGGTGATCGGCCCGCAGAAGGCGCTGGGCGGCCCGGCCGGCCTATCCGCACTCTCGGTCAGCCGCCGCGCCTGGGAGCTTATTCTGAGCGACGGCGCGCCGCGCGATTCGATCCTGTCGCTGGCGGATCTGAAGGCATGGATCGACGGTGGCCGGCGCGCTCTGCCGGGAACGCCGGCGCCCTTGGAGTTCTTTGCGCTGGACGCCGCACTCGACCGCATCGAGGCCGAAGGCCTGGAGAATGTCGTCGCCCGCCATGCGCTGGCGGCATCGGCGACACGGGCGGGGCTAACCGCGCTCGGCGCTTCGGCCTGGGTGCCGCCAGCCAAGGCCTCGAACCTGGTGACCGCGGTGCCGGCGCCGGCGGGCTTGGCGCCCGATGCGCTGATCGCCGCTGCCGGGCGGCTGGGGGTGGAGTTGACCGAGGGTGTGGGAACCGCGCCGGCCCGGCTGATGCGGCTAAACCACACAGGTCCGCGCGCTACATTTCAGGCGGTGCTGTCGAATGTGGTGGCCTATGGCACAGCCCTCCGGCGGGCCGGTTGTCCCGCGGATATCGCCGCCGCTGCGGAAGCGATATGCGAGGCCTACAGCCGCTGAAAGCCGTATCGCGCTCTTGATAAATCCAGCTCGTCAAGGCAGGAGAGTAGCATCGCGGAGATTTGATGCAGATGACGATATTGCTGGATGCGCAGGGCCTGGAGATTTCGCATGAGGGACATCGCACCCGGCTGAAATGGCATCGGCTGCGCAAGCGGTTTGCCGATCCGCTGTTCTCCGCCGAAGTGATGGCGGAGGGTTTTGCAGCCGGCGCCTCGATGGAACTCGATCTGCGGGTGCGCGCCGATGGCGGCTTCGTCGTGCTGCACGATGAAGAGCTCGACGGTGAAACGAGCGGGCATGGACCGATTGCCAGAAAGAGCATCGGCGATCTCGGCGATATCAGGATGAAAGAGGGCGACCGGCCGCTGATCCTCAGCGAGGATCTCGCCGCCATGATGCAATCGACGCATCCGGCCGCATTGCTGCAGTTCGACATGAAGGATGATTATGAGGCGATCGGCCCCAGAGGCATCGAGCACCTTGCCGCGCATTTCCGCGATATTGCCGCCTCGGTGATCGTCAGCGCCGGCAGCCTCGACCTCATTGTGGCGGTCAAGGAGAAGCTTCCGCATCTCCTGCGCGGCATCGATCCCACAGACAAGCTCTACGGCATCAGGACGGCCAGTGGCTGGAAGGCCGTCGAGACGGAGCTGCGCGCCGACCTGCGCGGCCCGACCGAACCGGACACGATCTATCTCCACTGGCGGCTGATCCTTGATGCCGCCAGGGAAGGTCTCGATATGATCGCGCTCTGCCAGGACGAAGGCAAACGCGTCGATGCCTGGACCTTTACCCTGAAGCATCCCGAGGTCGGTTTCAGCGACGAGGAATGGGGGAATTTCCAGGCGCTGATGGCGCTGAAGCCGGATCAGGTCACCACCGACGAGGCGCCGGCGACCGAAAGCGCCTGGAGCCACCGCATGGCGGAGTGACGTTTTGGCGCTTGATGCAGAAAGGCATGAGCGGCTTTAGCTCTTTGTTTTATGCATGTCGCTATCTCGGAACCGCGGCACACTGCCGGCGACATGCATTCTTTCAGGGCTTGTCGCATGTTTTGCACAATTTGCATCATTTTAAACTTCTGATGTTATTCATCTCCAACAGACAATGTTGGTGTGCGATATGCAAGTTGTTGATACTTTAGCATTTACTCAACGAGAAAATTTCAGCTTACAGAAAGCGTGGCATTTTGGGTGTACCGGCCGTTCGCTCGAGGCACTCACGCTGGCCGGCGAAATTCTTGCCGATGCCAGGGCGCGGGGCGACGACCGGCTCGCCGCTCGATGCGATACGGACATTGCCTGGTACTGTTTTCAAACCGGCAAGGCCGAACTCGGGCTGACGCATGTCCGCCGGGCGGTGGACTTCTGGAAATCGACCGGGGAGCTGGCCCAGGAATCCTATGCCCGGGCCTATTTCGGATGGTTGCTGCTGGAAATGGGCCTGCCTGAGGAGGCGATCGAAGAGGCCACGCGCGCGCTGGATCTGGCCGACAGGACCGCGGACCCGAAAGCGCAAAGCCTCGCCACCAACGTCATTGGAATTATCTTCTGGTACAACAAACAGCCCGACCGGGCCATCCTGATGAGCGAGCGGTCCGTCGAGCTCGCCAGATCGATCGGCGACAAGACCTATGAATGCTGGTGGCTCGTCAATCTCGGCGGCGCTCATTCTGAAAGCGGTTATATTGCGCAAGCGCTCGGCCAGCCGGAAGAAGGACGCCGGATGCTGACGCGAGCGCTTGAGCTGACCGATCAGGCACTCGACCTGGCCATCGAGATCGGCGACAGCTGGGCTGCGCGCATCTGTCTCGGCAACAACGCCGATTATTACAGTCACCTCGGCGAGCACGAGAAGGCCGTCCGGTGCATGGAGCGTTATCAGCTGTTTCAGGAAAACAGCTATGTCAGGGACAGGCAGCAATATCTCTACACGCTCGGCCAAATCTACAATAATCACGGAAAATTCGAGGAAGCCCGGTCGCTGCTGCTCGAAGCGATGGCATTGATCGGCGAGGGCGGCAGTTTCGATTCTTATATTCAGATCTATTTTTATCTGTCGCAGGCTCATGAAGGGCTGGGGCAGTTCGATCTGGCGCTGGAGGCCCACAAAAAATACCACCAGGCCTACCTGCAGAACAGCGCCGAGAGGACCCAGCAGCGCGCACGCCTGGCCGAAATCTACTATGAAACCAAGCGGCTGAAGGAAGTTGCCGAAACCGAGGCGAAGCGCGCCGATACGCTGGAGGCTTCCTATCAGAAACTGCAGGAAGAGACCGATATTCTTGCCAATGCCGTCTATCTGGACGCACTGACTGGACTTTATAACCGCAAATATCTCGACAGCCGCTTCAAGGAGCTGACGTCAGAGAAACGTCCCTATTCCATCGCGATGCTGGATGTCGATCACTTCAAGTCGGTCAATGACAATTTCTCTCATATGATCGGCGACCAGGTTCTGAGCGCCATCGGAACCATATTGCGCAACCAGCTCAGGATTACCGATCAGGCGATCCGCTTTGGCGGCGAGGAGTTCGTCGTCCTGCTGGCCGGCCCTCCCCGAGGGGCCGCCGATGTCTGCGAGAGGCTGCGCGCGGCCGTTGAACAATGGAACTGGTCGGAGATCTGCAACGGACTGCGCGTCACGATCAGCATCGGTGTGGCCAATACGCTGTCTGCCAGCGCTCCGAACGAGATCTTGGCGATCGCCGACCAGAATCTCTACACGGCGAAAAAGACCGGTCGCAATCGCGTTGTTGCTTAACCGCTGCCCGCCTTGGCGCGACATGCTCTATAGCCCCTCGATGTCGAGGATGAAGGCGAATTCGCCTGTAAGTCCCGGGGAGTGGGCGATAACCGGTCCGCCATCGGTAAGCAGCCTGTCGACACCAGGCATCGCCACAATGGCGCCGGCCTCTTCGGCGATCAGTGCGCCGGCAAGCATATCCCAGGCATTGAGATGGCGCTCGTAATAGAGATCGGCAGCACCTTCCGCGACGCGAACGAGGTCGATCGCCGCCGCGCCTGTACGGCGATAGTCCATGCCGCGTTCGTGGAGCCGCTTGGAGAGCGCCAGATGGTCGTCGAAACTGGTCTTGCGGGAATGGCCGAGAATGACGAGCGCATTGGCCGGATCGGTGGTTGCGGCCGCATGGATCGGCAGCCCGTCCTTGAAGGCGCCGCCGCCGCGGATTGCGTGAAAGACCTTGTCTTCGGTGGCATCGTAGACCACGCCGATCTCGACCCTGCCGCCGGCGACGAAGGCGATCGACACGGCCCAATGTCGGAAGCCCCTGATATAGTTGGTCGTGCCGTCGATCGGATCGACGACCCAGGTGCCGCCCTCGCCTGATCGCCCGCCACTCTCTTCGCCCATGAACGTATCGCCCGGAAAGCGTAAGAGCAGCCCGTCGCGGATCGCCTGTTCGGTCTTCCTGTCGGCGATGGTGACGAAATCCTGCAATCCCTTGTTTTCGACGGCCAGCGTGCCGGGATTGGAGTCGCGCCGAAACCGGGCCGCTTCCCGTCCGGCCTCGAGGGCGACTGTGATCGCGACCTCCGCCCGTGCGCGGATGGCGGCGGCATCGAATGCGGGATTCATCAGGCAGTCCTTCTTCTTATCAGCGTTACTGGCGTGAATTCGACGCGAGCCGTCAGGTCCGGTTCAGCCATCCGGCTCATCAGCAGGTCGACTGTCTGTTCGGCCTGGAGATCGCAGGGTTGGCGGATGGTCGTAAGGTCGTAGGCGGTCCAGCTCGCCTGGGGGATGTCGTCATGGCCGATGATGGAGAGCGGCGCCGCATCGTCGCGGCTGCGGCCCTGCATGACCCGGTCGACAACGCCGCAGGCCATGTAGTCGTTGGCGCAGAACAAGCCGTCGATGCCGGATGCGGCAAGGTCGGCAGCCGCATCATAGCCGCTCTTGTAGTCGTTGATCCTGACCTGCAGCAGCTGTGCCTCGACGCCGAGCTGCTTGCAGCGCGCGATGAAGGCCTCGCTTCGCCGCCGCGCCGTATAGGATATGGCGGGAGCCGCCATGACGGCGAGCTTTCGCGCACCGCTGTCGATCAGATGGGCGGCGGCGAGATAGCCGGCCATGCGGTCATCGGAGATGATGCGGTCGACGAAGGGGATATCGTTGCCCTTGTTGATCAGCACGATCGGCACGCCTTCGGCCGCACATTGCTCGCAAATTTCGGTCGGCGGCGCGTCCGAGGTGACGATGACGCCGGAGACGGCGTAGTGCAGCAGCTGGCCGATGACCGTCGAGGTATCCGCCTCCTGCGAGGTCGGCAGCAGGATTGGGCGGAAATTGCGGGCGATCAGCACTCTTGCCAGGTTCTCGATCTGCAGCGTCCGGAACGGATTGTCGAGGCCGGCGGCAACGACCCCAACGAGATCGGAACGTTTGTTGGTGAGGCTTCTGGCAAGATAGTTCACCCGATAGCCGAGATCCTTGGCGGCCTGGAAGACCTTCTCGCGCGTTTTCGGCGAGACGCTGGCATCCGGCGTGAAGGCGCGCGACACGGCGGCGCGCGAAACACCGGCGACGCGCGCCACGTCGAATGAGGTTACCTTGTGCGGTCCCTTATCCCTGTCTGCCAACTGCTTTTTCCCCCTCTGCCGACGGCCGCATCAGATCGGGCAAATCCGTGCAGATGCCGAGAACCGGAAGCTTCATGATGTCATCGAGAATGCTCCGCCGCTCCTCGTGCCAGAGCACGATCTCGCGACCGGCCTCGAAGGCGCGGTGCATCAGTGCCTCGGTCACCAGATCCTGCGGCCGCTCGCCTGCCCTCTCCCAGCAGAGATGCAGGATATCGGCGCCGGCCTCGTCGCCCTGCGCATGTGGATCATGGCCGACGCGGACCAGCACCGAAAGCGGGAAGTCGCAGCCGGCGTCGCGGAGTTCGCGCACCTGGGCCGTATCGAAGGAGCCGAGGCAGGCAAAACGCTGGTTCATCTCGGCAAGATGGCGCCAGCAGAGCATGCCGGTTCCGGGAGCCTTGAGCTCGACATAGAGACCGGTGCCGGTCTCGCGGCCGAGGGCGGCGACCTCCGAAAAACTCGGGACATCGACGCCGTCGAGGGTGGCGAGCTCGGTGGCCGTCATTTCCGAAATGCGGCGGTCGATGCCGAAGACGCGCTCGAGATGGTCGTCATGCGAGACGACGACCACGCCGTCGCGGGTCAGCTGCGTATCGAGTTCCCACATCTCGGCGCCGAGTTCGGCAGCGCGGCGGAAAGCCGATATCGTGTTCTCGCGCTCATGGCCGCTGGCGCCGCGATGGCCGATGCAGAAGGGAAGCCGGCCCTTGGCCGATGGCCAGCCGTAACGCTCGAAAAATGCCGAAAAATTGCGGTTCATCAGAGCCTCGTTCCGTTCTCGTCGAAGACGAACACACCGGAGCTGTCGATCGCCCAGCGGACATCATCGCCGACGTGAATATCGTTGCGCACCGGCTGGATCGAGCGCAGCAGCGGGCCGCCGGCAAGACGGACGTCGTAAAGGTTTTCCCGCCCTTGCGTTTCGGCGAAGGTGACCTTGCCGGAGACGGGTGTATCGCCTGCAGGCGTAAAATGCTCCGGCCGGACGCCAAGCATCAGCTTCGTGCCCTCGGCGGCGCCGACGGTATCAGGCAGCGGCACGCGGATTTCGCTTTCCGGGACGGTGAAGGCGCCCTTGTCGACGATGCCGCGCAGGAAGGTGATCGGTGGGTTGCCAAGGAAGCCGGCGACGAAGGCGGTCTTCGGATCATTGTACATTTCGGCCGGCGTGGCGATCTGGACGATCTCGCCTTCCTTCATGATGGCGATGCGGTCGCACATGCTCATCGCCTCAACCTGGTCATGGGTGACGAGAATGGCGGTGATGCCGGTCTCGCGCTGCAGGCGGCGGATTTCCGAGCGCATTTCCAGGCGCAGCTTGGCGTCGAGATTGGCGAGCGGCTCGTCGAGCAGCAGCACATCGGGCTTGCGGATCAGCGCGCGCGCCAGCGCCACGCGCTGCTGCTGGCCGCCGGAAAGCTGCGCCGGACGGCGCTCCATGAGATTGCTGATATGAACAAGCTCGGAAATGCGCTCGACCTCCTTGCGGATGTCGGCGGCAGGCACGCCCTTCACCTTCAGGGGAAAACCGATGTTTTCGGCAACCGTCATGTGCGGGTAGAGCGCATAGGACTGGAAGACCACACCGACATTGCGGGCCTGGCTCGGCAGATCCGTGACGTCGCGGTCGCCGAAGAGGATGCGCCCGCTGGTCGGCCGGTGAATGCCGCAGACCGCAAAAAGCGTCGTCGATTTGCCGCAGCCGGAAGGGCCGAGCAGTGCCAGCATCTCGCCGTCGCCGACTTCGAGCTGCATGTTTTCGATAACCTTGGTGGAGCCGAAGCTCTTCGAGAAATTGTCGAGGAGTATGCGCATCAGCCTTTGCTCCCGCCGCCGTAGATGTTCATGAGATATTTGTTGAAGAGCGCGTAAGCAATCAGCACCGGGATGAGGTAGAAGAGGCCGACCGCCTTGAACATATTGAAATCGTAATTGTTGTCGTCGGCGAGGAAGCCCGCCAGATAGACCGACAGCACCTGCACCTGATTGCCCGGCGCCAGCACCTGCGGCAGGATGAACTCACCCCAGCCGGCGAGGAAGGAGAACAGGCCGAGCGCCATGATGCCCGGCTTGACCTGCGGCAGCACGAGGCTGCGCCAGACGCGGAAACGCGAGGCGCCGTCGACGACGCCGGCCATTTCGATTTCCCAGGGCACGGTGTCGTAGAAACCCTTCATCAGCCAGATGCCGAGCGGCAGATCGATCGCCGCCTTCACCAGGATGACGCCGATCAGCGAATTATAGAGGCCGATCATCTGCAGCACGATAAAAATGGCGATGATCAGCGTCACCGACGGGAAGGCGTGCAGCACCATGACGCCGGCCAGGAAGAAACCGCGCGCCGGCACGTTCAGCCGCGACAGCACGTAACCGGCCATCGACGAGACGATCAGCACCAGGCTGGTGGTGCAGGCCGAAAATAGCAGCGTATTCAGCGTCACGTGCCAGATATTCGCCTTGCCTGCCGTCGTCTGCCACAGGAAGCGCCAGTGATTGATCGTCAAGCCGGAGGGCAGCAGTGCATCCGGCTGCTTCACCGTCACCGTGTCGAGGAAGAGATAGACATACATCAGCAGCAGCGGCAGGCTGACGATGGTCAGTGCCGTTATGACAGGCCAGCTGCGGTAGTTTGCCGAGGGCTGCGAGCGTTCGGCCATGGTCAATCCTCGATCAGGGGCTTGGCGACGAGCGTGCCGTAGTTGAAGACGCGCAGATAGACGAGTGACAGCGCCACGCCGATGACAACGAGCACCAGCGCCATGGCGGCGCCCAGCCCGTATTCGAGATTGCCGGCATAGTTCCTGAGCGCGGTGTGGTAGGCGGCGAGCGCCCAGACCTCGGTGGCGTTGCCCGGGCCGCCATTGGTGGCGAGCAGTATCTCATTGAAGGAGGCGAGCAGCGACAGCGTCTGGTAGCAGGTGACGAAGAGGATCGGCCAACGCATCTGCGGCAGGATGATGTAGCGGATCTGCTGCCAGCGCGAAGCGCCGTCGACCTCGCTTGCATAGAACTGGCTCTTCGGAATGGCCTTCATCGCCGAGGAGAACACCAGCATGCCCATTGAAGCGCCGATGAAGCCGTTGATCAGCACGACGAAGAACCAGGCATTATAGGCGGTATCGAGCAGGTAGTTCTTCGGGGGGTAGCCGAACTTGCCCATCAGGATAGAGATGAAGCCGCTGTCCCAGGCGAGCCACTTCCACAGCAGGACGTAGATGACGACGGGCGTGATGCGCGGCAGCAGCCAGATGCCGCGAAAGATCGAGGCGGGCGTCGGCGGCATGTAATGCGTCCAGATGGCAAGCAGCAGGGCATAACCGACGTTGAAGAGCGTCAGCACCAGCGCGACATAGAGCACCGTATTGAAAAGCACCCGCGCCATGTCGGGCGAACTGGCCATGCGCGAGAAATTGTCGGTCGTCCAGGTCCAGCCGGTATAGGTTATCTTGGCGACGGTTTCCTTCTGCTCCGGCGTCAGCTTGAAACCGAGATCGTCCAGTGCCGAAAACAGCTGCTCCTTGCTGTCGAAGCGGGTGTTGAGGACGGAGCGGTTGAACTGTTCGGAGATCTGCTTGACCTCACGTGTCGAAGGTCGCTCGGCAAGATCCTTGATCATGCGCTCGACGTCGCGGCGTGCCGGGAAGACCTCACCTGCATGTTTGGCGCGCAATTCGGCGGCAATCCCCGGCGCAAGCCCGAGGCCTTCGACGGCCTTAAGGCCCGCCTCGTCGATGGTGTAGCGCGGTTCGGCCATCTCCACGGCGATTTCGGGCAGCGCCGATTTCAGCGCGATCAGGGAGTTCGGCGCGATCTGGTAGACGCCGCCGGAAATGCCGGTCGCCGTCGTCATGTTGGTCATCGAGAAGACCGCCGTCAGAACCACCGGCATCAGGAAGAACAGGACGATCATGACCGCCGCAGGCGCGATCATCACCAGTCCGAGCGTTCTGGACGATTTCATGGAAGGTCTCCTCGCGGAACCGACCGGGCGGCGGGATTGCCGCCGCCCGGAGAGATGCTTCAGCGGATGACGATCTTGTCGCCGAGCGTGCTCTTCAGCTCGCTCTCGGCATCACCGATGGCGGCGTCGACGGTCTTGGCGCCGGTCCAGGAGGCTTCGAGGTTCTTCCACATGATGTTCCAATAGGTGCCGAAATCGGAATTGTTCGGCATTGCATTGGCATGCGGCAGCAGGCGCTCGGTGGCTTCGCGGGTCCAGCGGTCGGCAGAGTAGAAGTCGACGGTGGCTTCCGACTTGGAGATGCCGAGATGGGCCGATTTGACCGCATGCAGCGCGTTGGTGCGCGGCTCGGAGGCGATCTTGACCAGCTGGGCGGCGATCTCGGTGTCTTCCTGGTCGTGGCCTGCGGTCAAGAGGTAGACGAGCGGATGGGTCAGCGTGTTGGCCTTGCCGCCTTCGCCGGCGGGGATCAGCGTGAAGATCACGTTGCCGAAGAAGTCCTTGAGGCCTTCCTGGTTGACGAGGCGGGCATAATGCCAGGTGCCGCCGTCCCAGATGCCTGCCTTGCCGGTGGCGACTTCCTTCCACCACTGATCACCAGGCATGCCGATGTGGTTCTTCTTGGTGACGCCCGATTTCACGGCGTCGGCGAAGAACTGATAGGTGCGGGTCATCGCCGCCTTGTCGAAGACGAGCTTGCCGCCTTCTTCCATCGTCCCGCCGAAGCTGGTGTAGAACTGCCAATAATCGGGACCGTTGCTGGTGCGCGGATAGAAGCCGTAACCGGGCTGAACGAGGCCCTTGTCCTGCATCTTCTTGGCGTCTTCGAGCAGGTTTTTCATGGTGTACTTGCCGTCCTGGACACTCTGCGGCAGCGCATCCAGATCGGCGTCGCTGTAGCCGATCGCCTTCATATAAGGCTTCCAGAAGAACATCGGGCGGGATTCGGCATCCTGCGGAATGCCGTAGACGGTGCCGTTGTAGGAGGCGATCTTCAGCAGGTTTTCATAGATGTCGCTGAGCGGCCAGGAGTCGAGATCGACGTAATCCTCGATCGGGACGATGAGGCCGGCCTGCGACCAGGGGGCGATGTCTTCGTGGCCGCTGACGACGATGTTCGGGGCGGTCTTGGCCTCCGCCGCAAGGGTCAGCGCCTGCTTGAAGTCTTCCCAGGCGGAATAAGGCTTCTTCTCGACGGTGATCTTCAGGTCTTCGCCCTTGAGGGCGGCTTCGCGCTGCAGCTGCTGGGCTGCGATCTCGATGGCGTCGAGGCGATAGACGTCGTTCGGGCCGGTGCCGCCGGCCCAGACGCTGATGTGAACGTCCTTGGCAAGCACGATTGCAGAGCTCGAGGCCAGGATGGCGGCAGCAATAGTGAGGGATTTCAGTGTCGGCAAAATGGTCATCTTCTTCGTCTCCCTAGAAGAGCAGTGTGAAGCCTCTTGGCGGGTCAGCACTGCTGATGATGGCCGCTCCGAAACCCCACGAAAACGTGACAATGTCCGCTCTAGGGGTTTGATGTAACGGCCGAATGACAAAATTGAGCACGTGTGCAAAATTATTATGACGATGTCTGTCAGACTTGCAAGCGGCGGTTTTCGGGAGTGCATTTTACGCTTCGAATTGTGCCTGCCCTCCGGCAGGCCCGCCTGTCTTTCGAGACGCGCAAAGCAGGCTGCGGCGCCTTCAATCCTCGTATCGTGCCTTCCGAAAACCGGTTCCGATTTTCGGGCCGATGCGCTAGCATGCGGCCATGAGCCTTGAATCTGTCCGCGCTTTCCTGCGTGCGAACGCACCCGATATCGACATCATCGAAACCGCCGAGAGCTCCTCGACGGTGGCGCTTGCTGCCGAGGCCCATGGCGTCGAGCCGGCCCAGATTGCCAAGACGATCTGCCTGCGCGTCGGCGAGCAGATGATGCTGGTCGTTGCCGGCGGCACGGCAAGGCTCGACAATCGCAAGTTCAAGGACACCTTCGGCGCTAAGGGGCGCATGCTCGACGCCGAGGAGGTCGTGGCGGTCACCAGCCATCCGGTCGGCGGCGTCTGCCCGTTCGGCCTGCCCTCGCCGTTGCCGATCTATTGCGATATCTCGCTGAAGCGCTTCGATGAAGTCGTGCCGGCGGCCGGCTCGACGAATTCGGCCGTGCGCATCGAAACCGGACGGCTGGCCGAGCTGACCGGCGCCAGCTGGGTCGATGTCTGCCAGTAAGCGGCGAAAAACTTCAAACCTGGAAAAGAGTACCTATATTCTCTCCCGACATGCCGTGATCGTGCATGACAGGAGATCAGGAATGCCGAGTGCCATTTCGCGTTTTGCCAAGTTCGCGGCAATTGCCGCTCTGACGGGCGCCACAGTTTTTGCTTCCCTTGACGATGCAGAAGCGCGCCGGGCCGGCAGCAGCGGTTTCGGAAGCCGCGGTACCCGCACCTTCCAGGCTCCGCCTGTCACCAGCACCGCGCCTGCACCCGCCGCGCCGATCGAACGGTCGATGACGCCGCGCCCGCAGACCACGGCACCAGCGACCGCGCAGCAGCCGTTCGGCGCCCAGCGCCCTGGTCTCTTCGGCGGCTTCGGCCGTTCGATGATCGGCGGACTGATTGCCGGCGGCCTCCTCGGCATGCTGCTCGGTCACGGTTTCGGCGGCGGCTTCGGCTTCCTCGGCATGCTGCTGCAGATCGCGCTGATCGGCGGTGCCGTCATGCTCGCCATGCGTTATTTCGCCAACCGTCGCCAGCCTTCCTACGGCGCCGGCGGCCAAGGCGGCTCCTTCAGCCGGCCCTATGGTATGTCGCCCGCCAACAATTCGTCCTTCCAGATCCCGGCGATCGGTTCGGGTGCCGGCTCAGGATCGTCCTCGCGCGGCAACCGGCCGAGCGACGAGATCGGGCTGGCGCAGGCCGATCTCGATCAGTTCGAGGAATTGCTGACCGACGTTCAGACCGCTTACGGTGCCGAGGATTACGCCACGCTGCGCCGGCTGACGACGCCTGAGGCGATGTCTTATCTTGCCGAGGAACTCGGCGAAAACGCCACCAACGGCGTGCGCAACCGGGTCTCCGACGTCAAGCTGCTGCAGGGCGACATTGCCGAGGCCTGGCGCGAAGACGGCCAGGAATATGCAACGCTTGCCATGCGTTACTCCTCGATCGATGCCATGGTCGAACGCGACAGCGGACGTGTCGTTTCCGGCGACGATCGCCGCCCGAGCGAAAGCACCGAGGTCTGGACCTTCGTGCGCAAGTCAGGCGCCGACTGGAAGCTTGCCGCGATCCAGGGAAGCGGGCAGCGCGCCGCCTGAGGTGGCCCCCGTCTGCCGGCTTAATTCACCGCGACCGGCTTGGAACGCATGCGCGAAACCGTTTCGCGTTCCGCCCGCTTGCAGCGCATCGGCGGCAGGCCGCGGTCCATCAGGTCCATGTCCTCGAGCACCATGTCGCCCATCTTCTTGAAGGCGCTGTCGAGCGCGCCGGCCCGATGCGCCGAGCGGATGAAGCCTTTCAGGCTCCGCACCGGGTGATCGGGCGGCAGCGGCTCTTCTGGGTAGACGTCGCTTGCCGCGACAATATGACCAGACGAGACGGCGGCCATCAGCGCTTCGAAATCGACGACGTCGGCGCGGCTGAGCAGGATGAAGGCAGCACCCCGGCGCATGCCGGCGAAGGCTTCTGCGCCGAGAAATCCCTTGTTTTCACTGGTGACGGCGGCGACGACGAAGATGAAATCGCTCTTTTTCAGCACCTCCTCCAGGCTTGCGGGTTCGACGCCGTTTTCCTCGAGGATCGAGCGGGGCAGCCAGGGATCGAACACCCTGATGCGGGCCCTGAAACCGGAAAGCAGCCGGCGCAGCGCCTTGCCGAGATCGCCGAAGCCGACAATACCGATCTCGGAGCCGGCGATCAGCCGCGCACCCGCATTGCCCTCCCCGCCCCAGAGTTCGTTGCCGTCGCGGAACGCGACATCCGCATCGACGATGCCGCGCGCCAAGGCCAGCGCGAAGCCGAGACCGATTTCGGCGACCGGCTCGGCAAAGACTTGGCCCGTGGTCACGACATGAATGCCGCGCTCAAACAGCACCTCATAAGGCATATTGTTGAGAAGATTGCTTTCGACGTTGAGGATCGAGCGCAGGGCCGGCATTTTCGCCAGCGTTTCAGCCGAAAGCGGCGGCTGGCCGATAATGTAACGGGTCCTGCCGAGGATCTCGTCGCCGAGGCCGGCGATATTGTCGGGATCGGCCTCGACGATCTCGTATTTCGCATGCAGCTCGGCGCGCGCCTGATCGCTGAAGATCAGCCCGAGCGTGCGGGGTTCGGGGGCGCTGATCGCCAGCGGCCGCTCGGTGTTCGTCATGGGCGTCTCCTTCGTCGCGGGCGATTTGCGCTGGCTCCGCCGGATGATTGATAGCCCCTGTGCCGGGAGGTTTCCAGGCGGATCTCGGAGCAATGGGATAAGCTGTCGAAAACGGCATTTGCCTATCAGATAAGCAATTGAATTGCCTTGTTATTTCGTGGCGTTGTCGTTGACGGAACGGGCTCCTTGAATTAGCGTGATGCGCGCGACTTGGAATCGCGCGGTTTTCAGCGGCCGCAGGATGTTCGAAAACTTACGAGGGATGAGCCATGAAATCAGCACTCAAGAGCGGCCTGCTTGCTTTGGCTGCCACAGCACTTCCAGCCGTAGCCTACGCCCATCCCGCGATCGGCGAGGCCGCGGGCTTCAGCCATGGCTTTGCCCATCCGATGTCCGGCCTCGATCATATCCTCGCAATGGTGATGGTCGGCGTTTTTGCATTTCAGCTCGGCGGTCGCGCCACCTGGCTGGCGCCGGCGACCTTCGTTCTGGTCATGGCGCTCGGCGGTGCTCTCGGCGTTGCCGGCATTAATCTTCTCTTCGTTGAAACCGGCATTGCGCTTTCCGTCGTCGTCCTCGGCGCGGTTATTGCCCTCAATGTCAAGGCGCCGCTCGCCGCAGCGCTCGGCCTCATCGGCCTCTTCGCCGTCTTTCATGGTCATGCGCACGGCGCCGAAATGCCGGAAGATGCGAGCGGTGCCGCCTATGCCCTCGGTTTCTTGGTCGCGACCGCGCTTCTCCATGCCGCCGGCCTCGCCCTCGGCTATATCATCGGCCGCGCCGGCGAACGTCAGGGCGCCTTCGTAACGCGCGCGGCGGGCAGTGTTGCCGCCATTGCAGGCGTCGGGATCCTGGCCGGCTTGATCTGAGCCGACAATATTTGAGCCGCCTGCGAAGGCTGCATCCTATCTATCATCGCATTCCGATCAGAACGCCCGGTAAGCCATAACCGGGCGTTTCCGCGTCATCGCTGCAAAGTGCGGCGGACTTGATCCAAATCAAATCCAGCCATGCTGCGCCGGGTTATATCCGACCCACGATCAACGAACGGACATCCAAATTGACGCAGGGCCGCCTTGCCGGTTGGCGGCGAGGTGCAAAAGTCAGTATAGTGATTTCAGAAATTTCTGAAATCACAGACGCAACGGAAACAACGATGAACCTTCCGCCTCTCGTCCAGTCCTTCGTTCTCCACTTCGGCGAAATGGGATCGCGCTGGGGAATCAACCGCACGGTCGGCCAGATCTACGCCCTGCTCTTCGTCTCGCCGGCACCGCTCTGCGCCGAGGAGATCGCCGAGTCGCTCGGCATCTCCCGCTCCAACGTGTCGATGAGCCTGCGCGAACTGCAGGCCTGGAACCTCGTCCTTCTCAAACACAGGCCGGACGATCGCCGCGATTTCTTCACCACGCCCGATGATGTCTGGCTCATCTTGCGGACGCTTGCCGAGGAACGGAAGAAGCGTGAGGTCGATCCGACGCTGTCGGTTCTGCGCGAAATCCTGATGCAGCGCCCCGCCAGCGAGGCCGAGCGCCATGCGCAGCTGCGCATGAGCGAAATGCACACGCTGATCGAACAGCTGACCCATTGGTATGAGGACGTAAAACAACTTGAAACCGAAAGGCTCGCAACGCTACTCTCGTTGGGCGCGAAAGTGACAAAGCTTCTGGAGGCCAAGGACCGGGTCGTTTCGCTCGGCCGCAGCCGCCGGCCGAATCCTGCGAACAAGAGTTAGCGCCATGGGCACTGCTTTCTTCGACGCGACAGATAAACAAGAGACGCGGCCGCCGGCAGGCGTTTCGCCTCGCGGTGACGCGGCGAAGGGCGGGCTGCGCAGCGCGGCGATGCTGCAGGCGCTGGCCGCCGCCATCTGGATCCCGCAGGCCGGCTTGCTCGCCATCTCGGTCGGCCGCATTGCCGATGGCGGTGGATTGCACGACGTGCTCTGGCCGGCCTTCGGCATTCTCCTCCTCGGATTGGCAAGAAGCTGTCTCGACGCAGCCGGCGGCCGCCTGGCCTTTCATGCCGCGCGCGCCGAGCTCAGCCGCAGGCGGCAGGCCGCCGTCGCCGCCCTTTGCCTGTCGTCGCCGATCGATCGCGGCCGGCCGGCCTCCGGCAAAGCCGCAAGCGTCATCGGCGAGCAGGCTGAACTCATCGTGCCCTATCTCGCCCGTTTCCAGCCGGCGCGGATGAAGGCAAGCTTCGTGCCCTTCGTCATCCTCGCCTTCATCCTTCCGGTCTCCTGGATCGCCGCGCTGGTTTTGCTGTTTGCCGCGCCGCTGATCCCGATCTTCATGGCGCTGATCGGCTGGCGCGCCCAGGCGGCCAGCGAAAAACAGCTCGTTGCGACCGGTGGCCTCAACGGCTTCCTGCTCGATCGGCTGCGCGGACTGGCGACGATCCGGGGGCTCGACGCGGTGGATGCCACCGCGCTGCGGCTGCGCCGCGAGGCGGAGTCGCTGCGCGTGCGCACCATGGCGGTGCTGAAGATCGCCTTTCTCTCCTCGGCCGTGCTCGAGCTTTTCGCAGCGCTCGGCGTGGCGATGATTGCCGTCTATGTCGGTTTCAGCCTGCTCGGCGAGATCCGCTTCGGCACCTGGACAGGCCGACTCGACCTGACCGAGGGACTGTTCATCCTGCTGCTGGCGCCGGCCTTCTTCGAGCCGCTGCGCGAACTCTCGGCCGTCTGGCACGATCGAGCGGCAGGCGAAGCGGCGCTGAAAGCGCTGGATGCTCTGGCTGCAGGCGGGTTGCCGATCCGGGGATCGGCCGAGACAACAGTGCTTGCCGGCACCGGGGCGCCGGCCGTCCGCTTCGAAAATCTCGCCTTTCGCTACGGCGCCGGCGAGCCGCTGATATTAGACGGTTTCAACCTCGATATCGCCGCCGGCGAACATCTGGCCCTTCTCGGTGCAAGCGGCTCCGGCAAATCGACGCTTCTTTCCTTGATCGCCGGGCTGGCGCCCTGCGCCGGCGGGCGCATCGTCATCGGCGGCGTCGAGCTTGCGGATAAGACTGCCGCCAGCCTGCGCGGCGGCATGGCGTGGATCGGCCAGAAGCCGTATATCTTTGCCGGCACCATCGCAGGCAATATTTCGCTTGGCAGGCCCGGCATCGTAAGCGGCGATGTCACGGATGCGCTTGCCGTCGCGAGACTTGGTAAGGTGGCCGAGGCCTATGGCGGCCGGCCGCTCGGCGAGGGCGGCATCGGGCTTTCCGGCGGCGAGGCGCTGCGGCTTGCGATCGCGCGGGCGGCCTGCAATCCGCATCTGAGGATCATCCTGGCCGACGAGCCGACCGCGCATCTCGATGCCGTCACCGCCGCCGAAGTCACCGAGAGCCTGCTTTCGCTTTCCAGAGGGCGCACTTTGATCGTTGCGACCCATGATCCGCTGCTGGCAGCGCGCATGCATCGTAGCATCCGCATCGACGCCGACATCATTGTGAGGGAGGCCGCCGAATGAGCACATTCGCTGCAGATCTGAAGCCGATCCTGCGTCTGTTCTTTGCCGAGCGCCGGCGCGCGCTGCTGCTCGGCGCAGCACTTTCGGCGGCGACGGTCGCGGCTGGTATCGCCCTGCTCGGCCTGTCCGGCTGGTTCATCACCGCCACCTCGCTTGCCGGCCTTTCCGCGGTCGCCATAACGTTCGACGTCTTTGCGCCGTCGGCCGGCATCCGCCTGCTGGCCATCATCAGGACAGTGGCGCGCTACGGTGAAAGGCTTGCAACCCATGACGCGACGCTCGGCGTGCTCGCCGCTCTTCGCGAAAGATTGTTTCGCGGCTTCGCCGAACCGGGCGCGGCGCGCACGCTGCTGCATCGTCCGGCAAGGCTGCTCTTCCGGTTGACGGCCGATATCGATGCGCTCGACTCGCTCTATCTCCGGATCCTCGTGCCGGCCGCGGTGGCGATCGGCGCTGCCCTTGCGGCCAGCCTCGTGCTGGGGCTCATGCATCCCTCGTTCGGCCTGCTCTCTTTCTTCTTTCTCGCCGGCGCCGGCCTCGGCCTGCCCTTGATCGCCGCTCGGGTGGCGCGCAAACATGCCCGCAGGCGCGTCCACGGCATCGAGGCGCTGCGGTCGCGGACGATCGATCTCGTCGCTGGCCAGACCGACCTGTTGATGGCCGGCCGGCTTGCCGCGCAGAGGGGTGCGATCGCTGCCGCCGATCATTATGCCGGGCGCGCCGACGACCGGCTGAACCGCGTCGAAACCGGCCTGACATTCGGCTTCGGCCTCGTCTCCACCCTGCTGTTGACGGCATCGCTGCTTGCCGTCGCTGCCCTTGCGGAAACGAAGGCGATTACCGCGCCGGTCGCAGCCCTCGGCCTTCTCGTCGCCTTTGCAGCCGTCGAACCCTTCGCGGCGCTGCGCCGCGGCGCCCTTGAACTGGGCCGGACCTTGCTTGCGGCAAAACGCGTCGGACCGCGGCTTGCCATCGCGGAGGCATCCGAAGCATTGGCGCCGCCGCTGCCGGGATTTGCCTTTTCGCTGGCCGATGCATCCGCCTTCCATGAAAATTCCGCCGTGCCGGCACTCCGGGACATCGCGCTCACGCTCCAGCAGGGCGAAAGCCTGGCCGTCATCGGCAGCAGCGGCGCCGGCAAGTCGAGCCTGCTTGCTCTGCTTTCCGGCGAACTGCCGGCAAGAACAGGAACAGTCGCCGCGGTAACGCCCTCCTTGCTGACACAGCGGACGGAACTCTTCGAGGACAGCCTGCGCGGCAATCTCGCTCTTGCCAACCCCGATGCGAGCGAGGCCCGTCTTCGCGGCGCGCTCGCCGCTGCCGGGCTGCTTGCCGATGTCGAGGCCATGCCGCGCGGGATCGATACGCCGCTCGGCGAAGGCGGGCTCGGCCTTTCCGGCGGCCAGTCGCGCCGGCTGGCGCTTGCCCGGCTCTTCCTGCGCGACACGCCGCTCTGGCTGCTCGATGAACCCACAGAGGGTCTCGACGGCGCCACCGCCCGCGACGTGCTCGGTCGCCTGTCGGCAATGGCCGACGGCCGCTCTTTGGTGATCGCCACGCATATCCGCCGCGAGGCTGCCATCGCAGACCGCATCGCCGTCATCGAAGGCGGCCGCATTTCAGAGATTTCGCGCCGCGGAGACGCGGCGTTCGAAAAGGCGCTCGACCGGCTTCGGCCGGACTGAGCGAGATCGCATGCCCTCAAGCGCCGGCCGGCGCTCGAGGAACGCTCCGGCCCCGTGGGACCGTGGGAGAAAGACAATGGAACTAGATATCGTAGCGCTTTCGCGCTTCCAATTCGCGCTGACGGCGCTGTACCACTTCCTGTTCGTACCGCTGACGCTCGGCCTGTCCGTGCTTCTGGCGATCATGGAAACCGTCTATGTCATGACCGGCCGCCAGATCTGGCGGCAGATGACGAAATTCTGGGGCACGCTGTTCGGCATTAATTTCGTGATCGGCGTCGCCACCGGCATCGTCATGGAATTCCAGTTCGGCATGAACTGGAGCTATTACAGCTATTATGTCGGCGACATTTTCGGTGCGCCGCTGGCAATCGAAGGCCTGATGGCCTTCTTCCTGGAGGCAACCTTCGTCGGTCTGTTCTTCTTCGGCTGGGACAAGCTGTCGAAGGTCGGCCATCTCGTCGCCACCTGGGCTGTGGCGCTGGGTTCGAATTTCTCAGCCCTCTGGATCCTCATCGCCAATGGCTGGATGCAGAACCCTGTCGGATCTGCACTCAATCCGCAGACGATGCGCATGGAGATCACAAGCTTCTTCGACGTGGTCTTCAATCCAGTCGCCCAGGCGAAATTCGTCCACACGGTCTCGGCGGGTTACGTCTGCGCTTCGATCTTCGTGCTTGGTGTTTCGGCCTGGTATGTGATCAAGGGCCGGCATATCGAGCTGGCCAAGCGCTCGATGACGGTTGCCGCCTCCTTCGGCCTCGCCTCGGCGCTGTCGGTAGTCGTGCTTGGCGATGAGAGCGGTTATCTCGCCACCGAGAACCAGAAGATGAAGCTCGCCGCGATCGAGGGCATGTGGAAGACCGAGCCGGCTCCGGCCGCCTTCACCGCCTTCGGTTTCCCCGACCAGGAAGCGCGTGAAACACATTTCGCCGTGCATATCCCCTGGGTCATGGGCCTGATCGGCACACGGTCGCTGACGACAGAGATCCCCGGCATCGATAAGCTCGAACAGCAGGCCGAAACCCGCATCCGCCACGGCATCAAGGCCTATGACGCGCTGATGCAGATCCGTGCAGCGCCGGCGCAGGATCAGGTGGCGCAGGAGGTGCGCAGCTCCTTCGAGGATCTAGGCCATGATTTGGGTTACGCTCTTCTTCTGAAGCGCTATGTCGACGATCCCCGCCAGGCAACCAATGAGCAGATCGTCCAGGCCGCACGCGATACCATCCCGCATGTGCCGACGCTCTTCTGGTCCTTCCGCATCATGGTCGGCCTCGGCATCTTCTTCATCCTCTTGACCGCCACCTTCTTCTGGCTGTCGGCGCGCCGGCATCTCGACAAATATCCGCTGCTGCTGAGGATTGCGGTGCTGGCGATCCCCCTGCCCTGGGTCGCCATCGAGCTTGGCTGGGTCGTCGCCGAGTTCGGCCGCCAGCCCTGGGTGATCGAAGGCGTGCTGCCGACGGCGGCAGCCGTCTCCAGCCTCGGCGCCGGCACCGTGCTTTTGACGATCATCGGTTTTGCCGCGCTCTACACGGTGCTGATCGTCATCGAGATGGGCCTGATGATCAAGGCGATCCGCCAGGGCCCTGAACCGGACGACGGGCCGGAAGCGGTGCTGATTTCCGAAACCCTCGTCCCGGCCGCGGAGTGACCTGCCATGATCCTTCACGAACTCATCGACTATGAAACCCTGCGCATCATCTGGTGGCTGCTGCTCGGCATAGTGCTGATCGCCTTTGCGGCGACAGGCGGCTTCGATCTCGGCGTCGGCACCCTTCTGCCCTTCGTCGCCAGGACCGATACGGAACGGCGCGTGGTGATCAACACCATCGGCGCCACCTGGGAAGGCAATCAGGTTTGGCTGATCCTCGGCGGCGGCGCCATCTTCGCCGCCTGGCCGCCGCTCTATGCGGTCTCTTTCTCGGGCTTCTATCTGGCGATGTTCGCGATCCTCTTCGCGCTCATCCTGCGCCCCGTCGGCTTCAAATACCGGTCGAAGCGGGAGAGTGCCCGCTGGCGCAATGGCTGGGACTGGGCGCTCTTCGTCGGCGGCTTTGTACCGTCGCTGATCTTCGGCGTCGCCGTCGGCAACGTGCTGCAGGGCGTGCCCTTCCGCTTTGCCGACGATATGCGGATCTTCTACGAAGGCTCGTTCTTTGCCCTGCTCAATCCCTTTGCATTGCTTTGCGGCCTGCTCTCCGTCGCCATGCTGACGATGCATGGTGCGGCCTGGCTGGTGCTGAAGGCGAGCGGTCCGGTTGCGGAGCGGGCCAGACGCTATGGCAGCATCGCCGCCCTGGCCGCCATCTCGCTGTTTGCCCTCGGCGGCGTCTTCCTGTGGATCGGCGTCGGCGGCTACCGCATCACCAGCGATATCAGCCCGATCGGACCTTCCAATCCGCTGCTGAAAACGGTGGTAATCGAAAAGAGCGCCTGGCTTGCCAATTACACCGCCCATTCGTGGATGATCGCAGCACCGGTCCTCGGCTTTGCCGGGGCGGCACTGGCGTTCATTGCCATGCGGGCACGGCGCGAGGTGATGACGTTGCTCTTCAGCACGGTCGCCGTCCTCGGCATCATCTCGACGGTCGGCCTGTCGATGTTCCCCTTCATCCTGCCCTCCTCGCTCGATCCGCGATCAAGCCTGACGGTCTGGGATGCGTCCTCCAGCCATATGACGCTGTTCATCATGCTGGTGGTGTCGGCGATCTTCCTGCCGATCATCTTTGCCTACACGGCCTGGGTCTACAAGGTTCTGTGGGGCAAGGTCGATGAAAAATCCGTCACCGACAAAAACAGCCACGCCTACTGAGGGAGACGAAACGATGTGGTATTTTGCATGGATTCTCGGCCTGCCGCTGGCCGCCGCTTTCGCCGTCCTCAACGCCATGTGGTACGAGTTGATGGACGACGCCGCCGGAAAGAAGGCGTCCGAGACGCGTAAGTAGAAAGGGGCACCGTGGGCATTTCTACAACAATACCCGCTAAGGGAATTCGAAGTTGTTTGGATTGAAGCGGTTCGCGCGGATTGGCGGGCCGGAGGTCTTAGCGAGTAGAGCGCCCGGTCCGTCCGCTGCCCGCAACCTCCAGAATATGATCGCCCGCGCACCCGGGGAAGAGCTTCTCTGCTCTCAAACCAGCATCGACTGCTGGGCGAAGATGCCTGCCATTGCGCCTTGCCATGATGCCGTGGTGACCGAGGGCATTCCGGGGTTGGCGAGGTCGCCGGCGGCGTAGATGCCGGGCATGCTGGTCTCGCGGCGCTCATCGACCTTGAGGGCGATGCCGCTGGGCGTATCGACTGTGGCGAGGTCCAGTGATTCATGCAGGCTGGCGGACGGCTTGTTGCGCGGATGAGCGAACAGGATGTCGACCGCGACATTGGGGCTGGTATCGAGTTTGATGGTGGCGCTATGGCCCCCGTGATGGGCGATCCCGGTGATCCGGCCTTCGACGACAGGTATGCTGCGGCGCGCCAGATCGGCCCGGATATCGGGCGGAATGTCGTGACCATCGGCGAACAGCGTCAACCTGTCGGTCCAATCGTGGAAAAGCCTGGCCTGATTGTGCGACTGCCGGCCGGACCAGACGAGGCCCCAATGCTGGCCGGCGACTTCAAAGCCGTCGCAATAGGGGCAAGGCACGATTGAGGTGCCCCAGCTTTCGGCAAAGCCCGGAACATCAGGCATCTGGTCGGCGACGCCATAGCTCAGGATCAGGCGGCGCGCCCCAAGGCTTTCGCCATCGCCAGTGAGGACGGAGAAATCATCGATGGCGCCGGAGATGCTGTCGGCCCGGGCACTGACCAGCTTGATCGTGGGATAACGCGCCAGCTGCTGCCGCGCCTCGGCCAGAATGTCCAGCGGCGGCTTGTGGTCGTGGCCGAGCAGGCCATGCGAGTGGCCAGCGAGGCGGTTGCGCGGCAGGCCGGTATCGAGAACGGTGACCTTGCGGCGGGCGCGGCCGAGCTGCAAGGCGCCGGCGAGACCGGCAAAGCTGCCGCCGATGATGATGACGTCTTCCATGGTGATGGGCTCCGTGTCGTGGGTGGGGAACCTTAAGTTTGAACCTACCCATTGGCTTGCACATTTCAGATACTACATGGTATCGTAATGCAAGAATTACGATACTGTCAAGGATCGGAATTGTCGTGACCGAAAACAGCCAGGGCCGGCGCGGCAGGCCCGCCAACGAAGCGCTTGGCCAAACAATCGTCGACGCCGCGCGCGAACTCTTTGTGGAATTGGGCTTTCAAGCGACGACATTGGACAAGGTCGCCCAGCGGGCGAAGATATCCAAGCTCAGCATCTATCGGCACTTCGAGAACAAGGAGGCGCTGTTCAGCGCGGCCATCGCGGCCGGCTGCCATCAGTTGTTTTCACCACAAACCCTCCTTGAAGGCGTCGACGGTTCGGTCGAAGATCAGCTCATGGCGGTGGGATCTTTACTGCTTCGCACGCTGTTGAGGTCAGACGTCCGCAGTGTCGAAGCTATGGTCATGGCCGACAGGGCGAATCAAAACTCGTCAAGCAAGCTCCATTACGAAGCCGGGCCCGCCTATGTCATCGCCCAAATCGAGGCCCTGTTGCGTCAGCTGCACGCCAAGGCGGTTCTGAACGTGCCCGATCCTCTCCGGTCCGCCCGCTTGTTTGCCGCGCTTTTCAAAGGATCCGATCTCCTGATCATCGCGCGCTTCGATCAGGCGAGAGCAGAGGACGACAACGAAATCGAATCCTATTGCCGGTCGGCCGTCGCGATGTTCATCGCCGCGCACGGTGGCAGCGACCACGCGGGGGAGCAGCCTAGTTAAGAACGGATCAGAACAAGGATATGGCATGGCAGAGAAAAATCTTTATCAGATAGCCGACTGGAATGGCCAAAGCGGGGAGCGCTGGGTCGCTTACCAGGCCCGGCTCGATGCCATGATGGCGGTGTTCGGCCAGGCCGCGATCGAAGCCGCCGCGCCCGCCACGGGCGAGCGCGTACTGGACGTCGGCTGCGGCGCGGGAGCGTCGAGTCTGGCTCTGGCCGCCCGCGTCGGCGCGGAGGGCCATGTGCTAGGCGTAGACATATCCGAATCGCTGATCGGCAGAGCGCGCGCGCTAGCGTCGCCGAATACGCCGGCCGTGTTCCAAGTGGCCGACGCCAGTAGTAGTACCGAATTGCCCGAGGGCGCGTTCGACATCCTGTTCTCGCGCTTCGGAGTGATGTTCTTTGACGATCCTACAGCGGCGTTCGCTCATATGCGCCGTGCGCTCAAGCCGGGCGCGCGGGTCGCTTTCGTCTGCTGGCGCGGCATGGCCGAGAACGATTGGGTGCGCTTGCCGATGGGCGCGATCAAGGGCATCGTCCCGCCGATGGCACCACCTGATCCCGAAGCGCCCGGCCCGTTCTCGTTTGGCGACCAGGGGCGCGTGGCGCGTATCCTGACGGCGGCCGGCTTCACCGATATTGCTATCGCGCCATTCGATGCCTCCATCCCGTTCGGCGAGGGGGGGACGCGGGACGCGGCGATCGACGACGCGGTGGAGATGACACTCGAGGTCGGCCCGCTGTCGCGCGCTCTCGCTGGTCAACCCGACGACATCCGGGCCCGCGCCTCGGTCGCGGTTCGTGCCGCCTTCGCGGGCTGCCCCGGTGAGCGGTCGGTGATGATCGACGGCGCGGCGTGGATCGTCACCGCGCGCAATCCGGCAAGCTGACCGGGATTAATAGGGGTATACGCCCCGTCTCGATGGCTCGGCGTCGGCCGTGACGCGATCGAAAAAGGGCGCGGCTCGAACCGCGCCCTTTTATTGGGTCAGCCTTCCAGCCATTTCACCTGATCGGGTGTCAGTCGGATGTCGAGCGCCGAAAGACTGTCTTCCAACTCGGCGACAGTACGCGGTCCGATCAACGGAATGACCGGGAAAGGCTGGGCGATCACATAGGCGAGCGCGATGTGGATCGGGTTGCGGCCAAGCTTGTTGGCAAGCTCGATGGCGCGGTCGCGGCGTCCGAAATTGCGTTCGGAATACCAGACCCGAACGATCTCCTCGTCGTCCCGCTTGTCGCGGCCGGCGCGGTCGGTGAAGAAGCCGCGGCCCTGGCTCGACCAGGCAAAGTTCGGGATCTGCTTCTCGTTCAGCCACGTCTTCCAGTCGTCGTCGGAGGCGGCGACGCAGCCGGCCCAGATCGGATCCAGCATCTCGGCGAGCGAGAAGTTGTTGGAGAGAGCCGCCGGCGCTGCCTTGCCGGTCTTTTCGGCATAGGCGATCGCCTCGTCGAAGCGCGCCCGCGTCCAGTTCGAGCCGCCGAAGATGCCGCGGATACGGCCGCGCTTGACCTCGGCATCCATGGCATCGACGAACTCGCCGACCGGCACGTCGGTATTGTCGCGATGCATGAAGTAGATGTCGACATAGTCGGTCTTCAGCCGGGCGAGAGACTGGTCGAGCTGCTTGGCGATCATGTCGGGATAGCAGAGCGGCGAATGTGCGCCCTTGCCGATCAGCACGATCTCCTCGCGCGGCACCTGGCGGCTCGTGTGCCAGTCGCCGAAGATCGATTCCGTCTTGCCGGCGCCATAGACATAGGCCGTGTCGAAGGCATTGCCGCCGGCCTCGTAAAAGGCGTCGAGCGTCAGCGAGGCGGCGGCAAAGTTCGGGAAGAATTCGAAGCCGAGCGTCACCACCGAGGCCGGCTTGGAAATGCCGGGTATCTCACGCCGCGGAATGCTGCTGCCGTGCGTGACTGCGCCGCCGGCAATGTTGGTCGTGCGCTTTGCCGCTTTCTCGACGCCGTATTCCAGGCCGACCGAGGCGCGCCACTGGTCGAGCACGCGCAGGTTGGCGATCGAATCCGCCCAGCTCATGCCGGGAGAGCTGAACTCGGTTTTGCCGGCGCGGATCGCATCGCCCGCCGCGTCCGCCTCGAAGGAATAGAGCCAGCGATCTTCCTTTACCTCGACCGTCTCCTGTTTGCCGCCCTTGAAGATTTCGATCTTGCCGACGCCGCCCTTATGGCCGGAGGCGAACCAGAAGTCGGCGACTTCGATCCGGCCCTCGGAGCCGATGATACGCAGCACATTGTCCTGCTGCGCCATGATCGAGCAGGAGACTTCAGCAATGATCTCGTTCGGGAATTTGAGCACTGCGGAGGCCCATTCATCGACGCCGCTCTCGCCGAGATGAGCGACGCCTGAAACTTTCTCCGGGTCGAGGAAGGCCTTGCCTTCCGCGGCGCCGGCGATCAGCCTTGCCATCGAGACCGGGTAGCCGCCGACATCGAGAATGCCGCCGCCGGCGGTATCATTGGCGAACAGCCTGTGCTCCGGCTTGTAGCTGCCCATATTGAAGCCGAAGCTCGAGCGGATGATGCGGACGGTGCCGATGACGCCACTCTTGATGAGTTCGACCAGTTTTTCCGTCTGCGGATGCACGCGGTACATGAAGGCTTCGCCGGCAAAGACGCCGGCCTTCTTGGCCTCGTAATAAACGGCTTCGGCATCATAGGCCGAAAGCGCGATCGGCTTTTCCACAAGGATGTGCTTGCCGGCGCGCGCGGCCTTGATCGCCCATTCGGCATGGCCGGTATGAGGCACGGAGATATAGACCGCATCGACCTCGGGGTCGGAAAGCAGCGCCTCGTAACCCTCGACGATGCGGGCGCCGGGGAAGTTTTTTGAAAGTCCCGGCTTGGAAGGATTGCGGGTAGCGATCGCCACCAATTTACCGGTTCGCGAATGGGCGACGCCATCTGCAAAGGTGCGAGCGATGGTGCCGGGGCCGATGATGCCCCAGCGGATCGGTTGATCGGAAGTCATGGAAACCTCTTTCGTCTTTCTGCCTTGGGATTTGTGGTTTAGCGAAGCCGTTTTCCGGCGCCGTCGAAAAGGAATGTGTGGCTTGCGGGAAGGCCGACGGTCAGCGTCTCGCGATTGCCGGCGGTGCGCGATTCCGGCCGCTCGATGATCAGCTGCTCACTGCCGATGGCGGCATAGATGTAGCTGGTGTTGCCGAGATGCTCGGCGACGTCGATGGCGACGGTGAGATCGGCATCGCCCATGCCGGCATCGACGAAATGTTCGGGACGGATGCCGAGCGTCACCTTCGTGCCGGCTTCGATGGGTTCGGTGACGGGCAGCGGCAGACGCATATTGGCATCGCTTTCGAGCGCGATCACCACCCTGCCCGGCTGCGCCTCGACCACCATGGCTTTGAGGAAATTCATCTTCGGCGAACCGACGAAACCGGCGACGAACTGGTTGGCGGGATCGTCGTAAAGATCGAGCGGCGCGCCGATCTGCTCGATATTGCCGGCGCGCAGCACGACGATCCGGTCGGCGAGCGTCATTGCTTCGGTCTGGTCGTGGGTGACATAGATCATCGTCGTGCCGAGCTGCTTGTGCAGCCTGGAGATTTCGACGCGCATCTGCACGCGCAGTTCCGCATCGAGGTTCGACAAGGGCTCGTCGAACAGGAACACCTCCGGTTCGCGGACGATGGCGCGGCCGATTGCGACGCGCTGTCGCTGACCGCCGGACAGCTGCTTCGGCCGCCGTTTCATCAGCTCGGTGATCTGCAGGATCTCGGCGACGTGGCGCACGCGCCGCTCGGTATCGGCCTTCGGATTGCCGTTCATCCGCAGGCCGAAGCTCAAATTTTCCTCGACGGTGAGATGCGGGTAGAGCGCATAGGACTGGAAGACCATGGCAATGCCGCGATCGGCCGGCTCGACGTCGTTGACGACCCTGCCGCCGATCCGAAGCTCACCGGAGGTGATGTCCTCAAGGCCGGCGATCATCCGCAACAGCGTGGATTTGCCGCAGCCGGAGGGGCCGACGAAGACGACGAATTCGCCGTCTTTCACCTCCAGATCGGCGCCATGGATGATCTCGAAGCCGCCGAAGCGCTTGACGATATTGCTGAGTGAAAGCTCTGCCATGCGGCCTCCTGATTACTTGATTGCGCCGGCGGCGATGCCGGCGATGAAATGGCGCTGGAGAGCCACGAAGACGACGAGGATCGGCGCCGTCAGCAGCACCGCGCCGGCCATGATGCCGCCCCAGGAAACCTTGGTGAGACCGATCAGCGTTCCCAATGCCACCGGCGCGGTCATCATTCCCGGTTTGGAGTTGATGAGCAGCGGCCAGAGATAGTTGTTCCAGGAGGCGAGGAAGAGGATGATCGCCAATGCCGCCATGGTCGGGCGCGCCAGCGGCAAGGCGATGCGCAGGAAGATCTGCCATTCTTTGACGCCCTCGACACGGGCCGCATCGAAAAGCTCGCCCGGCATCATCGAGAAGGACTGGCGCATGAACAGTACGCCGAGCGAATTGAACAGCGGCGGCACGATCAGCGCCACCCAGGTGTTCGCCAGCCGGAACTCGCGGGCCACCATGATGAATTGCGGGATGACGACCACGGAGAAGGGCAGCGTGATCGTTCCAAGGATGATGGCGATGACGATGGAGCGACCGACGAAACGGTAACGCGCCAGCGCCCAGCCCGCCATCGAGGTCAGCATCACCGACAGGAAAGTATAGATGATCGCGACGCCGACGGAGATCGTCATCGCGCCGATGAAATCGGTATCGGCCTGCAGGTTCTTGAAATTCGCGATGAAGTTTGTGGACGGCCAGAGCACGATGTCGGGGCTGAAAATGCCGTTGTCGGGCATCGTCGAGAAGACGAACATCATCCAGAGCGGAAACAGCCAGATCAGCGCAAGCGGCGCCAGTGCGGCGTGCAGTACGATCTGGCGCATGAGTAGGGATCGCGACCTGGATTTCATTTCGGATCCCTCCCGACCCAGAGATTGAGAAGCGAGATCACCACGGCAAGGGACGCCATCGTGTAGGCGATCGCCGAGGCATAGCCGAAGTTCAGCGAGGTGAAGCCCTGGCGGTAAAGCAGCAGGCCGAGCGTCTCGGTACCGCCGCCGGGGCCGCCGCGATTGGTAATGAGGAAGGGCTCGGTGAAGAGCTGCATGGTGCCGATCACCGAGAGCACCACGCAGAAGAGGATGATCGGTTTCAGGAGCGGCAGAGTGATGTGAAAGAACTGCTGTACCTTGCTCACCCGGTCGAGTGTGGCAGCCTCGTAGACATCGTCCGGAATCGACTGCAGGCCGGCCAGGATGATGATGGCGTTATAGCCCGCCCAGCGCCAGGTGACGGCGAGGATGATCAGCGCCATGGCGGCATTGGCGTTGTCGAACCAGGAAACCGGGCTGAGGCCGACGGCGGAGATCAGCTTGTTGATGATGCCGAAATCGAGGCTGAACATAAGCCGGAACACCGCGGCATAGGCGACCTCGCCGACGACGACGGGCGCAAAGAAGGCGAAGCGGAAAAGCGGGCGCGCTTTCAAGAGCGGCGAATTGAGCATCACGGCCATGACGGTCGCAAGCGCGATCATCACCGGGACCTGGATCACCAGGATGATGAGCGTATTGTAAAGAGCATTATAGAAGGCCGGATCGTAGAAGAGCCGACCCCAATTGGCCTGGAAACTATATTTCCACGGGTTGATGCGGGTGTTCTGAAAGGAAATCAGGAACGAATTGATGATGGGCCAGACCCAGAAAGTGGCAAAGACCAGCAAATAAGGGGCAAGGAACGCATAGGCGCTCCGGGTTCTGAACGGCATCGAGCCTCCTCCTCACGAACGAATGACCGGCCGCCTTGCAAGGCGGGAGAAAGCCGGGCGCCGAAGCGCCCGGCGTCGTCAGTCATTGCGCCACTGGAAGCCCGGTCGCCGAAGCGATCTGCTTGGCAGCATCGTCGAGGGCTGCCTTCGCGTCGGGATAACCGCCGGCGAAGAACTTCGTCTGTGTTGCCTTGAAGATGGCTTCAGCATCGCTCTGGAAAGCGGTGCCGCGGCTCGGCACGATCTTCGGCAGCGTCGCCAGGATATCGGCCCAGACCTTCTGGCCGCCCCAATAGGGCTGCGGTTCGCTGATGAAGGGGTCCTTCTCGGCCGAAAGCAGCGACGGCACCAGGCCGAATTCCTTCAGCATGGTAATCTGGCCCTCATTGGTGCCCAGCGCGTAGTTGACGAATTTCCAGGCGGCTTCCTTGTTGGCCGAAGTCGCCGAAATGGCGAGCGACGAACCACCGAGATTGGCCGCATGCGGGCCGTCGGCCGTCAGGCTCGGCATCCTGTAAACGCCCCACTTGCCCTTGAGATCGGGAGAGGTCGAGCGCACGGTGCCCTCGTACCAGCCGCCATACAGCTGGCTCGCGGCCTTGCCGGCGGTATTGGCCTGGATCTTTTCGTCCCAGTTGGCCGCCGTCAGCGTGCCGGCGTCCTTCATTTCCTTCACCTTTTGCAGCGAGGCGACGCAGGCCGGCTGGTTGATGGTGATATTCTGGCCGTCGGTCGAATAATAGCCGCAGCCCTGTTCGTTGGCGATCATGCGAAACCATTCGCTGTCGCCGTTGAAATCGGCCTGGGCCATGACGACGCCGGGATTGGCGGCGGAAATCTTTTTGCCGGCGGCGATGAAATCGTCCCAGGTGCTGATCGTGCTCGGATCGACACCGGCCTTTTCGTACATGTCGCGGCGGTAAAAGACGGCGACAGGACCGGAATCCCACGGCATGGCGTAGGCGACATCGCCGACTTCGAGCTCGGTGCGCTTGAAGTCAGGAAATTTCGCCTGGATCTCGGACGTATAGCCGAGCTCCTTCAGATTGGCGAAGCAATCCGGGAAACGGCTCCAGAAGATTTCAGCTTCGAAATTCTCGATGCTGACAATATCGGGAAGGCCGTCGCCGCCGGCAGCGCAGGCAGCCAGCGTCTTGTCGAAGACCTGGCTGTTGCCGAGGTCCTCGACGGTGATCTTGATATCGGGGAACTGTTTGTTGAAGCCCGGAAGCGTGGACTTCAATGCCGACGCGGCGACATTCCAGCTCCAGATAGTCAGATTGGCCGACTCAGCGAATGCGGAGCCGGAAGCTAGCAGTGCAACGGCTGTGGTGGCAGCCAGAAGTTTGAAGCGCATTGAAAATCCTCCCTTTTCAATTGCCGATCTTACGAACCCGGTTAAACTAACTGTCAGGGAGCGGCTGTCTCCTAAAAAGGGAATATGGATTTGGCGGAAAGTAAGGTCGGAGTGCGTGCAATCTATCAGCCCGGAGCGAGCAGCATCGAGGGTTCGCCGACAGCGCTGCAGATGTTTCATGCCCATCCGCCGATCATGGCCATGCCGCACTGGCACGCGCAGGTCGAGGTCAACTACGTGATTCGCGGAAGCGTGCACTATCGCATGAGCGACCACGAATTCCGGCTTAACGCCGGCGAAATGTGCCTCTTCTGGGGTGGGCAGCCGCATCAGATGGACGAATCCTCGGACGATTCGCTCTATGCGGGGGCGCACCTGCCGCTCGTCTATTTCTTCCGGCTGCGCCTGCCGATCAGCATTTCCAGCCGACTGATGAAGGGCGAGACATTGCTGACGTCGGCAACCGATGCGGCCGACATCGACAATTTCGCTCGCTGGTTCCGCTATGCCAACTCAGGCAATCCCGCCAAGGCCCAGCACGCCGTCGACGAGTTGCTGCTGCGTATCGAGCGCATCGCGCTCGAACCTTATTCGATGACGACGTCGAAAACGGCTGTCAGTCTCGAAAGTGATCAGCCGCATCCGCATTCCTCGCGCAGCGTCGCGCGCATGTGCGATTTCATCGCCGCCAATTTCCTGCAGGATATCGATTCGGTCGATATCGCCCGCGCCGCCGACCTGCATCCGAAATATGCGATGAACCTGTTTAAGCGAACGACCGGTATGACCCTCAGCAAATATGTGACGCTGCTGCGGCTGTCACGTGCCCAGGCGATGCTGATGAGCGAGGGCGCCAACGTGCTGCAGGTGGCCATGGACAGCGGCTTCGGCTCGATCAGCGCCTTCAACAAATCCTTCCGCCATATCGCCGGCATGTCGCCATCGGACTTCCGTCGCGATATCCGACTGGTGACGACGATTCCCGCCGGCGCCTTCCGAAACTAGGGCGTGTCGCAATTCGGCATTCTACGAGTTCTGCTTGCTGCTTGCCTTTCTTGTGAGCGGAAAGACGTCAACGCCTAAGGCGGCGGCAGAATGCGCACATTTTCTGTGCAAGTGCATGCACTATGTATTTGCTGCGAGAGATAATGCCAGAGATATATTAATGAAATCAATGATTTACAGTTTGGCACAGCCTTTGCTTCGATAGTTGCAGAGTTGGTGGCTAGGGTTCCGGCGTCGCAAGGCGCGGCTGGTCCGAGAGCTGCCACCGGCGGGGGAGACATCCCGTCGGGTGCACGGCGGGATAAAAGCCCGGGAGACCTCGTAAGCCAAGGGATTGGCGGCACGATGGTCATTGCCGATCCCTTTTGAAGAAAAGCAAAGGGGAATTTCAATGCAGACTTTTTCGAAAATCCTATCGATAGCCGCGCTGACGGCATCCCTGACGCTCGGGCACAGCGCCATCGCGAAGGCCGAACAGAAGACAGATTTCAAGGTCGCCTGGTCGATCTATGTCGGCTGGATGCCGTGGGGTTACGCGGCCGATCACGGCATCGTCAAGAAATGGGCAGACAAATACGGCATCAAGATCGAGGTCACCCAGTTCAACGACTACGTCGAATCGATGAACCAGTATACCGCCGGCGCCTTCGACGCCGTGACCCTTACCAATATGGACGGCCTGTCGATCCCGGCGGCCGGCGGCGTCGATACCACAGCTGTGATCGTCGGCGACTTCTCGAACGGCAATGATGCCGTCATCCTCAAGGACAAGGCGAGCCTTGCCGACATCAAAGGCCAGAGCGTCAATCTCGTCGAATTCTCCGTCTCGCATTATCTGCTGGCCCGCGCGCTGGAGAGCATCAAGATGACCGAGCGCGATGTGAAAGTGGTCAACACCTCCGATGCAGACATGGTCGCCGCTTACAAGACGGCTGACGTGACGGCGGTCGTCACCTGGAACCCGCTGGTCTCGACCATACTCGAGGACCCCACGGCGAAGAAGGTGTTCGACAGCTCGCAGGTGCCGGGTGAAATCATCGACTTGATGGTCGCCAACACCGGCGTGCTGAAGGACAACCCGAATTTCGGCAAGGCGCTCGCCGGCATCTGGTATGAAACCGCAGCGCTCCTGACCGCCGACAGCGCCGACGGCAAGGCTGCGCGTGAGGCGATGGGCCAGGCATCAGGCACCGATCTCAAGGGTTTCGAATCCCAGCTTGCAGCCACCAAGCTGTTCGCCAAGCCGGCCGATGCCGTGGCTTTTACCGCCTCGGGCAGCCTGCCGAAGACCATGGATCTCGTCCGCAGCTTCCTGTTCGAAAAGGGTCTGCTCGGCAGCGGCGCGCCGTCGGCCGACGTTATCGGCATCGAAATGCCCGACGGCAAGGTTCTGGGCGACAGCGGCAACATCAAGCTGCGCTTCACCGAGACCTACATGAAGGCGGCCGCCGACAGTTCGCTCTGAGCAATGTCCAAGCAGCGGTGCGGTCCTGACCGCGCCGCCCAACCTTTCATCAGCGGAGCTTTCCCCATGCGCTGGATCAACACGAGGCCGAGCCGGGGCGCGCAGCTTGCCTTGACGCTGCTGCCCTTCGTGCTGCTGATCGTTGCCTACACTTTCGGCTCGGCGGCACGACTGGCGGAAAACGCCAACGACAAGCTGTTGCCCGGTCTTGCCGGTTTTGCCGACGCGATCGACCGTCTTGCCTTCATCGCTGATCCGCGTACCGGCCAATATCTGCTGTGGTCCGATAGCGGTGCGAGCCTGATCCGGCTGTTTGCCGGCCTCGGCATCTCGACGATCACTGCGCTCGTCATCGGCATGCTGATCGGCATGCTGCCGTATCTCAGGGCGCTGCTCTCCCCCTTCGTCGCCGTCATCTCGATGGTGCCGCCACTGGCGCTGCTGCCGATCCTCTTCATCGCCATGGGGCTCGGCGAAGCTTCGAAGATCGCGCTGATCGTCATCGGCGTCGCGCCGACGATGATCCGCGACCTTGCGCTGAAGGCGCTGGAACTGCCGCGCGAACAGATCGTCAAGGCTGAAACGCTCGGCGGCTCCTCCTGGCAGATCGGCCTTCGCGTTGTGCTGCCGCAGGTCCTGCCCCGGCTGATCACTTGCCTCAGACTTCAGCTCGGTCCGGCCTGGCTGTTCCTGATCGCGGCCGAGGCGATCTCGTCGGATTCCGGCCTCGGCTACCGCATCTTCCTCGTGCGCCGCTACCTCTCGATGGACATCATCTTTCCCTATGTCGTCTGGATTACGCTGCTCGCCGTGGTCATGAACTACATCCTCGATCGCATCCGCATCGCCGTCTTCCCCTGGTCGGAACTGGAGAAGCAGGCATGAGCGAACTGGTGATCGAGAAGGTCTGGAAGGAGTATGGCGACCAGATCGTACTCGAAGACGTGTCGCTGACCGTCGCCTCGCGTGCCTTCGTCGCCCTTGTCGGCCCGTCCGGCTGCGGCAAGACGACGTTTCTGCGCATGCTGCTCGGCCAGGAACGGCCGACACGGGGCGCAATCCGGCTTGACGGCGAAGCGCTGCCGCAAGAGCCGGGGCCGGACCGCGGCGTCGTCTTCCAGCGTTATTCGGTCTTTCCGCATCTGACCGTGCTCGGTAACGTGCTGCTCGGCCGCGAGCTTTCCACTTCGCGCTACAAGGCAAAGCTCTTCGGTGCTGCCCGACGCAGCGCCGTCGACGAGGCACGGCGGTTGATTGCCGAAGTCGGCCTTTCCGGCGCCGAGGACAAATATCCGGCACAGCTTTCCGGCGGCATGCAGCAGCGCCTGGCGCTGGCGCAGGCGCTGATCATGAAGCCGAAAGTGCTGCTGCTCGACGAGCCTTTCGGCGCGCTCGATCCCGGCATCCGCGCCGAGATTCACACCTTGATGAAGCGGCTCTGGCACGAAACGCAGATGACCGTCGTCATGGTGACGCATGACATGCGCGAGGCCTTCACGCTGGCAACACGCGTCGTCGCCTTCGAGCGCCGGCGTGACCGCCCGGAGGAGAAGCAGCGCTACGGCGCGACGATCACCAAGGATATTTCGATTTGGCCGCCGAGACTTGCCGGCGCGCCCCCCGTCTTCAGCCCCGACCGGGACGGCCCGGTCATTTCTCTGGGCCTTCGCCGGGACGACCCGGCTTCCAGTCCGTCAGGAGAAAAACCATGATGCATGTCAGGCGTTCGCCCGAAGAGATTGCCGCTAACCGGCAGCGTTACGAGGAACATCAGAAGAAGGGGCTGGAATTCGCACCGAAAGCCCTGCCGGCGCCGAGCCCCCTGCCCGCTCCTGCAATCGAAGCTGCTGCGATCATCCATCAGGAAACCATCCCCGGCGGCTGGTACTGGTCAACCGCGCTGAAGCGCGGCGAGGCGCTCCGCATCGATCAGGGCGAAGGCGGATCGACCGTGGCGCTCGTCGCCTGGAACGCTACCGAAACCAGCGAGCGGCTCAATCTCGTCGACACGGTCAAGGTGCAGTGGACGACTGCCCTCGGAAAGGGGCGCGTTATCTTCTCGGATATGGGCCGGGTGATGTTTTCGCTGATCGAGGACAGTTCGGGCGCCCATGATTGCCTGATGGGCGGCTCGACGGCAGCTTCGAATGCTGCGAAATATCCGGGCGCCAACACGCGCAACACCCGCGACAATCTCGTGCTCGCCGCCGGCAAGCTTGGCCTCGCCAGGCGCGACATTCCTGCGATTCTCAATCTCTTCGCCCCCGTCCGCGTCGATGATGACGGCGGCTTCCACTGGCACGGCAAGCGCTCCAACAGCGGCGATTATGCCGAGCTGCGCGCTGAGATGGACATGATCGTCGGCTTTTCGAATTGCCCGCATCCGCTCGATCCCGACCCGGTCTATCAGCCGAAGCCTGTTATCGTCACGCGCTTTCGAGCAGCAGCGCCTGCAGTCGACGACCTGTCCCGCACGGCGACCGCCGAAGCTCTTCGCGGCTTCAAAAACAACGCTTCGATGCTGGCCTGAGGGAGGATGACAATGACCGATTTCATCAAGACTTCAGCTTCGCGCAGCCTCGACAACGCCGTGCAGGACCATTTCATCGCAGCCGAGGCGCCGTGGTCCGGTATCGTCCGCAAGGGCCAGACGATCCGCATCGAGGACAGCTACGGCCAGCAGGCAATCGACACGCTGTTCTACCGTGCCGATGACTTTGCCGAGCGTTATTCCAACCAGGATACGATGCGGGCGCAGGCAGGCGCCTATATCGGCACCGGTACGAGGATCATCTCAAACGAAGGCAACGTCATGCTTGTCATGACAGCCGACAGCTGCGGCCGTCATGATACGTCAGCCGGCGCCTGCTCCTGCGAGAGCAATACCGTGCGCTTCGGCCACGGCACGAAATATCTGCATGCCTGCCGCGACAATTTTGTGCTCGAGGTGACCAGGCACGGCATGAGCAAGCGCGACATCGTGCCGAACATCAACTTCTTCATGAACGTGCCGATCAAACCGAATGGCGAGATGACCATCGTCGACGGCATTTCCGCACCGGGTGATTACGTCGAGCTGGTGGCGGAAATGGACGTGCTCTGCGTCATCTCCAACTGCCCGCAGATCAACAATCCCTGCAACGGCTTCGATCCGACGCCAATCCGGGTGCTGATCTGGGACGGCGAGGACTGATCGATGTTCACCAAGGTCCTTATCGCCAATCGTGGCGAAATCGCCGTCCGAGTCATCCGGACATTGAAGAGGATGGGCATCGCCTCGGTTGCCGTCTATTCCGATGCTGATCGGTTCTCAAAGCCGGCGCTGATCGCCGACCAGGCCGTGCGCCTCGGCCCGGCGCCTGCTGCCGAAAGCTATCTTGATGTCGATGCCGTCATCGCCGCCTGCAAGGCGACCGGTGCTGAGGCCGTTCACCCGGGCTATGGTTTCCTCTCGGAGAATATCGGCTTTGCCGAACGGCTCGCCGCCGAAGGCATCGCCTTCATTGGTCCGCGGCCGCAACATCTGTCGGCCTTCGGCCTGAAGCATACGGCGCGCCAACTGGCGAAAGCGAGCGGCGTGCCGCTGCTGCCCGGCACCGATCTGTTGCAGAGCGTCGAAGCGGCGCTTTCGGCGGCCGAGACCGTTGGTTACCCCGTCATGCTGAAAAGCACAGCCGGCGGCGGCGGCATCGGCATGCAGCTTTGCGCCGATGCGGCAAGCCTTACCGCCTCCTTCGAAAGCGTGCAGCGGACCGCCCGTGCCAGCTTCGGCGATGCGCGCGTCTACATCGAGCGCTTCGTTGCGCAAGCGCGCCATGTCGAGGTGCAGATCTTCGGCGACGGCAAGGGCAGAGTGATCGCGCTCGGCGAACGCGACTGCTCGCTGCAGCGGCGGAACCAGAAGGTCGTCGAAGAAACCCCTGCTCCCGGCCTTTCCGCCGAAACTCGGGCGCGGCTGCACAAGGCGGCGGTCGATTTGGGAAGCTCGGTCTCCTATGAATCGGCCGGCACTGTCGAATTTATCTATGATCCCCAGCGCGAAGAATTCTATTTCCTCGAGGTCAACACCCGCCTGCAGGTCGAGCATCCTGTCACGGAAGCCGTCTTCGGCATCGATCTCGTCGAATGGATGATCCGGCAGGCGGCAGGCGAGGACGTGCTCTCCGGCGCTAGGGACCTGACGCCGAAGGGCGCGGCGATCGAAATGCGGATCTATGCCGAAATGCCGCATGCCGATTTCCGCCCGAGCGCCGGCTTGCTGACCGAAGTCATCTTCCCCGACAATGCCCGCGTCGACGGCGGGATCGAGACGGGAACCGAGGTGACCCCCTTTTACGACCCGATGCTTGCCAAGCTGATCGTGGCGGCGGAAGACCGGCCGGCGGCGATCGAGAAACTGAAGGCAGCACTTGCTGCGACATCGATATCGGGCATCGAGACCAATCTCGATTATCTCAAGGCCATTGCCGCTTCCGAACTGCTTGCCGGCGCCAAGGTGGCAACGATGGCGCTGCGCGATTTCGCCTTCGTTCCTGATGTCGTCGAAGTATTGGCGCCGGGCGCGCAATCGAGCATTCAGGAACTGCCGGGCCGGCTTGGCCTCTGGCATGTCGGCGTACCGCCGAGCGGTCCGATGGACGAGCGCTCGTTCCGCCATGCCAACCGGCTGGTCGGCAATAGCGATGTGACGGCTGCGCTCGAATTGACGGTTTCCGGCCCGACGGTGCGGTTTTATGCCGACCAGACGATCGCGCTGGCCGGTGCCTGCATGCCAATGACATGCGATGGCATAAGGCTGCCGCATGACGAGCCGGTCATGATCCGGGCCGGCCAGGTTCTGTCGATCGGTACGATCGAAGGACCGGGGCAGCGCGCCTATCTCGCCGTCGCCGGCGGTTTTGCTGCACCCGTCGTGCTCGGTTCGCGGGCGACGTTCGGCCTCGGCCAGTTCGGCGGCAATGCCACCGGTACGCTGAAGACAGGGCATGTGCTGCGTTTTGCCCGGCAGGCGCCAGCCGAACTGGTGAGACCGGCGACGGAGCCTGCCGCCTTGACGCGTGAATGGGATGTCGGCGTCGTCTATGGCCCGCACGGTGCGCCCGACTTTTTCGAGGATAGCGATATCGAGACGCTGTTCTCGACGGCTTACGAGGTGCATTTCAACAGCGCCCGCACCGGTGTGCGCCTTATCGGTCCGGCGCCGGTTTGGGCGCGCCGCGATGGCGGCGAGGCGGGGCTGCACCCCTCCAACCTCCACGACAATGCCTATGCGATCGGAGCGATCGATTTCACCGGCGATATGCCGATCATTCTCGGCCCTGACGGTCCGAGCCTCGGCGGCTTCGTCTGCCCCGCGGTGATCGCCCGCGATGAGCAGTGGAAGATGGGTCAGTTCAAGCCCGGCGACCGCATCAGTTTTCACGCGGTGGCGCGCCCGCAAGACCCGATCGCCGGCCCGGGTGTGCGTCGGGGCGTGGAAGAGACGGGTTCGCCGATCGTTGGTACCAGCGAGGATGGCCCGGTTTCTGTCGTCTACCGCCGCCAGGGGGACGACAATCTGCTTGTCGAATATGGGCCGATGACGCTCGATATCGCGCTCCGGCTGCGGGTGCATCTATTGATGCAGGCGGTCGTCGAGGCGCGTCTTCCCGGCGTCGTTGATCTGACCCCCGGCATCCGTTCTCTGCAGATCCATTACGACGGCACGCAGCTGACACGAAAGCGGCTACTGGGGTTGCTCTTCGAAATCGAAGCGACGCTGCCGGCGGCGCAGGATGTCACGGTGCCGAGCCGCATCGTGCATCTGCCGCTCTCCTGGAACGATCCGGATGCGGAACTTGCGATGCGGAAGTATCAGGAGCTCGTGCGCCCGAACGCGCCGTGGTGCCCGTCGAATATCGAGTTCATCCGCCGCATCAACGGTCTTCCCGACGAGCAGGCGGTGCGCGACATCGTCTTCGATGCAAGTTACCTCGTGCTCGGTCTCGGCGACGTCTACCTCGGGGCACCGGTTGCAACACCGACCGATCCGCGCCATCGGCTCGTCACGACCAAATACAATCCGGCCCGCACCTGGACGCCGGAAAATGCCGTCGGGATCGGCGGCGCCTATATGTGCATTTACGGCATGGAGGGACCGGGCGGTTACCAGCTCTTCGGCCGAACCATCCAGGTGTGGAACACTTGGCGGGAGACGCCGGCCTTTGCCAGGGGCAAGCCATGGCTGCTCAACTTCTTCGACCAGATCCGCTTTTTCCCGGTGAGCAACGGGGAATTGACGGAGGCGCGCGCCGCCTTCCCGCATGGCGGCTACCCCATCAGGATCGAGGAGACGGAATTCTCCTATGCGGCTTATGAGAAGGAATTGCAGGCGAACTCGGAATCGATCGGTCGCTTCAAGACGATGCAGCAGGCTGCATTCGATGCCGAACGCCAGCGCTGGAAGGAGGCCGGGCTCGACAGCTTCGTCACCGACGAAGGAGCGGGCGAAAGTCCGGACGGGGATATTCCCGACGGCTGCTTCGGTGTTGCCAGCGCCGTGCCCGGCAATATCTGGAAACTGCTGGTCGAGCCGGGCGCCGCGGTTGCGGCCGGCGATACACTTGCCATCATCGAATCGATGAAAATGGAAATCAACGTCACCGCCCATGCGGCAGGCCACGTCCGTGAGCTGCGGGCCGGGCCGGGAAGAAACGTCAAAGCCGGCGACATCATCGTCGTCCTGGAGGAATGCTGACATGCTGCCGACCATTCTCGATCTCTCAAGCCTTCGCGCCGCCTATCAATCCGGCCTGACGCCGCTCGATGCCATAGAAGAGGTGATCGCCCGCCGCGCCGCGTCGAAAGATCCGGCGATCTTCATCACCCCGGTGCCGGACGAGGAGCTGCGCGCTGCCGCCCGGGCGCTGATGGCACGCGCGCCTGAGGCAAACAGTCTGCCGCTCTGGGGCGTGCCCTTCGCCGTGAAAGACAATATCGATGCCGCCGGCTTGCCGACGACCGCCGCCTGCCCGGCCTACACGTATCGGCCGGAGGCGGATTCGACCGTCGTTGCGCGGCTGAAAGCAGCCGGTGCCATCATCATCGGCAAGACCAATCTCGACCAGTTCGCCACCGGCCTCAACGGCACGCGCTCGCCCTATGGCGCGCCGCGTTCGGTTTTCGATGCGGCTTATATCTCCGGCGGTTCGAGTTCCGGATCGGCCGTCACGGTAGCATCCGGCCTAGCCGCCTTCGCGCTCGGTACGGATACGGCGGGCTCCGGCCGCGTGCCGGCCGCCTTCAACAATCTGGTCGGCATCAAGCCGACTCCAGGTCTTCTGCCGAACACCGGCGTCGTTCCGGCCTGCAAGAGTGTCGACTGCATTACGATCTTTGCCACGACCGTCGGTGACGGCGTTGCCATCCGCAAGGTTGCGGAGGGTTTCGACGCCGCCGATCCCTTCTCGCGCCGCGCCAAGCCGATGAACTTGCCGGTATCGGGCTTGCGCATCGGCGTTTTGGCCGGCGCCGAGCGGGAATTCTTTGGCGATAAGGAAGTGGAGGCGCTTTACGATCAGGCCATCGAGCGGGCAAAAGCGCTCGGCGCGACCATCGTGCCTTTCGATTACGCGCCGTTCCGCGAGGCCGCCGCTCTCCTTTATGACGGGCCGTGGGTTGCCGAACGTCTGGCGGCGGTCCAGACCTTCCTCGCCACGAACGCGGCCGATTTCGACCCGACGGTGCGGGGGATTATCGAGGGTGCCAGGGGCAAGACCGCGGTCGAGGCCTTCAACGGCCGCTACCGCCTGGAAGAGTTGCGCCGCAAGACCGAAGCCGAATGGGAAAAGGCCGACGTGCTTCTGCTGCCGACCGCACCGACCACTTACACGGTCTCTGACATGCTCGCCAATCCTGTGGTGCTGAACGGTCGTCTCGGCCGTTATACCAATTTCGTCAACCTGCTCGATTGCGCGGCGATCGCCGTTCCGGCTGGCTTCGGAAAAGATGGCTTGCCGGGCGGCGTTACCGTGATTGCGCCTGCTTTCACCGACGATGCGCTGGCGCCGCTGGCCGATGCGCTGCATCGCGCAGCAAGCTCTGGCGTGGGCATCGACAGGCAGGCGGCCATCCCCGAAGCCAGCCGCGTTGCGGCTGTCGATGACGGCCTCGTTGAGATCGTCGTCGTCGGTGCGCATCTGACCGGCATGCCGCTCAATCATGAGCTGACCGGCGCCGGCGGGCGGCTGATCAGGACCTGCAACACAACTGGCGAATACCGTCTCTTCGTGCTGCCGGATACGGTGCCGCCGAAGCCAGGCCTCGTTCGCGAACCCGGCCACACGGGTCGCGGTCTGGAGGTTGAGGTCTGGGCGCTGCCCGCCGATGCTTTCGGGTGCTTCGTCCAAAAGATCCCGGCGCCGCTCGGAATCGGAAAAGTGGCGCTCAGCGACGGCAAGAGCATTTCCGGTTTTCTTTGCGAAGCACATGCGGTGAAGGACGCTGAGGATATCACCGCGCTCGGCGGCTGGCGTACCTATATCCGCGCCAAATTGGCGAGCTGAGCGACGGGAGCGAAGAATGACGACGATGTTCAACCGGCTTGTCGCGCTTCTCCTGACAGGGCTGATCGCACGAACCAGGGCGATCGGCAGGCCGGGTCAGCGCTGACGGCCTACTTTTTTTCGGCGAGCTCGATCTGAATGCCGTCGGGATCACGCAGGAAGGCGACCTTGTGCAGCACCTCGGCATTGATAGCCAGGCGCGGCCGCTCCTTGATCTGGACGCCGGCCTTTTCCAGTCGGGCGAAGGTCTCATCGACACTGTCGAACAGGAAGGTCAGATGGCGCAGGCCGGCTGTACCATCAGGCACATCCACCGCCCTTGCCGCACCGCCCGCCGGTGCGACGATTTCGAGCATGCCGCCGCCGGCATCGAGAAAGGCGATCTCTCCGCCGTCGGCCATGACTTTGCGCAGATGCAGGCGCAAGCCGAGCAGGCCGCAGTAGAAATCGACCGTGCGGTCCATGTCGCTGACCGTCATGCCGACATGCTCGAAGGATTTCAGCATAGAGCGCCCTCCCCGCTCAGCCTGTGGCCGGGCGCCGTTCTTCGTCCGGAAGCCACGATCGGTAGAGCGGATGATCGGCGGCGATCGGCATCGGCGTCGGCTGGCCGGTGCGCTGCGAGAAATAAGCGGCCGTCACCAGTTCCAGCGAATTGCGGGCATCCTGCAGCGTCACCGGCGGCTCCTTGTCGTCGACAACCGCCTTATGGAAAAGTTCGAACTGACGGGTGTAACCGTCCTCGCCGGGCACATAGGCGGCGAGCGCCGCGTCGATTTTCGCCTGATGCTCCTCGGTTCCCGCCGTGAAGACCCAGGGATCGCGGCCCATCGTATAGGGTTCGAGGATGCTTTCGGCGACGAGATCGCTGAAGCAGAAGCGCAGCCGCGAGATCTCCTTGCGCGAGCCGAGTGTCATCGACAGCGTCGCCAGCGAGCCGTTCTGCATCTTTACTGAAAGGGCCGCCGTATCCTCGACCTGGATCGGGTTGACCAGCGTCGCGCCATAGGAAAACACCTCGGCGCAGGGGCCATGCACATAATTCAGCATGTCATGGGCATGGATCGCGTGGCCGAGAAGGCCACCGCCGAGTTCGGTCGCCCATTTGCCGCGCCACGGCACGGCGTAATAATCCGGCCCGCGCCACCAATGGGTCTCGATCGTCGTCAGGAACGGCTTGCCGGCAAGGCCGTTTTCAATCAGCAGCTTCAGCTTCTGCAGGCCGGAGCCGTAGCGATACTGGAAGATCGGCATCAGCTTCCTGCCGGCGAAACGGGCGAGGATGCGGCCCATCTCGTCGACCTCGGCGATCGAGCCGAACAGCGGCTTCTCGCAGATCACATGTTTGCCGGATTCGATGCCCTTGCGGCAGAGTTCGAAATGCGAACTCGGCGGCGTAGAAATGTCGATGATGTCGAGATCGTCGCGAGCAAACAGCCCATCCGTATCCTGGGTATATTCGCCAATACCGTATTCCTCGCACAGCGCCCTGCCGCGCTCCTCATCGAGCGAGCAGAGCACGGGAACCTCGAAGAGATCCTTGTTCCAGCCGAAGCCGGCCAGATGCCGCGCGGCAATGCCTGCGCCGATGACACCGACGCGCAATTTCCTGGTCATGATATCCTCCTCAGCGAGCGCCGATCCGCGCGGCTTTCGTCTGGGCTTCGAGCGAAAGGCGGCAGACTTCGAAAACGTGATCCTGCGTCATCGCCGTCTGCGTTCGGTTGCCGACATCGGCGGTGAAAGCATCGAAATAGTCGAGCTTTTCATCGCTGCAATCGATGTGGGTCATTTCCTTGCCGTTGACCAGGAACAGGTGATCCTTGCCCGGCCGGCCGGCAACATCGATATATTTGCGAAGTTCGATATAACCTTCGGTGCCGAGGATGGTGAGGCGGCCGTCGCCCCAAGTCGGCAACGCCTCCGGCGTAAACCAGTCGACGCGAACATAACCCGCCGCCCTGTCGGAGCGCAGCAGCACCTCGCCGAAATCCTGGAAATCAGGCTTGTCGGGCATGCCGAAATTGCCGATCGAACTTGCGATGACTTCGCCTGTGGTCGAACCGGTATAGAACAGGAACTGGTCGACCTGATGCGAGGCGATATCGACGATGATGCCGCCGAAGGCTTCGGGATCGAAGAACCAGTCCGGCCGGGTCGGCAGCTGCAACCGATGAGGGCCGACGCCGAGCGTCTGGATCACCTTGCCGATCGCGCCTTCGGCGACGAGTTTGCCGGCCTTGACGGCGGAGCGCACGCAATGACGCTCGGAAAAGCAGATCGAGAAGATCTTGCCGGTCTCGGCGACGGTCCGCCTGATCTCTTCCAATTGGGCGAAGGTCGTCACGCCGGGCTTGTCGGTCATCACATCCTTGCCCGCTTTCATCGCCCGGACGGCAAGCCCGGCGCGGTCGCGCGGGATCGCGGCAATGCAGATGACATCGATCGACGGATCGTCGAACAACTTTTCTCGGTCGATCTGTGGCGCATCGTGATAGGTCTTCTCGAATGCCTCGCGCAATGCCGGCACTGAAGTCTGCGGGCAATAGCCGACGAACTCGCCGCCCGAGGCAAGCAATCCCTTCACGTGATCGAACGTATGCCCATGGTCGATTCCGACGACGGCAAATCTCAACATCGCTGCAATATCCTCCTGGGACTTTTCTGAGCACCGGCTGCGGCCGGCATCCTCCATGTCGGGCAAAACAGATAACGAAAGCCGGCGCCTGTCAAGGCAAGATCAACGATTAAAATGCCTATCCCACGAATTAAATATATGAAATATAACGATTAATTTGTATCTAAATAGTTATTTTGCGAGCTTTTGCGAGTGGGATTTCCCCAGATCGGGCCCGTTCGATCCTTTCGGACGAAAGTCTTTTTCCTCAGCCTATCTTGCCCGATCTCCATGGATGTGATCGATTTCGGCCGCCGTCGGGCTGGAGGGCGGCAATGACCCCAAAAATTTCAAAGAGCGCTCCCCGCTCGCTGTGACGGAAGATCACCATGTCTCATCCTCTTCTCGATGCCGCCGCTTCGGATGGTCTTTTTGTCGGCCGCGTCTGGTCCCCCGAGGTTGCCGGGCCGAGTGTCGTGACGCTGCGGGAGGGCTCGCTGTTCGACATCACCTCGCGCGAGGCGCCGACGCTGAGCGCCCTGCTCGAAAAAGACGATGCTGCAGGCTTCGCCCGCGCCGCAGATGGTAAGGCGATCGGCTCCCTGGAGGAGATCGCTGCCAACAGCACCGGAACGCCTGATGAAACACGCCCTTTTCTGCTTGCACCTGTCGACCTGCAGGCGGTCAAGGCCTGCGGCGTCACCTTCGCCCAGTCGATGATCGAGCGAGTCATCGAGGAGAAGGCCGCCGGCAATCCGGATCGCGCCGCTTCGATCCGCGAGCGCGTCAGCACGCTGATCGGCGGCAGCCTCACCAATCTGAAGGCCGGTTCGCCGGAGGCCGCCAAGGTCAAGCAGGCCCTGATCGACGAAGGCATGTGGTCGCAATATCTCGAAGTCGGCATCGGCCCCGATGCAGAAGTCTTCACCAAGGCGCCGGTGCTCTCCTCGGTCGGCTGGGGTGCGGATGTCGGCCTGCATCCGATCTCGACCTGGAACAATCCCGAGCCGGAAATCGTGCTCGCGGTCAACAGCCGCGGTGAAATCAAGGGAGCGACGCTCGGCAACGACGTCAATCTGCGCGACGTCGAGGGTCGTTCGGCGCTGCTGCTCGGCAAGGCCAAGGACAACAACGCCTCCTGCTCGATCGGTCCTTTCATCCGTCTGTTCGATGCCGGTTACGGTCTGGACGACGTTCGCAAGGCCGAACTGGACCTGAAAGTCACCGGCCAGGACGGTTTCGTGCTCAACGGCAAGAGCTCGATGTCAAAGATCAGCCGCGATCCGACCGATCTCGTCAAACAGACGCTTGGGCCCCATCATCAATATCCCGACGGTTTCATGCTCTTTCTCGGCACGCTGTTTGCGCCGACCCAGGATCGCGACGCGCCGAAGCAGGGCTTCACCCATAAGCTCGGCGATGTCGTCGAAATTTCCTCGGCCGGGCTCGGCGCGCTGGTCAATACCGTACGGCTTTCCACCGAATGCCCACCCTGGACCTTCGGCATTTCGGCGTTGATGCGCAACCTCGCAAAGCGTGGATTGCTCTGACTCTTTGATTTTGCGCATTTCCGGGCGGAAAACCGCTTCGCACTTTTCCTGAAATGCTTAAGCTACTGGTTTCGCCGCCTGCCCTGCAGCAGGTCGAGGACGGAGTTTGCCGCCTCGAGGACGTTGGTGCCTGGACCGAACACGGCCGCAACGCCGTGTTCGTGCAGGAATTCATAGTCCTGCCGCGGGATGACGCCGCCGCAGACGACGATGATATCGTCACCGCCCTTTTCCCTCAGCCTGTCGATCAGCTGCGGCAACAGCGTCCTGTGGCCTGCCGCCAGCGACGAGACACCGACGACATTGACCTTTTCAGCAAACGCCAACTCGACAGCCTCGTCAGGCGTCTGGAACAGCGGGCCGGCGAGCACATCGAAGCCGATATCGCCGAATGCCGAGGCGATCACCTTGGCGCCTCGGTCGTGCCCGTCCTGACCGAGCTTGGCGACCATGATTTTAGGCCGGCGCCCCATCGCTTCCGTGACCTCCGTCATGCGCTCCTTGAGAACGGCGAGTTCCGGCTCGTCATTATAGGCCTCGCCGTAGACGCCTGCGATGACCTCAGGCGTTGCGGCATGATCGCCGAAGGCCTCGCGCATGGCGTCGGATATTTCGCCGACGGTGGCGCGGGCCCGCGCCGCTTCGATCGCGGCTTCGAGCAGGTTGCCGCGGCCGCTGCGGGCGGTCTCGGCGAGGGCCGCCAGCGTCTCGCGCACGGCGCTGCCGTCGCGGCGGCGCTTGGTTTCCTCGATGCGTTTGATCTGCGCGGTGCGGACCGCGCTGTTGTCGATCTGCAGAATGTCGATCGGCTGCTCGCTGTCGAGCCTGTAGCGATTGACGCCGACGATGACTTCTTCGCCCTTGTCGACGGCGGCCTGGCGGCGCGCGGCGGCCTCTTCGATCAGCCGTTTCGGCAGACCGTCATTGACGGCCTTGGTCATGCCGCCGAGCGCCTCTACCTCTTCGATCAGCGCCCAGGCTGTGTCGGCAAGCTCTTTCGTCAGGCTCTCGACGTAGTAAGAGCCGGCCAGCGGATCGACCACCTTGGTGACGCCGGTTTCATGCTGCAGGATCAGCTGCGTGTTGCGGGCGATGCGGGCGGAAAATTCCGTCGGCAGCGCGATCGCCTCGTCGAAGGAATTGGTGTGCAACGATTGCGTGCCGCCGAGCACGGCCGACATCGCCTCGAAGGCGGTGCGGATGATGTTGTTATAGGGATCCTGCTCCTGCAGCGAGACGCCGGAGGTCTGGCAATGGGTGCGCAGCATCAGCGAGGATGCCTTTTTCGGCTGGAACTCCTCCATGATCCGGCTCCAGAGTAGCCGGGCAGCGCGCAGTTTCGCCGCCTCCATGAAGAAGTTCATGCCGATGGCAAAGAAGAAGGAGAGCCTTCCGGCGAAGTCGTCGACGTTCAGGCCCTTGGCGATCGCGGCCCGCACATATTCGCGTCCGTCGGCCAGTGTGAAGGCGAGTTCCTGCACCAGCGTCGCCCCGGCTTCCTGCATGTGGTAGCCGGAGATCGAAATCGAGTTGAATTTCGGCATCTCCCTTGCCGTATATTCGATGATGTCGGCAACGATCCGCATCGAGGGTTCGGGCGGATAGATATAGGTGTTGCGGACCATGAACTCCTTGAGGATGTCGTTCTGGATGGTTCCTGATAGATCGGCCTTCGAAACGCCCTGCTCCTCGCCGGCGACGATGAAGGAGGCGAGGATCGGGATGACGGCGCCGTTCATGGTCATCGACACCGACATATCGCCGAGCGGAATGCCGTCGAACAGGATCTTCATGTCCTCAACGCTGTCGATCGCAACACCGGCTTTGCCGACATCACCCTCGACGCGCGGATGATCGCTGTCATAACCGCGATGGGTGGCAAGATCGAAGGCCACCGAAAGTCCCTTCTGGCCGGCGGCAAGATTCTTCCTGTAAAAAGCGTTCGACGCTTCTGCCGTCGAAAAGCCGGCATATTGGCGGATCGTCCAGGGCCGGCCGGCATACATGGTCGCGCGCGGGCCGCGGGTGAAAGGCGAAAAACCGGGAAGCGAGCCAAGATGCTCGGCGCCCTCGAGATCCTCGGCCGTATAGAGCGGCTTGACGGCAATACCCTCGGGCGTCTGCCAGGTCAGCGTCTCAGGCGCGGTGCGCAACTCCTTTTGCGCCAGCTCCGCCCAATCCGACAATGTCTTCTTCGTCATGCCTTTCCTCCGGCTTTTTCACTAGCACCCTACCATTTCACCGGATCGCCGTGCGATACCAATCCTTGTTTTTTATTCCGGGCTTGGGACTCGTCTGATGAAGACAATGCAGATCTATGCTTTCGACATGAATTGCGTCGGGCATATCAACCACGGCCTGTGGACGCATCCGCGCGACCAATCGGTGTGCTATACCGATCTCGACTACTGGACGGAATTCGCCAGGACAGCCGAGCAAGGCAAGCTCGACGGCATCTTCCTCGCCGATATCGTCGGCATCTATGATGTCTACAAGGGCAGTCCGGTGCCGGTGATCGAGACGGCGGCGCAGGTCCCCGTCAACGATCCGCTGATCCCGATTTCGGCGATGGCCTATGTCACCAGACATTTGGGTTTCGGCGTCACCGTCAACACCACTTACGAGCCGCCCTTCCTGCTGGCGCGGCGCATGTCGACGCTCGATCACCTGACCAAGGGGCGGATCGGCTGGAACATCGTCACCGGTTATCTCGACAGCGCCGCCCGCAGCATGGGTTTCGACAAGCTGCCGGAACATGATGCGCGTTACGATGCAGCCGAGGAATATCTCGAGATCCTCTACAAGCTCTGGGAGGGCAGCTGGGACGACGATGCGGTTTTGCGCGACAAGGCATCAGGCATCTATGCCGATCCGTCGAAGGTGCGCGCTGTCAATCACGAGGGCAAATATTACCGGATGAAGGGCATTCATCTTGCTGAGCCTTCGCCGCAGCGCACGCCCCTGCTCTTCCAGGCCGGCGCTTCGGCCCGCGGGCAGGATTTCGCCGCCCGCCACGCCGAATGTGTCTTCATCGCGAGCCCCAACCCGGGGGCGGCCCGGCCGACCGTCGATGCGCTCCGGGCGAAGGCGGAGATGTTCGGCCGCGGCAGAGCCGCATTGAAGATCCTGAACCTGATCACCGTTGTCGTGGGGCACACGGAGAGCCAAGCGCGGGACCGATTGGAGGATTATCGCCGCCATGCGAGCGTCGAAGCCTCGCTTGCGCATTACTCCGCCTCCATCGGCATCGACTTGTCGAAGTATGAATTGGATGAGGTCATCGACCAGAGTTCGACCAATGCCAATCAATCGGCGCTTGCCGCCATCACCAAGCAGGCGGCAAAGCCGGTGACGAAACGAGAGATCGTCGACCAGATGGTGCTCGGCAGCCGGATGAAGCCGATGGTGGGCTCGCCGGAGCAGATCGCCGATCGTCTGCAGGCATGGATCGAGGAAGGCGACATTGACGGTTTCAACCTGGCGCGGACGGTGGCGCCGGAGAGCCTGCGCGATTTCGTCGAACTGGTGGTGCCGGTGCTGCAGGAGCGCGGCATCTTCAAAGCGGACTATGCCGAAGGGCCGTTGCGGCAGAAGCTCTTCGGCGGCGGGAACGGCAGATTGCCCGCCGCTCATCCCGCCGCGCGCTTCCGCCCTTGACTTATCTGCGGTCCAGCTTGGCGACGAGCCGGTCGCCAAACCACTGGATGCCGCAGACGAGAACGATGAGGACGGCCACCACCGCGATCATCACGCTGGTTTCAAAGCGCTGATAGCCATAGCGGATGGCGAGGTCGCCAAGGCCGCCGGCGCCGATCGCCCCGGCCATCGCCGAGGCGCCGATCAGCGTCACCAACGTGACGGTGAAACCGGCGACGATGCCGGGCAGCGCTTCGGGCACCAGCACTTCGCTGATGATCGTCCAGCGGTTGCCGCCCATGGCGCGCACGGCATCGATCAGCCCGCGGTCGACTTCGCGCAGCGACACTTCGGCGATGCGGGCATAATAGGGCGTCGCTGCGATGGCGAGCGGCACGATGGCCGCCCAGGTGCCGAGCGCCGTGCCGACGATCAGCCGCGTCAGCGGGATCAGCGCCACCAGCAGGATGATGAAGGGCACAGACCGGAAGCCGTTGATGACGGCGCCGAGCCCGCGGTTGATCCAGAGGTTCTCGGCAATGCCGCCACGTGCCGTAACGACAAGGGCAAGGCCGAGCGGCAGGCCGGCAACGAGCGAGATCACGCCCGAGGCGACGGTCATCAGGACCGTCTCCCACAGCGAGCGAAGAAGCAGTTCAAGCATGATCGGTGTCATAACCAAGCACCTCCACCCGGGCGGACCGGGCCGTCAGAAATTGTTCGACCTTTCCGGCAAGCGCGGGGTCGCGTGCGGGAACGGCGATGAAGAACCGCGCCACGGGCTGGTTCTGGATATGGTCGATGCCGCCATGGACGAGGCGGAAGGAATGCGGCAGCGCCGCCGAGAGTTCGGCAAACAGAGCACCCTGCGCTTGCGGCCCGGCGAGATCGACGCTGAGGATCGCTTCGCTGCCCGCCATCGCAGATAGCCGGCCGGCGATGTGATCGGGAAGCTGGGGGCGGATGCCGCCGAGCAGGCTCCTGGTGATGGTTTGCTGCGGATCGGCAAAGACCGACCAGACCTGCCCCTCCTCGACGATCCGCCCGGCATCGATGACGGCCACGCGATCGGCAATGCCGCGCACTACTTCCATTTCATGGGTGATCAGCAGAATGGTCAGGCCGAGCTTGCGGTTGATGTCCTTGAGCAATGCCAGGATCGACCGGGTCGTCTCAGGGTCGAGCGCCGATGTCGCCTCGTCGGACAAGAGGAGCGCCGGGCGCGCCGCGAGCGCGCGGGCGATGCCGACTCGCTGTTTCTGGCCGCCGGAGAGCGATGAGGGGTAGGCCTTCGCCTTGTCGGCAAGCCCGACGAGATCGAGCAGCTCATGTGCCCTTCGCAAACGTTCGTTCCTGGCGATGCCCTCGATCTTCAGCGGCAGCGCGACGTTCTCTTCGACTGATTTGGCGGACAGCAGGTTGAAATGCTGGAAGATCATGCCGATGCTGCGGCGCAGCGGCTGCAATTCCTGTTCGGCAAGCGCCGTGATGTCGCGGCCTTCGATCAGGATCTTGCCGCTGTCGGCGCGCTCCAGGCCGTTCAGGCAGCGGATCAGCGTCGATTTGCCGGCGCCGCTGCGGCCGATGATGCCAAGGACCTCGCCCCTCGTCACCGTCAGCGAAATACCATCAAGGGCGGGCGTGGTTCCGAATCGCCGCTTCACGTCGGTCAGCCTCACCACCTCTTCGCCTGTCGCTACTTGCGGCCGTGCCTCGATCGCTGCGGTGGAAACAAAGGAATTCATGTGCTTTTCCTTACAAAGACTGAAGGCGGCCCGGGCAAGAAACGCCCGGACCGCCTCTCGGCGGGCCTTAACCCCGGCCCTGTTTCCGATCAATAGGCGCTGAGACCCGTCCCCTTGTAGACCTTGTCGAACTCGGCCTTGACGGTGTCGTTCTGATAGGAAGACACGAGCGTCTTGACCCAGTCGGCATCCTTATTGTCGTCCTTGACGGCGATGAAGTTGCGATACGGATTGTCGGCGATCGGCTCCTGCGCAATGCGCTCGGCCGGAGAAAGGCCGCTTTTCAGCGCCCAGTCGGTGTTGACGACACCGGCGTCCAGATCGTCGATCGAACGGCCGACGATGCCTGCGTCGAGCTCCTTGATGTCGATCTTCTTCGGATTGTCGGTGACGTCGGCGACAGTTGCGAGAATGCCGGTGCCGTCCTTCAGTTTGATCAGCCCTTCGCTCTGAAGAACGCGCAGCGCGCGGCCTTCGTTCGAGGGATCGTTCGGCACGCCGATGACGGCGCCTTCCGGGATCTCTGCGACCGATTTGTACTTCTTGGTGTAAAGGCCGATCGGCCAGACGCCGGTATAACCGACGCGCGTGATGTGGTAGCCGTGCTGCTTGATCTGGTTGTCGAGATAGGGCTGATGCTGGAAGGCGTTGGCGTCAAGTTCGCCGCGCTCCAGCGCTTCGTTCGGCTGCGTATAATCGTTGAAAGTGATCGTTTCGATCTTGAGGCCCTTCTTGGCCGCCTCGCTAGTGACCACGCGCCAGATATCCTCCTCCTCGCCGGCCATGATGCCGACCTTGATCGACTTGTCCGCGGCAAAGGAAGGAGCCGGTGCTGCAAAGGCAAAGAGCGTGGCAGCGGAAACGGCGACGGCGGCAAGAGCCGCGCGGCGCGAAAGGGGGAAGCCGTGAAGATTGTTGTTCTTGGTCATTGTTATATCCCGTCTGACTGAATGAGGCCAAGCGCGCCCCGAGCAGAGCGATCATGACAAATGCGCCCGTCGCGAGCGAAGCACGAATGTCCGATGTCGAGGAAGGCTTGGAAAAACTCTTGCCCCGCCATCGATATCAGCAGGATAAATTTCCACCAAATTTATGGATTATAATGGCTTGCAAGAATGGCCCGAACGAGAAACGGCGCCTCAAGGGCGCCGTTGCAAGTCGGTGTCGGAACCTTTTTACTCGGCAGCGATAAGAGCCTGCTTTTGGGCAGGAAAGAAGGCCGAAAGCTCGCCGATGACCTCGCCGATCCGCTTGGAAAGCGGTTCGGATGAGACGCGGTAATCGGTGAAGTCGCGATCGGAGGCGTAGACGGCCGTCGGCAGCGTGTGAGACATGAAGAAGCCGAACAGCGGGCGCAGCTGATGCTCGACCATCAGCGCATGCCGGTCGCCGCCGCCGGTTGCGGTGATGATGACCGGCTTGGCGCGCAGCTCATGCGGGTCGATCAGATCGATCAGGTGCTTGAACAGGCCGGGATAGCTGCCCTTGTAGGTCGGCGCGCCAATGACCAGCAGATCGGCATTGACGATATCGTCGATGACTTCCCTGGCGCGACTGTCGAGATCATCGCGGCGCAGCGCCTGGCCGAGCGAGGGCCCGACATCGGTCAGATCGTAGAGGGTGTTGTCGAAGCCGTATTTTTCACCGGCAAGGCCGGCGACGTTTTCGACCAGCGTGAAGGTCTTCGAGGGACGGTTGAAGCTACCAGCCAGACCGACCAGTTTGTAAGCAGACATGCCATTTCCTTCCGATATCGTGCCGCGACCGATTATTGGACAGATATTATCTATAAAAATAGTGGATTAAAGGAAGCCTATCCCTCTTCCTCGTGATGAGGAGAAAAATACATTCTCATCTGCGGGTGATCGCCTGCTTGCGACACCGCATCAGTCATGGAGCCCGGAATATGGCGGATATTCCGGGTCGATGCGGTGTCGAAGCGCGATATCGCCTCAGACTGGTTTTGGCTTCGGGATGCGCGGCAGGAAGATCGTCAGCAGACCGAGAAGCGGCAGGTAGGAGCAGATGCGGTAGACGAAGTCGATGCCGTGGGTATCGGCGAAGCTGCCGAGCAGTGCTGCACCCAGCCCCCCTGCCCCGAACGCAAAACCGAAGAAGACGCCGGCAATCAGCCCGACGCGTCCGGGCACTAGTTCCTGCGCGAAGACGACGATTGCCGAGAAGGCCGAAGCGAAAATCAGGCCGATGGCGACGCTGAGCACGCCCGTCCAGAACAGGTTTGCATAGGGTAGGAGCAGCGCGAAAGGAATGACGCCGAGGATCGAGAACCAGATGACGAAACGAGCGCCGAAGCGATCGCCGATCGGCCCGCCGAGAAACGTGCCGACGGCGACCGAGCCGAGGAAGAGGAAGAGCATCAGCTGCGCCTGCTGGACGCTGAGCGCAAACCTGTCGATGACATAGAAGGTGAAGTAGCTCGACACGCTGGCCATGTAGACATTTTTCGTCGCCGTCAGCAGCACGAGGATCAGCAGCGCCCAGACCACCCTGTTCTGCGGCAGCGGCAGGGCGCGGCTTACCGCAGGCTTGCTGGCGTTCTGGCGACGATGGCCAATATACCAGTTGCCGACCCAGCTCAGCACGACCATGCCGACCATGGCGATGGCGGCAAACCAGGAGACGCTGTGCTGGCCGAGCGGTAGCACGATGAAGGCGGCGAGCAGCGGACCGATCGCCTGGCCGGCATTGCCGCCGACCTGAAAGAAGGACTGCGCGAAACCGTGGCGGCCGCCGGAGGCAAGACGGGCGACGCGCGAGGATTCCGGGTGGAAGACCGCCGAGCCGAAGCCGATCAGGCTGGCAGCGACGAGCAGCATGGCGAAGCTGCCGGCATTGCCGAGCAGGATGAGGCCGCAAAAGGTGCTCGCCATGCCGACCGGCAGCGAATAGGGCATCGGCCAGCGGTCGGTGACGATGCCGACCAGCGGCTGCAACAGCGACGCCGTGACCTGGAACGTCATGGTGAGCAGGCCGATCTGCACGAAATCGAGATCGTAATTCGCCTTGAACAGCGGATAGAGCGAGGCGAGCAGCGACTGCATGATGTCGTTCAGCATATGACAGAAGCTGACCGCCATCAGGATCGACATCGTTGTTTTTTCGAAACGGGGCGCGCTCTCGGCAACAGTTGCCATGGAATTCCTCCTGGACGGCCCGGTTGGTTGCTGTGCCGCGTCGCTTTATTCGATGGATTTCGCGCGATCGGGGCTGGGAAAGATGATCGAGCGGCGGTCGCTTAAGTGCATTTAGCGTAAGCCGGGGGGCGGCAACAGCCCAGTTTCATCAGGATCGGTACGGCTTTTGTTCGATTTTCCCTTTTGCAGCCTATCCTGCGCTGCTTTACCCCTTGCCGGACGGGGGCTTTCCTACCACACTCGGTTGCGATCATCGCACATATCGTATGCGATGTGAAAACAACCATGGAAAACCGGGACGGGGGATACTACAGCTGCGTCGATTGAAATGCGATCGAGGCTGAAAATACGCGATGAATGTCAAGACACCGAATGCAATAGACGGCTATGTCGGAGCGCGCATAAGAATGCGCCGGCAGTTGCTCGGAATGAGCCAGGAACGGCTTGCCGAGCAGATCGGCGTGACCTTTCAGCAGGTTCAGAAATACGAGAAGGGCATCAACCGCATCGGCGCGAGCCGTCTGCAGCGAATAGCCGACGTGCTTCACACCTCGCCGAGCTTTTTCTTTGAACAGGAAAATTCCGAGCCGTTGACGTTGCAAGGGCTTGATCTGCCGGCAAATAGCGACCCGGTTGCCGAATTCCTGCAAACGAAAGAAGGGTTGGTGCTCAACCGCGCCTTTCTGAAGATCGCCGACCGGAATATCCGGGAAACGATCATCGCATTGGTGAAGGCGATGGCGCAGGCGGAAAGCAGCGGTGTAACATTAGGCGCCCCTGTCGCGGATATCACCCTTCCGCTCGGAGAATAGTCGGACATATCGGCAGGCATTATCCGCATGAAGCTCAGGCTCGAATCATTTGGTGAGTTGCGGCTGATCGACCCCGCCGGGCGACCGGCGGCGTTCCCGGAAAAAGGCCTGCTGGCGATTTGTTATCTGCGGGACCGTGATTTGCGCGACGGAGCCGGGAGCGAATATCCGCGCTCGGCGCTGGCGCGGTTCTTGTGGGACAGCCACGACAATTCTGACATCATGGCCAACCTGCGCAAAACCATATCGCGCATTCAGAAGCGTCAGACCGAACTCGGTGCCGAGCTTCTGGCCTTCACGGCGACCGGCGTGCGGGTCAGGTCGGATGCATTTTCAGGTGATCTCTTCGAACTTGCCGACCCCGAAGGCGACGACGCGCTTGGCAGGCTGCGGCGGCTGGTTGCCATCCTTCGCCAGGATTTCCTGGCGGGGCTCGCCGACCAAAGCGCCACTACGCGGCAGTGGATCGCCGGCCAGCGTGACCGGCACATGGCAGTTCTGGTGGATGCGCTGAAGACGGCGCTGCCCGCTGCCCGGTCGCGAGAGGATGTCAGCCTGATCAAGGAGGCGGCGCTCAGGATTTTCCGCGAGGCACCGGATGACGAGAACATTCGTCGCATCCTTCTGGAGGCCTATGAGTCCGAAGGTCAGCTGGAGAAAGCGCGCCGCCTTTTCGAGACGAGCAGGCATCAGCTGGAAAGCGCAGTCGATATCGGCCTTGACGTGCAGGCGCTGGGAGAGGTCCGCAAGATCTTCGCCGGTAGTCGACCACCGCAGAGCGCTGCGGTACCGCTCATCGATGGCGGCGTTCGAGTTCCCGGTCCCCTCCCCCGTCTGGTGCTGCTGCCGCCGCGCGGGACGGATGCCATCGGTGCCTTGCCGATGCTCTCCGATGCTCTGATCGAGGATGTGACCATCGGCCTTTGCGCACTGAATACGGTTTCGGTGGTCGCACCCCATACGGCCGCTCGCATCGCACACAATGCCGACAAGGCCCAGCTGATCCTGCGCCATTCGATTTCCTATGTTCTCGACACGAGGCTGACCAATCGTGCGGGCAGCCCTGCGCTCTTTGTCCAGCTGATTTATGCCGGCAGCGATGAAGTCATCTGGGCCGAGCGTTTCAGCCTCGAGAAATACGAATTGATAAGCCACCGGCGCGACATCGCGCGGCAGATTGCCAAAGAGCTTGCCGGGCAGGTCCGCCGGCATGAAACCATGCGCGATGCCTTCGAGGGCAATTCGGCCGCCTATCATAGCTACCTTCTCGGTCTGCGGGATATCAAGCGGCTTGCCTTGCCCGACGTGCGCCGCTCCCGGAAGGCTTTCCGCGAAGCGCTTCAGCACAGCGCACATTTTGCCCCTGCGCTCAGCGGATTGTCGCGCACGTTTCTTGTCGAATGGTTGCTGACGGCGCGCGGCGACAGCGAGTTGCTCGGGCTCGCGGAAGACTATGCGAACCGCGCGATCGTTGCCGATCCGTCGTTTGCGGCCGGCTTTCGAGAACTCGGCGTTGCCAAACTTTATCTCGGGGAGCTTGATGAAAGCGTCGTGGCGCTGAAGCTCGCGGAAGAGCTGAGCCCGCATTATGCAGACGGCATTGCAAGTTATGCCGATACGCTCGTCCATGCGTCGCGCCCTGCCGATGCATTGGCCAAGATCGAGCGGGCCATCTCGCTCAATCCGTTGAGTCCGACCGACTATCTATGGACGGCGGCCGGCGCGAATTTCGCCCTTGGGCATTATGCCGAGGCGCTTGAGCAGATTTCTATCATGGACGATCGCACACCGGCCGATCGGCTTTCGGCCGCCTGCTGGGCGATGCTCGGTGATATGAAAAACGCGCGTATTTATATGCGCAAGGTGCGCGAGATTTATCCGGATTTCGATGTCGACAAATGGCTTTCGGTCGTTCCCTTCAAGGAGCAATGGCAGAAGGAACAGTATCGCGAGGCATTACGCAGGGCCGGCTTCTGAAGTCTGGGGTCGAAAAGTGTAAGCCGGCAATTCCTGTCACGCCTGTGTCACGCGCGTCTTTCGTCCAAGAGGATTAAGCTGCCTTTGCTCTGCCGGCATGCGCCGGCAAGGAAGCTGGAGAATTCTCAGATGCACGATGCAACCGAAGCAGCCACGACGCCGAAAAGTGACGACGAGCTCAAGGAGCTGGTATCGCTCGCCCGCCTCGTTGCCTATGCCCGAGAGAACGCCAGAGACCTCAACGCCGAATTCTCCGCCTATTGCCTCGACCTTGCGTTTGGCGCCCTGATCCAGGACCTCGACAGAAGCGGCGTATCGCTTTCCCACGAAAGCGGTCAGGACGGTAGTCTTTTCGGCACGCGGCACTGAGCGGCGGTCACGGTCCGGCTGACGAGCCGTTGCAGGCTTGCCTGGAGAACTCCACGCATTCATATTTCGATTCCCGCTTGTGCCAATCGGCTATCATAGCGATACGGTGTTTGCTCCGGCGATTCGGCCTATAAACACGCGGCAGCTGCGCGGGCAGCGCCGGCGGGCGCCATGTCCAAGCCTTTGAAAAAGATTGGACAACCTCGCGGTAGGGTCTTGTTAACCCTATTTGCCTTGCCACCCCTCCAGAATCGGCGCTAAATGCGGTTTCAAAGCTCGCAGGGCTTTTAAATCGCATTTTCGAGATTTCCATGAATATGGCACCGCAGATAGAAAAAGCAATTTCCGATGTCGACCAACTGATTATTGGTCAGGCGCAGGAACTGTCCGACAAGCTGAAGCAGCATCGGCTTGAAATGTTTCCGCCGCGTGCGCTGAAAGGGCTCAGGGAGTTTCAGCTGGCTGAAGTGGCGCGTTTTCTCGGCGTGACCAGCGGCTATCTTCGCAATCTGTCGTTGGAAGGTAAGGGCGCCCTTCCCCAGGTCACGCCATCGGGCCGCCGGTCTTATACGGCCGAGCAGATGGAAGAGATGCGCAGCTTCCTGGAGCACAATGCTCGCGCCGGAACGCATTATTTGCGTCACCGCCAAGGCAGCGAACATCTCCAGGTCGTTGCCGTCGTCAATTTTAAGGGCGGCAGCGGCAAGACCACGAGTGCCGCGCATCTTGCCCAGCACCTTGCCCTGACCGGTCACCGTGTGCTTGCCGTCGACCTCGACCCGCAGGCATCTCTCTCGGCCATCCACGGCTTTCAGCCTGAGTTCGACGTCAACGAGAATGAGACGCTCTACGCCGCCATTCGCTATGACGATCAGCGACGGCCGCTGAGGGAGATCATCCGGCCGACGAATTTCCCCAACTTGCATTTGGTGCCCGGCAATCTCGAGCTGATGGAATTCGAGCATGATACGCCGCGCGTGCTCGCTCAGGGCAAGGCCGGCGACTATGGGCGCGTCTTCTTCGCGCGGCTGGACGAGGCGCTGTCTTCGGTTGCCGATGATTACGATGTCGTCATCATCGACTGCCCTCCCCAGCTCGGCTTTTTGACGATGAGCGCCATTTGCGGCGCAACGGCGGTTTTGATCACCGTGCATCCTCAGATGCTCGATGTCATGTCGATGTGCCAGTTCCTGCAGATGCTCGGCGAAGTGCTGAATACGCTGAAAGGCGCCGGCGGCGATATGAACCTCGACTGGTTGCGTTATCTCGTGACCCGCTACGACCCGCAGGACGGGCCGCAGACGCAGATGGTCGCCTTCATGCGTTCGATGTTCAAGAACCACGTGCTGACCAATCCGATGTTGCGCAGCGTCGCGATCTCGGATGCGGCGATGACCAACCAGACGCTTTACGAGGTCGAGCGGAGCCAGTTCACCCGCGCGACCTATGACCGCGCCATGGAGGCAATGGATGCCGTCAACAATGAGATCGGCGATCTCATTCACAAGGCCTGGGGGCGGAAATGACCGGAAAGTTTACCGCGGTAAACAGGGGCGAGGAGCGGGCTGATGGCACGTAAGAATCTCCTCTCGGGGCTGATGGACGATTCCAAGAAGTTTACTGCGGTAAACAACGAGGACGAGCCGCTTCAGAGGGACGAGAAGCAGCAGATTACCTACAAGGGAATCGGCGCGCTTGGAGCGGTCACGCGCAGTATTGATGCGCTGGCTGCCAAGGCCGACGCGGCCAAAGCGATCGAGGAGAAGCTGGCGACCGGCGAGACGGTGATCGATCTCGACCCTGCCCTGATCGAAGATTCGTTCGTGACCGACCGGCTGGCCCATGCCGACGAACAGTTTCGCGAATTGGTCGAGGCGATCCGCCAACGTGGTCAGGATTCGCCGATCCTCGTCCGCCCGCATCCCGACAAGGACGGACGGTATCAGATTGCTTTCGGCCACCGTCGCGCCCGGGCTGCCAAAGAACTCGGCAGACCTGTCCGCGCCGTCGTCAAGAAACTTGACGATCGCGACCATGTCATCGCGCAGGGCCAGGAGAATTCGGCGCGCGCCGATCTCTCGTTCATCGAGAGGACGATGTTCGCCGACAAGCTCGACTCGTTGGGTTTCGACAGGGAAACGATCATGTCGGCGCTCAGCGCCGATAAGACGACGGTTTCCAAGATGCTGTCCGTCACCAAGCGGATCCCAACCGAAGTCCTGGCCGCGATCGGTGCGGCAAAGACCACCGGCCGTGACCGCTGGCACGATCTGTCGGTAAAATTCGAGACCGAAAACATCTCGACCCGGGCGATCGCGTTCAGCAGGTCGGCGGAATTCGAGACAGCGGAGCCTGATGTCCGCTTCGATATGCTGGTTGCCTTCATCAGCAGAAGGCAACAGCCGGCATCATCGACAGCGACGCTTCAGCCCGCGGCTCATGCCTGGCAGCGCAAGGACGGCGCGGTCAAGGCGAAGATCAAGGATGACGGGAAACAGTTCACCATTGCGCTGAAGGCGGAAAAGGCTTCTGCCTTTGGAGCCTATATCGCCAGCAATCTGGATCGTCTTTACGAGGCGTTCGAGAAGACACAGGATTCGATGAAAAACGGAGATCAATAAGCAAAAGAAAAGGCCCCCGAACGTTGCCGTCGCGGAAGCCCTCTCTGATCTAGACACCCAGAGAATCACATTTCCGCGAATCATAGTCAAGAGTCTTTGGCACCGAATTTGGTGAGCTGCGATCTTTTGCCTTGAAGAAGGCGAAGACAATGGAAAGCAGAAGTGTGACGACGCCCTTCGGGCGGCGGCCGATGACGTTTGGCATGCTGGCAAGCCAAACGGCTGCTCGCAAAATCGAGCCCGGCCAATCAATTGATAAGTGGAAACTCTATCGTGCGCTGTGCGAGGCGCGGCCGCTGCTCGGCGTCACCGACCGGGCGCTGGCTATTCTGAACGCCTTGCTGAGCTTCTATCCCAAGGGAGAGATCTCCGAAGACAACGGGCTTGTCGTGTTTCCTTCCAATGCACAGCTCTCCCTGCGCGCGCATGGCATGGCGGAGCAGACAATCCGCCGGCATCTGGCGAGCTTGATCGAGGCCGGCTTGCTGATCCGCAAGGATAGCCCCAACGGCAAGCGTTACGCCCGCAAGGAGCAGGGAGGGGAGCTGCGCGAGGCATTCGGCTTCTCGCTGGCGCCGCTGCTCGCACGCGCCGAGGAGATCGAGCGGCTGGCGGCGGAGGTGGTTGCGGAACGATTGCACCTGCAGCGGCTCAGAGAACGCTTGACGCTCTGCCGGCGCGACGTCGCCAAGCTTATCGAGATGGCGTTGGAGGAGGGGGCTGCCGGCGATTGGAGTGCGGTTCACCTGCATTTTCGCAATGCCGTCGAGCGCCTGCCACGGTCGCCATCCGCCGAACAGGTCGCCGCCGCGCTCGACGAATTGGAGTTGTTGCGCGAAGAGATCGTCAATCAGTTGGAAATGCAAGTTAAAACCTACAATCAAAGCGGCAATGCCCAACATACTGAGCGGCACATACAGAATTCAAATCCACATTCCATTTCTGAACTTGAACCAAGCTTCGAACCGAAGCAGGGCGCGACTTCGGATGATCGATCGCCAGGTTGGGCCGAACCGATAGCCCAAATACACAAAGATGAAGGGAAGAACGAGCATGTGTCCGGGGCACGCGTTGCCTCCGCTACCAATGGGGGGCTCAAATCCTTCCCCCTGGGGCTGGTGCTGCAGGCCTGCCCGGAGATCGCAGCCTATGGGCCCCAGGGGTCGGTCGGCACGTGGCGCGATCTGATGGCGGCGGCTGTCGTCGTTCGTTCGATGCTCGGCGTCAGCCCCTCGGCCTATGAAGAGGCCTGCGAGATCATGGGAGCTGAAAATGCCGCGACCGTCATGGCCTGTGTCCTCGAAAGGGCAGGGCATATCAACTCGGCCGGCGGCTATCTGCGCGATCTGACACGCCGCGCCGAGAGAGGCGAATTCGCCATCGGTCCGATGCTGATGGCCCTTGCCCGCAGCAATTCGCCGATCAGAGGGAAGACAGGATGAAGGTTCGCTTCACGACCTGCGCGGCGCAGCTTTTATGGTTAACGAAATGTGACGGAAATGAAAGCGAAGATAACTTCTGATTGGGAGCTTCTTGCTTTTGGATCATGGAGTTAGACGCGCTGCGGACGAGGCGGAAGAGGGGCCGTCGCAATTCGGGAACTTGATCTGGGTCTCGACCTTGAGCCAGCCGCGGCCGCAGTCCAGGCCGATGATCTCCGAGCGACGGCCACGCGTGGTTTTGTCTGTGAGTTTGCTAATAGCCGCTCTGCTTATCTTCGTCACCCCCAACCTGGAAAGACGTGTTGCGTTTGACGGGCGTGTGATAGGAAGCCCGAACTGAAGACGAAAGATCCACGGGTGAGGCCCCATGAACGTTGCTCTATACGCGGACTACATTGCCGACCTCAGGACCTTGTTTGCGGAATTGGATAGGCATCTGAACGATTTCAGACTTTTAACGTTCGTCTGGAGTTGGTGGCGGCGGGCGGCCTGATCGTCTACGAGACGAAACGGCGCAAAGGGCTGACGGACAGCATCTATTACGGCCACTCGGCCGAAACCTCGTCCAACCATCAGATATCGCAGTCCACGGCTTTTTCCGCAATCGACCGGTTTTTCGCTCTTGGTCAGTTCGTGGCATTGGCCGGCGGGATTGATAACCGCGCCGGAAGCGACAGCGCGTCTGCACAGGCGGTGGACGGCCAATACCCCCATTGTGCAGTCAATTTTTCCTATCGCAAGAAGGGCCAGCCGGTGGCTCGGTCCATGCTGATGGTGTTCATCGGGTTTAATGATGAGGCGGATGCTTTGCAGCGTCTGTCGACAATCGACGATCCGTCTGACTTGGTGGCGGAGCGGCCGTACCGCTCGCTTAAGTCCTACGAGTGGAGGTGATGGCCCAGGCCTGTATTGCCGATACCCGTTCCCGCCATCCCTACGCCCAACTATAAGGCAATGGCACGACGGCATCGTCTGATGGCCAATTCCTCCGAGCGAGAGCGTGCCGCCAAGCGAGAGAGGCCGGGTAGCCAATATGTCGGGTGAATCACGATGTCTCGCAGTTGACGCGAAAGGCTTTTTGACGATACGGCAAAGCCATAGCGCAAAGAGCGGTAAGCGCCGGTGAGCAAGGAAGAGCTGCGGAACATGGGTTTGAAACGGGCGGTGGATTTTTTCCTGGCTGTGATTGCTTCGATGATCCTGTTCGTTCCGATCCTTATCGTCGCTCTTTGTGTTCGCCTCACTTCGCCGGGACCAATCCTCTATTGGTCAAAACGTGTCGGCCGTTTCAATCGGCTCTTCCTGATGCCGAAATTCCGCAGCATGCGGGTTGACACGCCAACGGTCGCTACGCATCTGCTCGAAAATCCGGATCGGTTCTTGACACCCATCGGCTCGTTTCTGCGGAAATCGAGCCTCGACGAACTGCCGCAACTCTGGTGCATTCTGGGGGGCAGGATGAGTTTCGTGGGCCCACGGCCGGCGCTTTACAATCAGGATGATCTGATCGAGCTGCGGACGGCCCATGGTGTCGACCAGCTTCTGCCCGGATTGACCGGGTGGGCGCAGATCAACGGCCGCGACGAGTTGCCTGTTCCGGAGAAGGTGAAATTCGACGTCGAATATCTTAAGCGGCGTTCATTCGGCTTCGACATGCGCATCCTGTTTCTGACCGCAGGCAAGGTAATCCGCCGCAAGGGAATACAGCACTAGGCTACCTACTTCTGATAGATAAGCGGTGCGGAAGACCTTGGTTTCCGATTATTTCAGTTGCGCTCGTTGCAGAAAGCGACAAGAAGGTGGTTGTCTGTTGATCTGCGAGACGCTGGTGAGCGATGCCTGAAAATTCTCCCTCTGAGACATCGCGCTCACGATGGTTGTTGGTGCCGATGCAAGCGCTCGTCGCCCCTTTGCTGGCGATGCCGCGGGTTGCCAAACGCGCTCTGGCATTGCTGGTGGATTCCAGCTTTTGTGTTCTGACGATCTGGCTAGCCTATTGCTTCCGGCTGAATGAATGGACGGTGCTGACCGGCGTGCAGTGGTTGCCGGTTTTCGTTTCGCTGTGCATGGCGCTTCCCATCTTCATCGTCATGGGCATGTATCGGGCGATCTTCCGTTATGCCAATCTGGCCGCGTTCATCACCGTTTTAAAGGCGATTGCGATCTACGGCTTCGCCTTCATGACGATATTTACGGCTCTCAGCGTGCCTGGTGTCCCGAGAACCGTCGGCATTCTCCAGCCTTTCCTGCTGCTGATTGGGATCGGGCTGTCGCGGCTGGGTATCCGTTATTGGCTGGGCGATGCCTACCAGCGTATCCTTCACAAGAATATGCTCGCCAAGGTCCTCATCTATGGGGCTGGTAAGGCCGGGCGGCAATTGGCGGCTGCCCTGACGAACAGCGCCGAACTCAACGTCGTCGGCTATCTGGATGATGATCCGCGCCTCAAGGGTGGCGTCATGGGTGGCTTGCCGATCTATGACCCCTCGGATCTTCCGGTGCTTGCCGAAACCCTTGGCGTGCACAATGTGCTTCTTGCTTTGCCGTCTGCCTCCCGGCAGCGTCGCAACGAAATCCTGGAGCATATCCGCAAAGCCAGGGTGAATGTTCGTACATTGCCGGATCTCACGGCGCTCGCTCAGGGACGAGTCGCCGTCTCCGACATTCGTGAGCTGGAGATCGAAGATCTGCTGGGGAGAGAAGCGGTCGCGCCGCGGCAGGAATTGCTCGACAAGGCGATGCGCAACAAGGTGGTGATGGTGACGGGCGCCGGCGGCTCGATCGGCGGCGAGTTATGCCGCCAGATTCTGCGCAACGCGCCTTCCAGCCTGATCCTCCTCGATCAGAACGAGTTTGCGCTTTATAATATCGATGCCGAATTGCGGAAGCTCGCCGAACTCTACGAGCATGAAAATCTGCAGATCGTTCCGATCCTCTGTTCCGTCCGCGATCAGGACCGCATGGAGCATATCATCCAGAGCTGGCGGCCGCAGACGCTCTATCATGCCGCCGCCTACAAGCATGTGCCGCTTGTCGAACATAATGCCGTGGAAGGCATCAAGAACAACGTCATGGGTACGCTTGTTGCGGCGCGCGCGGCGCGTAAATACGGCGTCTCGAATTTCGTGCTGATCAGTACGGATAAGGCCGTGCGTCCGACAAATGTCATGGGCGCCAGCAAGAGGCTGGCGGAGATGGTTCTGCAGGCGCTCGCCGCAGAATCGGCAACCGACAGACTGCGAACGAATTTTTCCATGGTCCGCTTCGGAAACGTCCTCGGCTCCTCCGGATCCGTCGTACCGCTTTTCAGGCAACAGATCAAGGAAGGCGGCCCCGTCACGCTAACGCATCGTGAGATAACCCGCTATTTCATGACCATTTCGGAAGCCTCGCAGCTCGTTATCCAGGCCGGCGCGATGGGCGAGGGCGGCGATGTTTTCCTGCTCGATATGGGAGAACCCGTTCGCATCGCCGACCTTGCCCGCAAGATGGTGGAGCTGTCCGGGCTGAGCGTCCGCGACGACAACAGCCCCGAAGGGGATATCGAGCTTTCCGTGACCGGTCTCAGGCCCGGCGAGAAGCTCTATGAAGAACTGCTGATCGGGGATAATCCGGAAACAACCGAACATCCCCGGATCATGAAGGCGCGTGAGGATTTCCTGTTGTGGCCGGAGCTTTTGAAAAGGCTCAACTCGCTCAACGCGGCATTGGATCGGAACGATATGGCCGCTTCACGTGCGATATTGGCCGAGCTTGTTTCGGGCTATTCGTCGACGGGTGAGGTCTCGGATCTGGCATTCACCGGCGCCGAAACCAATACGGCCGCCTGAGCCATCACGGACGTCAAAGCACGCGCCAAACTTGATTTATGCAACGCACCGCCGCCCACTTCCGCGGGCGACAGGCATCAGTTTCGAACGACGGGCGCAAAGCCCGTGCTGCCGCGATCGACGCAAATAAGAGCGACGAGATAGGCGAAGATCGGATCCAGGGCCTTCTGATTGAACATGATGCCGAAGCTGCCGGTTATGACGTAGCTGCTGACGAGCAGCAGAGCCAGCGCAATGGCCAGATCCCGGCCCGGCCCGGCTTCCTTTCTCCAAGCGCCGATCACCGGCGTCGCGAGCATCAGCGAAAGCGCTGCAATGCCGAAAATACCGGCGTCGATCCCCGCGGTCAGAAAACCGTTGTGAACATGGGAATAGGTCAGTTGTGGCCTTAGGCTGTCGGGCAGCTCTGCCAACACTGAGGCCATCCGATTTTGTGGGCCATACCCCGTCAACGGGTCCTTGCTGATTGCCGATATTGCGCCTTTGTAAAGCGCAAACCGTGCACTGAGCGACGTGACTTCGCCGTCGCTGCGTTCGAGCGATGCCATATTTTCCTGCAGCGCCTCGATGCGGTGAAGGATTTGGCCGCTGCCCAGGGCGATAAGGCCCGCAAACAGCAAAGAGCCTGTGATGGCAAGGCTGCGTAAGCTCAGATGGAAGCTGTGTTTGCGAAAATACCAGAGAAAGATGACGATATGAACGGGAATGACCAGCCAGGCCGAGCGCGTTCCCGAAAGCAGGACGCAGCCCAGACCGGCGGCATATCCCAGTATGGCAATTCGTTGCTCGACACTCTTGGGTGATTGAACGTTGAGAAGCGCGATGCCACCGAAAAGAATGCCTATGACGCCCAGCAGCGCAGCGTTCGATGTCCCGGCCTCCGCCCTTTCCATCAGGAACATGATCTGCAGCAGACTGAAAAGAAAGGTAACGATCATGCCGATACCTGCGCCGAGAATAAACAGCGGCACAAGGCGGCCATCGGGGGACTGGCGCATTCGCGGCAACAACAGCCAGACCGAAAAGAAAGGCAGCAGCCGGAATATCCAGTCCAGTTCTTCGGAGTAGGGTGGATTGACGAATATGCTCGCGATCATCACCAGTGGATAGATGGACATGCCAATGGCAACCAGCCGGTCGGATTTCGACAGGTTCAAGGCCAGGCTACCCGTCGTCAGACAGTAGAGGCCCCACACCATCGATCCGAGAAGAATGAACGAGTTAAAGTTCGGCGAAAGTCCGGGAAGGATTGCAAACAGAAACACCGCAATGCGGTTGTTCCGATCGAGTGCGCTTCCCGCCCCATTTTCGGGATAGAGCACTTCTATCTTCAGTTGTCTGAGGTATTTCACTTGCCGATCGTGACCACGCTGATGCCGTTTCGCTAAGGATCGTGATCACGCCTGTCAAGCGGGGGATTGCGTGCAATCTATGGCTTTAAGTCTCGTTGTATTCCGGCAACAGGATCGATGGGCGAAGGTGGTTGTATGAAATGTCGGAATCCGACACATCGCCAGCTTCAGCAGGAAACACGTTTGAGGTGCAGGTTGGTCGAGGTTTGGTCGGCATATTTTCGCACAAGATCGCCGAGCCGACGTCGCGCCCAAGGATGCAGGGCAGGCGCGATGCATCGACGGAGATGATCCGAAGGTCGCGGTCGTACGGTCGGCTTGGACCTCGCGGCCGTCACGGCTATCGCCAATATCGGCGCGTCATATTATCGGTTGATGATCGACCGAGGAGATAGCCGAGGCCGAATGCCAGAATGCCGGCGCCAAGCACCAAGGCGCTTGCGGTTTGCGGGTGAGCCCTTGCGCCGGAGACGACGGCGTAGGCCTCCCGCTTCACCCCATCGGCGGCCGATATCGCGGCTTTGGTCAACCCCTCAGGCTGCTCGGCGGGTGTTCCGGTGAATCCGGCGTTCAAGTTTTGTTTGTCGGCCATGTCGGGACCTTTCCTGAAATGAGCTGGAGGGAGACGTTCAACTTTGCTCGCGCGTGCCGGGGGAGGCTTCGCGTTGATCCGCGTCTTCGATATCCGTTTTGACGAGGAAAGCATCGGTATGTTCGCGCGCGGCCTCTCGCAGTGCCGCGAGATTGGGAAGATTGCCGATTTCGCCCCGTGCATCGAGTTCATGCTCGGCCAGGGTCCAATGATGCCGGTGCTGGCCTTCCGGCCTGCCTTCTTCTTCCCAGAGGGAATATGCCCTTTTTCGAACTTCCTCCTCGCGGGTCGCTGACGGCGATCCGCCACTCTGCCTGTCGATTTCGTTTGCGGCTTGCCGAACCTTCTTCCGTCCGCGTGCGTCCGCGGCAGATGGCAATTCCGGCAGGGCGCCGTCTGCCTTGGTTTCGCTTGTCTTGCGTCGTGCTGGGTTTTTCATGAACGTCTCCTTGCGGATTTCAACCAACTCGGTCGATCTAAGTTCCAAAAAGAGTGTCTTGACGCGTGGATCCTCATCCTCTCGGGAATAGATTGGCAGGGCAGGATAACTGGTATACTAGTATGCCAAACTGCTTCACAGTCCGGGTATTGTTATGCCGCAGCTGTCAGAAACCGAAGTTTTGGTCAGCCCGTTGCAAGAGATCGGCGGCAGGCTGCGCCGGGTCACCACCGCCGGCGCTATATATGAGCGCCTGCATGCCAATATCGTCTCCCTGCGGATGCCACCTGGTATGTCGCTGCAGGAAAAGCGCATCGCCAAGGATTTCGGTGTCAGCCGCACACCGGTCCGCGAGGCTCTTCTGAGGCTTTCCGAAAGCGGGCTGGTCGATATCTATCCGCAGTCGGGTACTGTCGTGTCGCGGGTGCCGGTCTCGGCGATCCCTGAAGCGGTCGTCGTGCGCAAGGCGCTCGAAGGCACGACCGTCGAGACTGCTGCGCTGACCGCCACCGCTGCCGATATTGCCCGTCTCGATGCCATCATAGCCCGGCAGCGCTCGCATGCGGCGACCGGCAATGCCTCGGGCTTCCATGAAGAGGACGAGGCCTTTCACGAAGCGATCGCACAGATATCAGGTTATCCCGGCATCTGGGTGATCCTGAAGACGGTCAAGGTGCAGATCGACCGGGCGCGGCGGCTGACGCTGCCGGTCCTCGGTCGAATGGACAATGTGGTGCACGAACATATCATCATCCGCGATGCGCTCGCCGCCCATGACGCTGCGGCCGCACGTGATGCGATGATCCATCACCTGAGCGCCGTCATTCCCGATGTCGACGAGCTGCGCTCGCGTTACCCCGATTATTTCTGCTGACGGCAGATTGAGACACGAAACGAAAAGCAAGGAAGGAAGAAGGATGCGGCAAGGTTGGAGATGGTTTGGGCCGGAAGCGCCGGTGACGCTCGATGATGTCCGCCAGACGGGCGCGACCAATATCGTCTCTTCGCTGCATCAGGTGCCGATCGGCAAGGCCTGGACGGAAAACGAGGTGCGCGAGCGCCAGTCTCTGATCGAGACGACGCCTGGCGACCGTTCGCCGCTGGTCTGGTCAGTGGTCGAAAGCATTCCGATCCCCGATGCCGTCAAGCGCAAGGGCGGGGAGGCGAAGGCTGAAATCGAGGCGTGGATCGCCAGCCTCGAAGCGGTCGCTGCCTGCGGCATTCCGATCGTCTGCTATAATTTCATGCCGGTGGTCGACTGGACCCGCACCGATCTCGACTTCGTGACGCCGACGGGCGCCACCGCCATGCGCTTCGATCACGAACGCTTCGCAGCCTTCGACCTCTTCGTTCTGGAACGGCCGGATGCGGAAAAGCAATATTCCGCGGAAGACCGGGAACGGGCCCGTGTCGTCTTCGAGGCGATGTCGGAAGAGGAGATCACCGAGATCACTCGTATCATCACCTCGGCTTTGCCTGGTTCGACCACCGAGCCTTTGACCATTCCAGCCTTCCGCGAAAAGCTGGTCGCCTATAGCGGCATCGACGCCGCACGGCTGCGCCGGCATCTGATTGAATTCCTGGAGGCGGTTACACCGGCTGCCGAGGCGCGGGGCGTCAAGCTGACGCTGCATCCCGATGATCCGCCGCGTTCGCTGTTCGGCCTTCCCCGCATCGCGTCGACGGGAGACGATTATGCCGCTCTCTTCGATGCCGTGCCATCGCCGGCGAACGGCATGTGTTACTGCACCGGCAGCCTCGGCGTGCGCGCCGAGAACGACTTGCCGGCGATCGCCCGGCGCTTCGCCTCGCGCATTCATTTCGCCCATCTGCGTGCCACGACCCGTGAGGGCGACGGCCGAACCTTCCATGAAAGCGCGCATCTCGAAGGCGATGTCGACATGGTGGCGGTGCTCAGGGAACTGGTCGCAGAAGATAAGCGCCGCAGTGCCGAGGACACCATTGTCTTCCGGTCGGACCATGGCCACCGCATGCTCGACGATCTCGATAAGACCGTTACCCCCGGTTACCCGGCGATCGGCCGCATGCGCGGCCTCGCCGAACTGCGCGGCATCCTGCATGCGCTGGGCGCTCCGCCGAACTGAGGCGACCCGGACGGCGCGTCGCGCCTTTAGCGGAAATCGTCGCGCTCTGAAGCCAAGCGGTGCTTCAGAGCGCGCAGCCCTTCAAGAACAGATCCGTGCACATCCTCGCCCTTGCGGCGATCTCTTCAATCCCAGGCGGCTGTTGCTGACGCAGCATCGCGGCGCGCTGCGGCTCCAAAATCATCATGCCGCGCAGCATGCCGCAGGCGGCATGCGGATCCTCGAGGGTTATTAGCCCGTGGTCGATCTGCTTGCGAAGCCAGTTCTCCATCAGCGTGTTGGTTCTGACGATGGCTTTCTCATAGAAGCTGGTGGCGATTTCCGGAAAGCGGTCCGACTCGCTGATGACGAGCCGGGTCACGGTGATCGTATCCAGCGAGAGCGTCAGCATGCCATAGGCGGTCAGCATGCGCTCCAATCCCTGCCTCAGATCCGCCACGGCGAGTGTGCCGGGATCGAGGGCCGTGACGAAGCGTCCCGTGCGTTCCGTGATCATGTCGGAAAAGAGATCCGCCTTCGTCGGGAACAGGCGGTAGAGCGTCTTGGTCGAAACCCCTGCCTCCTGTGCGATTGCAGCGATGCTTGCGGCGGCGTAGCCGCTCTCATGGAACTGCCGGTTGGCCGCTTCGATGATCACGCTTCTCGTATCGTCGTCGCAACGGACTTGCGGTCGGCCTCGTGGTCTCTTCTCGATTTCGTGATTTTGGACCATGATAATTTTCCAAATTCTCGTTGACATCCATTTTCTAATACATATTTTGGAAAACATCAAGTTTCCAAAAGTGCATTCCACCTGAATTCAAAGGCCGCGGCCGATAGCGACAGCGACCACTCTAAGGAGAGAGACAATGTCCATCAAAACGCTGCAGGCTTTGAACAACAACGCACCTGTCGCGGAGACCACGGCGGAAGCCGCGCCCGCAACCCTTGATGCCGGCGGCACACCGCACATCGTCGAACCTGTCGTCGTTTCAGAGCCTCCCGTCCGCAGGCGCGCCGGCCGCGGATTGCTGCTCGGCGCAACCGCCATCGTCCTGATCGCCGCCACAGCTTATTACGGCCATACCTACTGGACCGTCGGCCGCTTCGAGATCGCGACCGACGATGCCTATGTAAAGGCTGACAATAGCACCGTCGCACCGAAGGTATCGGGCTATATCGCCGATGTGCTGGTCAGCGATAACCAGGTGGTCAAGGCCGGACAGCCGCTTGCCCGCATCGACGATCGCGATTTCCGCGCTGCCCTCGACCAGGCCAAGGCCGATGTCGCTGCGGCCGAAGCGACCGTCAACGCCGAGCAGGCTTCGCTCGATATACAGCAGTCGACGATTGCCGCTGCCCGCGCCACGGTAGACGTCGACAAGGCCAATGAGACCTTTGCAGAACAAAACAACAAGCGTTATGCCAACCTCGCGACCAGCGGCTATGCGCCGGTGCAGACGGCGCAGCAGGCGGCTTCCGCTATCGCCGCCGCCCAGGCGACGATCGTTCGCGACAGCGCTGCTCTCGATGCCGCCGTCAAGCAGGTCGATCTCCTGAATGCCGAACTCGCCCAGGCAAAGGCGGCCCTTGCGCGCAGCCAGGCCGTCCAGCATCAGGCTGAACTGAACCTCTCCTATGCAACCATTGTCGCGCCTGTCGACGGCAGCGTCGGCAACCGCACACTGCGTGTCGGCCAGTATGTCCAGGCCGGCACCCAGCTGATGTCGGTCGTGCCGACGAGCGCGGTCTATGTGATCGCCAACTACAAGGAGACGCAGCTCACCGATGTTCGGGCCGGCCAGCCGGTCGATATCGAGGTCGATACCTTCCCGGGCCGCACCTATCGCGGCCATGTCGACAGTCTTGCTCCGGCAAGCGGCCAGGAATTCGCCCTGCTGCCTCCCGACAATGCGACCGGCAATTTCACCAAGGTCGTGCAGCGCATCCCCGTCAAGATCGTCCTGGATGGGCAAACTGCCGACGCCGACCTGCGTCCCGGCATGTCTGTCCAACCGAGCATCGACACCAAGGCCGATGCTAGCCGCAACTAAGCGCAGGGACCAGGAGATCGTGTCATGTCCAGCATTGCAGCCACCGCTGGGGCCATTCCGCAACCGCGCGCCAGCACCAGAGAGTGGATCGCCGTCCTCGCCGCCATGATCGGCGCTTTCATGGCGATCCTCAACATCCAGATCACCAATGCCTCCCTCCTCGATATCGAAGGCGGTATCGGAACAGGCGTCGACAACGGCGCCTGGATCTCCACCTCCTACCTGATCGGCGAGATCGTCGTCATTCCGCTGACGGCCTATTTCAGCAGCGTGTTTTCGTTCCGCCGCTATATCCTCGTCAACTCCATCCTGTTTCCGCTGTTTTCGATCGCCTGCGCCTTCGCCCATGATCTCGGCACGATGATCGCGCTGCGCGGCCTGCAGGGTTTTGCCGGCGGCGTGCTGATCCCGATGGCCTTCACCATGGTGCTGACCAAGCTGCCGAAACCGCAGCAGCCGCTCGGCCTGGCGATTTTCGCGCTCTCGGTCACCTTCGCGCCGGCAATCGGCCCGACCATCGGCGGTTATCTTACCGAAAACTACGGCTGGCAGACGATCTTCTTCATCAACGCCATCCCGAGTGCAGTCATGGCCGTGGCTCTTGCGCTGACGCTCGACAAGCAGCCGATGCAGCTCCACCTGCTGAGGCAAGGCGACTGGGCGGGAATTTTCACCATGGCGATTGGTCTCTCGGCGCTGCAGACGGTTCTCGAAGAAGGCAACAAGGAGGATTGGTTCTCCTCGCCCTTCATCGTCAAGCTCAGCATCCTCGCCTTCGTCTTTCTTGCCGCCTTCATCTGGATCGAGCTGACCGTCAAGAAGCCGCTGGTCAAGCTCAGCCTGCTGACACAGCGCAATTTCGGCATCGGCGTTGCCGTCAACGTGCTGGTCGGCGTCGCCCTCTTCGGCACCGTCTATATCCTGCCGCAATATCTCGGCCAGGTGCAGCGCTACAATGCCGAGCAGATCGGCATGGTGCTGGCTTGGACCGGTCTGCCGCAGCTGCTGCTGATCCCGCTCGTTCCGATGATGATGAAGCGCTTCGATGCGCGTTACATCGGCTTTCTCGGCATCTCGATCTTCGCGATCAGCTGCTTCATGAACGTCACGCTTTCGGCCGATACCGCGGGCGACCAGTTCTGGATCCCGAACATCGTCCGCGCCATCGGCCAGGCGCTGGTGCTGACGCCGATCACCGCCATCACTACCGCCGGTATCGCGGCCACGGATGCTGCCGCAGCCTCGGGCCTGACCAACATGCTGCGCAATCTCGGCGGCGCCGTCGGCACGGCAACGCTCGGCACGGTGCTGACCAAGCGCGAGCAGTTCCACTCCAACATCATCGGCCAGTCGGTAACGCTTGGCCGCGATGAGGTCCGCGACCGGCTTGCGCAAACGACCGCCTATTTCATGCAGCACGGCATTTCCGACCCCGCTCTTGCCGGGCAGAAGGCCGTTGTCGCTCTCGGTCAGATCGTCAGGCGCCAGGCCCTGATCCTGGGCTTTGCCGATACCTTCGCCGTCATCGGCGTGGTTCTTGCCATTGCCGCCGTCGCCCTGCTGCTCACCCAGAAGCCGCGGGCTGGCGCTGGCGCCGGCGCGCACTGACAATGGTCTCCGGCGACAGCTGCAAATACTGCCGCCGGAGAAAAGCCTGCGTCGCGCGCTCTGTCGGGCGCGCGGCCTTTTATTATGAAATCTCGACGGTAAAGGCGAAGCGAGCGATCGCGCCCGGTGCCAGGATCGTCGTCGATGGCCTCTTCGAAAGCTCGCCCGAGCTTCCAGCTTCCGCGGCGGTTCCATGCCAGGGCTCGATGCAGAGGAAGGGCGCCCCCGGTTTGGTCCACAGGGCAAGATTGGGCAGATTTTCGAACCGGAATCGCATGGTCGGCCCGTCTTCGACGCCATAACTTAAGCCTTCGCCCGCCCCTTGCGGAAAGATCATCGCATCCTCATCGAACATTGCGTGATCGAGCACCAGCCGGCCGTCCTCGAACGGCGAGGGCAGCGGCGCAGGATTGATGAGACCACCCTGCAGCCGCACAAGCGGCGGCTCGCCTCTATTGTCGAGCGTAACGACATGGGCTTGCCCGGCAGCACCCGGCAGCGGCCAGGCAAAGGCCGAATGGAACCCGAGGCCAAACGGCATCGGCTTTTGGTCGCGGTTGGTAACTTCTGCCGTCACCGTCAGGGCGCGTCCCTCGATCGCATGGGTCACTGCCAGCTGAAAATCGAATGGATAGACCGCCTGGGTGGCCGCCGACGCGAGCAGTTCGTATCGGCACATCGTCGCGGTGGATTCCGCAAGCGCAAATTCGCTGCGGCGGGCAAAACCATGCTGAGCCATCGGATAGATCGTGCCGTCGATGGCTATCTTGTCGTCCGGCGCTTTGCCGACGATCGGGAAAAGGATCGGCGACCGTCCGCTCCAGAAGGCTGCGTCGCCCATCCACAGCCATGAGCGCCCGTCGCTGGTGGCGAGCGCCTGCATCTCGGCCCCGAGGGAGGAGACGTCGACGGTGAGATGCTGGTTTCCAATCCGGATTGAGCTTGGCATCGCAATTCCCTTTCGCCTGGTTCGGCACCAAGGCATATCTTTCTGCGCCGTCGATTTCCACTCAATAGGGAAGGGAGCGGCCTCCGCCGTCGCACCGCGTTATTTCCGCACCGCGCCCAATCTCGCGATTACCTCGTTGGGAATGCCGTAGCGCTGAATGGCGTCGCGGTTGTTTCTAAGCCCGCAGATCTCACGCTGAATGAAGAACGCCCAGACGGCGTCGGACGCTGCATTGAGAAGTGTCTCGCGTTCCTCGGCACTCTGGCGGTCGGCGGTCCAAGCCTTCAGCGCGGCAAGTGCTGACTCCACCTTCAGCCCGTGACGCCCGAGCGCATCGGCGCGTTCCGACATCAGCTCGTATTCGAGGACGTTGAAGCCGTTTGCATTCTGCTGCGACTGTCGGAAGGATTGCGGCGGACGGACGCTCATTGGCACAGCTTCTCCTTGGCGCGAGCCACGATACTATCCAATCCTGTTCCAAATTAAAGAAGCGAGCAATGTCGTGCGAAACCGCCCGCACTTCTCGGGCATCGGGCTCTGGAGGTCGAGAGGGGTGGGAACGGGCCTATCCTGCCATATCCATGCATGGCATAAGGGCGCCGAAATCTTTCCCCAGGTCCCGCGCACATCATGATTCGTATCGAGAATATCAGCAAACAACTCAGTCACCGGATCCTCTTCATCGAGGCGTCTGCAGCGCTCAACAGAGGCGAGAAGATCGGCCTCGTCGGCCCGAACGGCGCCGGCAAGACGACGATCTTCCGGATGATCAACGGTGAGGAGCAGCCCGACGAAGGGCAGGTCTCCTGCGAAAAGGGCGTCACAATCGGCTACTTCAACCAGGACGTCGGCGAGATGGCGGGTCACAGTGCCGTCGCCGAGGTGATGAACGGCGCCGGCCCGGTCAGCCTCGTTGCCGGGCAATTGCGTGAGCTCGAGGCGGCCATGGCCGATCCCGAGCAGGCCGACGACATGGACAAGATCATCGAGCGTTATGGCGAGGTGCAGGCGCGTTACGAGGAACTGGACGGTTATGCGCTCGAAGGACGCGCCCGCGAAGTGCTCGCCGGCCTGAGCTTCAGCCAGGAGATGATGGACGGCGATGTCGGCGCGCTCTCGGGCGGCTGGAAGATGCGCGTGGCGCTCGCCCGCATCCTGCTCATGCGTCCCGATGTCATGCTGCTCGATGAGCCGAGCAACCATCTGGATCTCGAAAGCCTGATCTGGCTCGAGGAGTTCCTGAAAGGCTACGAAGGTGCGCTGCTGATGACCTCGCACGACCGCGAGTTCATGAACCGCATCATCACCAAGATCATCGAAATCGACGGCGGCGCATTGACGACCTATTCGGGCGATTACGAATTCTACGAGCAGCAGCGGGCGCAGAACGAAAAGCAGCAGCTGGCCCAGTTCGAACGCCAGCAGGCGATGCTGGCCAAGGAGATCAAGTTCATCGAGCGGTTCAAGGCACGGGCCTCGCATGCCTCGCAGGTGCAGAGTCGCGTCAAGAAGCTGGAGAAGATCGACCGGGTGGAGCCGCCCAAGCGCCGTCAGGTCGTTTCCTTCGAATTCCAGCCGGCGCCGCGATCCGGCGAGGACGTCGTCAGCCTCAAGAACGTGCACAAGAAATATGGCAGCCGAAGCATCTACGAAGGGCTGGATTTCATGGTGCGGCGGCGCGAACGCTGGTGCATCATGGGCATCAACGGCGCCGGCAAGTCGACACTGCTGAAGCTGGTGACGGGGACCGCCGAGCCCGATGAAGGCAGCGTCGCTCTCGGCGCCAGCGTCAAGATGGGCTATTTCGCCCAGCACGCCATGGATATTCTCGACGGCGAGCACACCGTCTTCCAAGCGCTGGAAGACCGGTTTCCGCAAGCGGGGCAGGGGCCATTGCGGGCGCTCGCCGGATGTTTCGGCTTTTCCGGCGACGATGTCGAGAAGCGGTGCCGCGTGCTGTCGGGCGGTGAGAAGGCGCGGCTGGTTATGGCGATAATGCTGTTCGACCCGCCGAACCTGCTGGTGCTCGACGAGCCGACGAACCATCTCGACCTCGACACCAAGGAGATGCTGATCAAGGCGCTGTCGCAATATGAGGGCACGATGCTGTTCGTCTCGCATGACCGGCATTTCCTCGCCGCACTCTCCAACCGGGTGCTGGAGCTGACGCCCGAGGGCATCCATCAATATGGCGGCGGCTACACCGAATATGTGGCGCGCACCGGTCACGAGGCGCCCGGTCTCAGGAGCTGACGATTTTTTCCCGGCGAGTAATCGTCATGGGGCCGCCGCACGGCCGCCTTTGCGGATCCGTCCGGCCATGTCTGGGAGGTTGCGCAGGAACTCCGCTAAACGTTGCATCCAAGGCCTTGGCAGGCCGCTTCCTTCACGCGAAGGATGGATTCGGTGCTTATTGCCACGATGATGACCAAATTCCGTGGTGTTCGGAGCCCTCTTCATGCAATCGGGGACGGGCGCATCGGCATGGACTGGATCAATCGCTATATCGATCAGCCGCTACTGCACGGCGCGGCGGGCTTGCTGCGGAGCTGGCATCTTCGCACACGGCAACCGCCGGAGCTGCTGGAGCCGACATGGAATCTCGTCGTGCTCGCCTTTCTGCTGATCGCCAGCGGGCAGCTCCTGGCCGGCAAACCTTTCGCGCTCGGTGTTGCCGCGCTGATCATGCTGGCGCTGCCGTCAGCACGAAAACTGCTTTCGGCGGTGAAGGCGAGCGGAGGCGGTTACGGCGCCCGGGAATACAAGTCGCTGAGAGCACGCGCCATCGCCAAACGCGAGGCGGAGTGGTCGGTGCGGATCATCGTCCTGTTTTCCTCCGCCTGCCTTCCCTTCATCGCCCGCATCGACGATCCGGCGGGAGCTTGTTTCATGCTGGGGGCAAGCATCTGGTTCGTCCTGACCGGGCCGCTCAAGGCCTACCTCGATGCGGCCGAGCCTCCCGAGCCGAATGAAGGCGACCGGATGTTCAATGGCGCCTTCCATTTCGGCTAAGCCAGGCCGGTGCGACGTTGCATACGCCGGCCGTGAGAGGGACAGGGAACCAAATGGGGCGGCTTCCGTTATCTCCGCAGCAACGTAAAAGGAGATTGCGATGCTTTATTACGCTCTGGTGTTTCTCGTTGTGGCCTTGATTGCCGGCGTCCTCGGATTTGGCGGTATTGCAGGGGCTTCAGCTTCTATTGCCCAGGTTCTGTTCTTTATTTTCCTGGTGCTGTTCGTCGTATCTCTCGTCATGCGCTTTATGCGAAGAGTATAAAGTGGATCGAACAAGTATAAAAACCCGGCGAACACATCGCCGGGTTTTTCTTTGTTGTTACCTTTGACGCTCCACCACTGACGGTTTCCGTCCCCGTTGCAGTCGGCCCCTGCAAAAATCCGCATGAGCCGCTGCACGAATGCCGTCCGCGCACAGTCGACGGCAATCAGGACCGTGCCTTTCCGGCAACCATTCCTGACAACATCATGAAATAACCGGATGGCGTGAATTAGTGCCTTCGAAATGTCCCATTGGGGGCTGAACCGTAAACCTGTTTGTCGCTTGCGCCTCCCCGGCGCTTTGACTTGCGATGCGAAAATGGTGCGGGATCGGATCGTTTTTGGGTTCCGTCCGTTATCTGTTGCCGAATCTGGTGGCGAGTAGCCGGGTATGCTCCCGTCACGATTTGAGAAGGAGAGACTTATGAATAAAATTCTTGCGACGGCATTTGCCGCGGTATCGTTTACGGTTGTCGGCGCAGGGGCGGTCAATGCCGCCGACCTCGTCACCAGGACATATGAAGAGCCGGACCTGCGCAATGGGGTCAAGATCGGTTACCTCACCTGCGATATCGGCGGCGGTACGGGGTATGTGCTCGGTTCCTCCAAGGAGGCCGATTGCATCTTCCAGTCGACCGTCGGCAATGAGCTTTCGGATCGTTATACTGGCGAAGTGAGAAAGCTCGGGATCGACCTTGGCTTCACCACGCGCAGCCGCCTGATCTGGGCGGTGTTCGCGCCGACCGCCGGTTATCACCGCGGATCGCTTGCCGGCCTCTATGTCGGCGCCACCGCCGAGGCGACGCTCGGCGCCGGTGTCGGCGCCAATCTGCTGGTCGGTGGCACTTCCGGCTCGATCCATCTGCAGACGGTCAGCCTGACCGGCCAGCTCGGCCTCAATGTTGCCGCCGGCAGCGCCTCAATGACGTTGACGGCCGACAATTGATATGCCTTTTTGACGCTCCCTGTCGTATCGTGGCAGGGAGCGTCACGTCATTGAGGCCGATTTCGCGCCTCGCAGCCCAGCCGGATCACGACATGATCGATGTTCGAATGGCAACGCCCGATGAGGACGAGGTCCTTGTGAGGCATTATCTGAAAATCTGGGACAGCTACGGCACGCCACCGGAACATTACAGGCCCGATGCGGCGGCGCGGATCTTGTCTTTCATCAGAAGCGGCCGCGAGGAGCGGTGTCTGACATCGTTCCTTGCCATTGTCGACGGTGAAATCGCCGGTTCCGCATCCTGTCAGCTGCACCAATCGCCATTTCCGGAGGTCATCCGGGAAGAACAGCGGCTGCACGGTTACATCTGGTCCGTCTATGTCGCCGACGCCTTCCGCCGGCGCGGCATCGCATCGGCGCTGACCAACAAGGCCGCCGACTATCTGAAATCGATCGGCTGCACCACAGCTGTCATCCATGCCTCGGATGCTGGCGAGCCGGTCTATCGGGCCGCCCGTTTCGAACTGGCCAAGGAAATGCGCCTGCAGTTTCCGGCGGAGTAACGAAGGATCTTCCGCTTAAAGCGCGTCGCATCAAACTTGATTCACGAGACGCGCTTTAGCTCTTTGTTTTTACGCATGTCGTTGCCGCAAAACCGCTACACACTTTTGCGCGACCTGCTCTAGGTTTTCGCCCGGCCGGGTGCGACAAAGGCGGCGATCGTCGCCTCATCATGGCCGGCCTCGCGCAGGAAGCGGCTGGCAAATTCGATGGCCGGGCTTCTGAGCGCATCGTCCGGTCGGATCAGATGAAAGGCCACGTGATAATCGAGCGTGCGCGCCGACACGGCGACGACGCGCCCGGATGCCAGCGCGGCATCCGATAGCGGCGGCCGGGCGAGCGCGATGCCGAGCCCTTGCGCACAGGCATCGATCACCAGATTGTAATCCTCAAAGCGGCGGTCGTGGCCGCGCGGAGTATAGTCGACTGCCTCGCGGGCGAGCCAGCGGCGCCAGCCTTCGATATTCGAATCGTGCAGGATCGGCAGGTCGAGCAGCGAAAGAGCGTCGGATCGCTTACCGAGCCGGTCTGCCAGCGCCGGGGCGGCGATCGGAAAGGATTTCTCCTGCCATAGCGGCAGGGCGCTCACGCCGGCCCACGGGCCTTTGCCGCAGCGGATGGCAAGATCCGTGCCTTCGCCGAAATCCGCCAGTCGGTGCTCAAGCGTCAGCTCGACATGCAGCTCGTTTCCTTCGAGCTTCGCCAGGCGCTGAAACAGCCATAGCGAGGCGACGGACGGCGTCACCGAAAGACGCACCACCGCCTTGTTGCGGCGAGGCAGCCAGCGCTCGCCGCTATTGCCGAGCAGCGCAAGCGCTTCCTCAGCCCGCGCGAAAAACCGCATGCCCTCCGGCGTCAGGCGCACACCTCTGGCTTCGCGGGCAAACAGCCGCACCCCCATCCAGCGCTCGAGGCGCGAGACCTGCCGCGACACCGCGCCATGAGTGATACCGCTTTCCTCGGCTGCAGCGGAAAACGATCCGAGCCGGGCAGCGCGGGCAAAGGTCTCGAGCGTATCGAGCGGCGGCAGAACCGGTGAGCTGTGAACCATACGCACATTTGATCATCGATTGCGATGCTTTTCAAGCACGCATCGTCGGCTTAATCCTTGGTCAAAGCACAAATGGAGGCGAAAATGAGCATGGCGGCAAGCGCACCGGTTTCGGCGAAGGAACAAGGCGGGTTCGATCTGGTGGCCTTTGCCGCGATCGTCGTCACCATTCTCTTCTGGGCATCCTCCTTCGTGGTGATCCGCATCTGCCTCGGGCCGCTGACACCGGTCGAGCTGGCGACAGCGCGTTATGTCGCAGCCGGCGCCATCGCGCTGGTCTACCTCGTGATCTACCGACCGTTGCCGGAAAAACGCGATGTCGTCCGTCTTTCCATTGCCGCCGTGCTCTTCATCGCCGCTTATGCGATACTGTTGAACACCGGCGAGCAGACGGTTGCGGCAGGGCCGGCGAGCTTCATCATCAACACCATGCCGGTCTTCACCGCCCTTATCGCCACATTCGCGCTCGGCGAGCGCTTCGGCCGCTGGGGCTGGGCGGGCACCGCCATTTCCTTCGGCGGCGTGGCGCTGATTGCGGTCGCCTCCGACGGCGGCTTAAAGCTCGATCCGAATGCTGTCCTCATTCTCGGCGCAGCGCTCTGCTCGGCGATCGCCAGCGTATTGCAAAAGCCGCTGCTCGGTCGGCTGCCGGCGCTTGCCGTCACCGCCTGGATCCTGCTGATCGGTTCCGTGCCGCTGTTTCCGGCTGTTCCGGCAACGGTCCAGGCGCTGGCCGCCGCCCCGGCGGAGGTGAACTGGGGCGTTGCCTATCTCGTCATCTTCCCGACGGCGATCGGCTACCTCACCTGGGCGATCGCGCTGAAGCGGCTTACGGCCGCCCGCGCTTCGAACTTTCTCTATGGCGTTCCGCCGGTTGCCACGCTGATCGGCTTCCTCTGGCTTGGCGAGACGCCGACGGCGCTCGGTGCAGCTGGCGGCGTCATGGCGATCCTCGGTGTGCTCGTCGTCAATGTGATGCGCAAGCGATAGGCGCAATTTGCCCCGGAAGGTGATCGGGGTCTCGTCTAGACCTAGCGGAGCAGCCCGTCCCGCCCAAATTCTTCCCAGCCCCGCAGCTTTGCGGACGCGTCGTCGGTGAGGTCCTGCGATGCCGCAGTCGCCTTGCTGTCCTTCGTCAGGGAGCGTGTCAGCTTCGCTTTGTAGGCAGCCCTCCGCCTGTTCTCCATGGCAGTCGCGGCGTCCTCTTCACGCCACTCTTCGACAACGCCCCGGTCGAGCAGATCCTCCACCATCCGTGGTTCGAAGACGTGGAAGGTGATCTGCCTGGCGCGGCCCCGAAGCTTCACCGTTCGCGTTCCCGCGCTGGGCAGGCGGCCGTCCTCCAGCCAGCGACGTCTCTCGGTCGTTGATATTGTAAGGATGTCCTCGATTTCGCGCGGGATGACCGGCAGGCTTTCAATGCCTTCGAGCGACTTCGCAATGATCGCCGAGGCGTGCCGAAACTCGCTCCTTGCGCTTTCAGGCATTGCCAGCGTCAAAGCCCTCCCGCTGATATCAAGCAATTTTCGCACAGACGATGGGAGGCGCGCACGGATTTCCAAGAGGATTCCCTTGGCGCGCACGGAAGACCCTAGAGTGGCCGCGGGCGGCAGCGTCCACGTTTCGAGCAGTGCTGGGGTGTCATTCCTCTTGTTTCTCGCCATGCGCACACAGATGGGATCAAGGCGCGGCCCCGTCAACGATTACCACAATTGATACAGTGACTCCTCGCTTCCCGCCAAGACGAACAGCTCCTGCGCCACAGCGTGGCACGACACCGGCGTTCGTGGTATTTTTAAGAACGCTGGAGCAGGATCAACGTCGATGCAGACGATTGAGGATTGGCTAGGTCAACTCGGTCTCGGCAAGTACGCCGACACCTTCGTCGAGAATGATGTCGATCTGCGAGCGCTTCCTCATCTTGCCGAATCCGATCTCCAGGAGCTCGGTGTCTCGCTGGGGCATCGGAAGATTATTCTAGCTGCTATAAACCAACTTGCGGATCAACGTTCGGACGAACAGCCTCCTGCTTCGGCCGCCACCGAGGCCGTGTCCGAAGCTGCGGCCGACCGGCGACTGCTGAGCGTGCTCTTCTGCGACCTGGTCGGATCGACAGCGCTGTCAGCAGAGCTCGACCCGGAAGACATGCACGAGTTGACCCGCCGTTATCAGGATAGCGTCGCCGGCGCCGTCACGCGCTTCGGAGGCTACGTCGCCAAATATCTCGGCGATGGGGTGCTAGCCTATTTCGGGTGGCCAATGGCTTACGAGGACCATGCCGAGCGTTCAATCCGGGCCGGCCTCGCGGCGATGGCCGCCGTCGACGCCCTGCAGCCGCCCAACGCAGAGCGATTGAAGGCCCGCATCGGCATCGCATCCGGGCGCGTGGTCGTTGGCAACACTGACGGCAGCGCGAAGGAGCGGGCATCGATCGCAGGAGACACTCCCAACCTGGCGGCACGTCTGCAGGCTGCGGCCGCCCCAGGCCAGATCGTGATCTCCGACAGCACTCGCCGCCTCGCCGGGCAGTCGTTTGAAATCGAGAGCCTCGGCGCGCAGGAGCTTAAAGGCTTCGCCTCGCCCGTTGCACTGTTCGAAATCCGCGGTCAGCGGGAGGTGGATAGCCGTTTCGAAGCCGCGCATGCCAGCGGGCTTTCGAAATTTGTCGGGCGCGTTAGTGAGATCGGCCTGCTGCTCGAACGGTGGGAGTTGGCGAAGGCCGGGCAAGGCCAGGCGGTCTTCCTGTCGGGGGAGGCCGGCATCGGGAAATCCCGGCTTGTCGAGGCTTTCGAAGAACGCCTGCAAGAGACACAGCATGAACTCATCCGATTGCAGTGTTCACCCTATCACGCTACCTCGGCCTTTTACCCGATCGTCGAGCGACTGAGCCGGGTTGCGTCGTTTACGCCGGCAGATGACCGCAACACGCGCATCGAAAAGTTTCGCACGCTTGTGCGCCGCTACGGCGAAAATCCTGCCGACGTTGGCGCCATCTATGCCGAGCTGCTTTCGCTCGACGTCGGCGACGAGTTCAGGCCGCCGGATCTCTCCGCCCACCAGCGCAAGGAGCTTCTCGTTCGCACATTGGTGAACCGGTTGCTGCTTGCCGCCAGGATCGCACCGGTGCTCATGGTTTTCGAAGACGCGCACTGGATGGATCCATCCACCAGCGAAGTGCTGAGAGAACTCGTCAGCCGGCTGCACGGCGCCGCCGCCCTTGTCGTTGTGACCCACCGACCGGAATGGAGCGCGAACTGGGCAGGCGGACTGGCGCAGGCGACGACGCTCTCCGTTGGGCGCCTTACCAGGCAGCAGATGCGTGAACTGATCGAATCCATGGTGTCCGACATTCCCGAACAGCTCGCCGAAAGGATTGCGGAGCGAACGGACGGGGTGCCGCTGTTCGTCGAGGAGTTGACCCGCTCGGTCGTGGAGAGCGGGAAGCCGTCGTCGCTCAACGCAGAAATCCCGGACAGTCTGCAGGGTTCCCTGATGACACGTCTCGATCGTTTAGCGACGACGGCCAAGGAGATCGCGCAGATCGCCGCCGTAATAGGCAGGGAATTCGATCGCGGCCTTCTTTCGAAGATCGCAGGCGTCGACGACCGCGCGCTCGAGACAGCACTGAACCAGCTCGAAACCAGCCAGATCGTCGTCGAAGGCGGCGTCTTGCATGATGCGCTGGTTTTTCGACATGCGCTCATTCAGGATGCGGCCTACCAATCGCTCCTCAACCGGCGCCGGCGGCATTTCCACGAGAGGATCGCCAAGGTTCTCGTCGAACATTATGACGATGTCGCTGCCACGCAACCCGAACTCATCGCTCAGCACTACGAGAAAGCCCAACGGATTGAGCTCGCGCTTCCCTACTGGATGAAGGCTGGAGAACGCGCCCTCGCACGATCAGCCAACTACGAGGCGGTTGACAATTTCCAGAACGCCTTGGCAATTGCAGAGCAGTTGCCTGAAGGGCCCGCGCGGCAAAGAGACCTACTCACTACGATCCTCAAACTCGGCGACGCGCTGTTCGCTGCGGGTCGCATGACGGATTCGCTGGCGAAATACAGGCTGGCCGCGCCATTGGCCCGCAAAGCGGCCGACACGCAAGCCTTTATACGTGCAGTGATTGGGCTAGACGGTACCAAATTCCTCTCTTCGAATTCGCTTGCCGAAACGGTGCCGCTTCTCGAGGAAGCCCTCGAGATGGTTCAACCATCGGATATGAGTTCACGGTGCCAGCTTCTCAGCCGCCTTGCGCGGGCATATACCTACCTGAGCGACAGCAAGAAGGCTGCAAAATGCCATGATGAAGGAATAGAACTGGCCCGACGGGTTGGTGACAAGACCGCGCTCGTGGAGCTTTCCGCTCTGCCATTCCTGACGCCGGCGCCGGTCAAATCCGTCACGGAAAGAAACGACCGAATCGCTCGCATCGATGAAATAAGGCGCCTCGCGGATGAGATCGATGACGACGATGTGCGGAGCCGAGCGCTTTCCGTTGACGCCTATGTCTCCACGGAACTCGGCGATCGCGCACGAGCCGATCGGGCGGTTGACGCACTGGACGAACTTGGTACCGAGCGGCAACATCTCAACGTCCAGTTCTACGCTCGCACCGCAAAAGCGATGATGGCCATCCTCGATGGAAGGTTCACCGCCGCGGAGGAATTTGCAGAAGAAGCGCTAAAGCTGGGCATGCGGATCCTTGGCGCTGCGCCGGAGGGCGTTTACGGCATGCAGATGTTCGCGATCCGACGGGAGCAGAGCCGCCTCTCGGAGGTCGCGCCGGTCATCAAACTGTTGATTGAGGAAAGCCCGGAGGGAACCACCTGGCTACCGGGTTTTGCGTTGGTTGCCTTTGACCTCGGCTATCGGGATGCAGCCCAGCGGAGGTTGAGCGAGCTTGCCCGCACCCGTTTCGCCCTTCCACTTGACGGAAAGCGAAGTGCGTCACTCTCGTTCCTGACGGAAGTTGCCGCCGGCCTTGGCGACGCAGATGCTGCCCAGACCCTCTATAAACTTATGCTGGACTACAAGGAGATGACCGTCACGATCGGGATGGCAACCGTTTGCTTCGGTGCCGCAAGCCGCTATCTGGGCGTGTTGGCAGCGGCGTTGGGTGAATTCGACAGAGCGTCGAAGCACTTTGAGCACGCGCTCGAGATGAACGCGGCGATCGGCTCGCGGCCGTGGCTTGCGCACACACAGGCAGATTATGCGGACTTGCTAATGAAAAGGGGTAGCCGGGCCGCGATAAAGAGAGCAATGTTGCTATCCGAGAATGCCCGGTCAACCGCGGCCGAACTGGGAATGGTCCGGCTGCAACAGCGACTGAAGCCAACGATTCATTAGAACCAACAGTTCGTTGCTTTTGGTGGGAAGAAGGTCTCGTCATGCCACGCTACATCATTGAAAGAAACTTCGCGGAACAACTCGATCTGTCGAAAGAGGGGGTCGAGCAAATCAACCTGATCAATGACCAGGAAGGAGTGAAGTGGATCTTTTCCTTCCTCAGCGCCGACAGAAAAAAGACCTACTGTCTTTACGAGGCGCCTAGTACGGAAGCCATTCTCGCTGCGGCTCGGAGGAACAATGTTCCCGCGGATGTGATCATAGAAGTCAGCGAGGAGATCGGTCCCAATATGTTTGCGTAGCGCTCCTCGGCCATGCCCGGCGCAAGGCATTGCCGCGCTTCACGTTAGAAAATTCACCAAACCGTAACGGCCGCTCCGGTCGGCTGGGGTTGCTGCGACCTCAGGATCTAGGATCCTGCGAATGCCCAGAAGCCATCTCCTTTGCATCCACGAACTCGCGTCCTGCCCGGGGCCTGCGACAACTGCCCGAGCTTTCTGGCATCATAGAAACCTTCGAGGCGGTGCCCGTGAGATTATTCCACATTTTCAGTCTTCACGAGCTGTCCTGTGGTCCAATATGCGGGTCCAAATTTTTTCAAAAGGGCATCTTGAAACCGAAAATACCGAAAACCAAATCGATACCGTCGGCAGCCCAGAAGGGGGTCGACAGCCGGGGACGCAGGTTTCCGCCGCGTTCCTTTCCATCTCGCTTCTAGGAGGTTTTGGTCATGAGAACTGAATTTGACTTCGCACCGCTCTACCGCTCCAGCATTGGCTTCGACCGGGTTTTTTCGCTGCTGAACAATCCGCAGCGCCCGCAGGCCGTCGACGCCTGGCCGCCCTACGACATCCTTAAGGTCGGTGACAATGAGTACCGAATTGTCATGGCAGTCGCCGGCTTCGAGGATGGCGATCTCGACATCACGCAGGAGCGCAACGTGCTTCTCGTCAAGGGCGGGAAGGCCGATGACGCCAAAGCTGAATATCTGCACCGTGGTATCGCCACGCGCGGCTTCGAGCGACGCTTCGAGCTTGCCGACCATGTGAGCGTGGAAAACGCTTCGCTGAAAAACGGTCTGCTGCACATCGACCTGAAACGCGAGATTCCGGAGGCGATGAAGCCACGCAAGATCGCGATTGGTGATGGCGCCCAGATACAGGTGCCGCTGCAGATCGAAGGTGAAAAGCAGGTCGCGTAAGCGTTGATCGACGGAGGCGCAGGCGACGCTTGGCGTCGCCTGCGGAAAATAATGAAAACATTCGGTTTCGATAAGCCAGACTACTTCGGCGCTGCCGATCTGCGTATCTGCCAGAGCGTCTTCGATATCGTCGCTTCGAAAGCGGGAGTGGAGCCGACATCTGAGGAGGGCGAGCGCATCGCCGCCATCGTCGTGCAGCTCTATCGCCAAGGAGTGAAAGAGCCAGACCGGCTGCGGGTTTTGGTCGAGTCCGCCCGCGGGATTAATATTGCAAATGCTGCGTGAAAGCTGGGACGCCGCACGACAGCGGCGTCCTTCGTATCGCTGTGTGATTTGAGTCGCCGTCTTGAGGTCGCGGCTCAAGCCTTCGCACTATTGTCGTGAGGCGAATTGGCTTCTGCCTGAGCGGATACGCGCCCGGCGGGGTTGGTCCATCCGTCAATCTCAAAATCGTGGATGGCGGCTTGGCTGCCCTATCGCGGGTCCGAGATGCCAAGTTTCAGGTGATTTCGGTTGGTGACGATATCCACCCAGCCAAGAGTTCCCCACCGCCAAAAATGGTGGCTTTTGCTCTTGGACTGAGTGCCTAGTGACAGATAGGCATTGCGCGGGCGTTCACTTTCTTTAAAACGAAAGTAGATCCAAAGGGCGCGCTCATGTTCTTGACCGACCGGCAAACTGAAATCGTGGCAATAGCGAGGTCGAGCGGCAGGGTCCTGGTCGAAGAACTCGCTTCCCGCTTTTCCGTAACGCCGCAGACAATCCGCAAGGACCTGAATGATCTCTGCGATGCGCAAGTGCTGACGCGCATTCATGGCGGCGCCACATTCCCGAGCGGAACCGAGAACGTCAAATACGAGGCGCGCCGGCAGATCGCCGCGTCCGAGAAACAGGCGATCGGCATGGCTGCGGTCGAGCTGATTCCGAGCGGGGCCTCGCTTTTCATCAATATCGGAACGACGACCGAGGCGGTGGGCGAGGCGCTCGCCAACCATCACGAGTTGATGGTCATCACCAATAACATCAACGTCGCCAACAGGTTACGCTTGCTCCCGGCGATCGAGGTGGTGATCGCCGGGGGCGTCGTGCGCGGTTCGGATGGCGGGATCGTCGGCGAAGCGGCTGTCGATTTCATTCGCCAGTTCAAGGTCGATTACGCTGTCATCGGCGCGTCGGCGATCGACGTGGACGGCGCGCTTCTCGACTATGATTTTCGCGAGGTCAAGGTCGCCCAGGCGATCATCGCCAATGCCCGGCATGTCATTCTCGTTGCCGACTCCACCAAGTTCGAACGCACCGCGCCGGTCAGGATCGGCCAGCTTTCCCAGGTGCACACCTTCATCACCGACCACTGTCCGGTGCCGTCCATCCGCAATCTCTGCCTCGAAAACAATGTGAAGCTGATCGAAACGAATGGCAGGCCTCGCTGAGGGCGAGGTAGCGAGCCGTTCCGAAACGAAAATCCCCGAAACATTCGTTTGACATTCGTATTCCTTTCGTTTTAACTGCCCTCACTTTCGCAATCGCGCAAGTTTTGTGCGATGCGAAATCCGCAGCGGGCTCGGAGGGGATATTGGGCCGGGAGATCTACGACATATTCGTCATCGGTGGCGGCATCAACGGCTGCGGCATTGCGCGCGATGCCGTCGGGCGCGGTTACTCCGTGGCGCTGGCCGAGATGAACGATTTCGCCTCCGGCACCTCGTCGGGCGCCACCAAGCTCATTCATGGCGGGTTGCGTTATCTCGAGCATTACGAGTTCCGCCTGGTGCGTGAATCGCTGATGGAGCGCGAAATCCTCTGGGCGATGGCGCCGCACATCATCTGGCCGCTGCGCTTCGTGCTGCCTTACCACAAGGGCGGCATCCGGCCGGCCTGGCTGATCCGGCTCGGCCTCTTCCTTTACGACCATCTCGGCGGCCGCAAGCTGCTGCCGGCGACCGCGGTGCTCGACATGCGCCGTGACCCGGCCGGCAAACCGCTGAAGGCACTGTTTACCAAGGCTTTCGAATATTCCGACGGCTGGGTCGATGACGCCCGCATGGTGGTGCTGAACGCCCGCGATGCCGCCGACAAGGGGGCGGCCATCATGCCGCGCACCAAGGTGGTGTCGGCAAGGCGCGAGAACGGCTTCTGGCACATCGAGACCACCGATACGGTCACCGGCCGCAATGACAGCCACCAAGCCCGCATGCTGATCAATGCCGCCGGCCCCTGGGTCGACCATGTCATCCGCTCCGCCTTTGGCCAGAACGAGGCTCACCACGTCCGTCTCGTCCAGGGCAGCCATATCGTCGTCAAGAAGAAGTTCGACGACGCTCGCGCCTATTTTTTCCAGAATCCCGACAATCGCATCATTTTCGCCATTCCCTATGAGGGCGATTTTACCCTGATCGGCACCACCGACCGCGATTACACCGCCGATCCCAGGGATGTCCGGATCTCCGAGGAGGAGACCGTCTATCTCTGCAATGCCGCCTCGGAATATTTCAAGGAGCCGGTCAGACCGGAGGATATCGTCTGGACCTATTCGGCGGTCCGGCCGCTTTATGACGACGGCGCCTCGAAGGCGCAGGAAGCGACGCGCGACTACGTGCTGAAGCTGGAGGGCGAAGGAAATGCCGCGCCGCTGCTCAACGTCTTCGGCGGCAAACTCACCACCTATCGCCGGCTTTCCGAACATGCGCTGGAGAAGATCGGGACTGCAATCGGCGTCAAGGGCGCCCCGTGGACGGCCAAAAGCCATCTGCCCGGCGGTGACTTCCCGGTCCGGGGGTATGATGCCGAGGTCGCCGATCTGAAACGGCGTTATCCGTTCCTCGCCGATCGGCATGCCCGCCGGCTGGTGCGCCGCTACGGCACGAGAACCAAGACGCTGCTCGGTGAAGCCCGCGGCCTCGACGATCTCGGACGGCTGTTCGGGGGCGATCTCTACGAGGCCGAGGTCACCTATCTCGTTGAATATGAATGGGCCCGGCACGCCGAAGACGTGCTGTGGAGAAGGACAAAGGATGGTCTGCGCCTTTCGAAGGAGCAGGCTCAGTCACTGGAGGAGTACATGGCTGCCATACCGGCGATGGTCGGATAGGCGGCGTGTGGTCCCCGCTGCGTGGAGGCACGGGAACAGGAATGCTGGAACTGCGGAAGGCCGCAAAGATGGTGGGAGGAGACTATCATATCCACCCGACCGATCTTGTTTTTGAAAGAGGAACGCTGAACGTTCTGCTTGGGCCGACCTTGTCGGGCAAGACTTCGTTGATGCGTCTGATGGCCGGCCTTGATCGGCCGACAACCGGTACGATCCATTTTGATGGTGCCGACGTGACAGGTATGCCTGTCCAGAAGCGCAACATCGCCATGGTCTACCAGCAGTTCATCAATTATCCGGCATTGACGGTCTACGAGAATATTGCCTCGCCGCTGAGGATTGCCGGCAAGGATGCCAAGGTCATCGATCTCGAGGTGCGCAAGGCTGCCGAACTTCTGAAACTCGGGCCTTATCTCGATCGCACGCCGCTCAACCTCTCGGGCGGCCAGCAGCAGCGCACCGCACTTGCCCGTGCACTGGTGAAGAATGCGAGCCTTGTCTTGATGGACGAGCCGCTTGCCAACCTCGACTACAAGCTGCGTGAGGAACTGCGGCAGGAATTGCCGCGCATCTTCGCGCAGTCCGGCGCAATCTTCGTCTATGCCACGACGGAACCCTCCGAAGCCTTGTTGCTGGGCGGCAATACCGCAGCGCTCAGCGAGGGCCGGGTCACCCAGTTCGGCCCGACGGTCGAGGTCTATCGTCATCCGCTCGATCTGACGACGGCGAAAACCTTTGCCGATCCGCCGCTGAATTTCATTGATCTGGTCAAATCGGAAGGCAATTTCCTGCGCGACGGCGCCCTGATATTTGCCGTGCCGCCGCATCTTCAGAATGTGCCGGACGGGCCGGCAACCATAGCGTTTCACCCGCATCATCTTGCACCGACCGCCCAGACGGCTGGTTCGGCGCGGATGACGGCGCGAACACAGGTTTCGGAGATCACCGGGTCGGAAAGTTTTGTCCACCTGCAATTTGCCGACACCCGCTGGGTGATGCTTGCGCACGGCATCCACAATATCGAGCCGGACACGGACATCTCCGTTTTCATCGATACGCGCCACCTGATGGCATTCGGCGCGGACGGCCGGGCGATCACCACCGCCAGGCAAGGGGGCTAGGAGAAAATCATGGCACGTATCACCCTCGATCATATTCGCCATGCCTATGGGCCGAACCCGAAGAGCGAGAAGGACTACGCTCTCAAGGAAGTGCATCACGAGTGGAACGACGGCGGCGCCTATGCGCTGCTCGGACCTTCGGGCTGCGGAAAGACCTCGCTGCTCAATATCATTTCGGGCCTCATTCAGCCGTCCGAAGGGCGAATTCTCTTCGACGGACAGGACGTTACGAACCTGCCGACGCAGCAGCGAAATATCGCGCAGGTCTTCCAGTTTCCGGTCATCTACGACACGATGACGGTCTACGATAACCTCGCCTTTCCCCTGCGCAACCGCGGCGTGGCCGAGGCGGATGTCGACCGGCGTGTCCGCGAAATCCTCGAAATGATCGACCTTTCCGGCTGGGCCAAGCGGCGCGCGCGCGGCTTGACGGCGGACCAAAAGCAGAAGATTTCACTCGGCCGCGGCCTCGTTCGCTCGGATGTGAACGCCATTCTCTTTGACGAGCCGCTCACCGTTATCGATCCGCATATGAAATGGGTGCTGCGATCGCAGCTGAAGCGGCTGCATAAGCAGTTTGGTTTTACCATGGTCTATGTCACGCATGACCAGACGGAGGCGCTGACCTTCGCCGACAAAGTCGTGGTGATGTATGACGGCGAGATCGTGCAGATCGGCACGCCGGCCGAACTCTTCGAGCGTCCGAGCCATACCTTCGTCGGCTACTTCATCGGTTCCCCGGGCATGAACTTCATGCCGGCCAAGGTGGAGGGCAGTACGGTTCGGGTCGGCGAGCACGCGCTGACGCTCGACTATGCGCCAAAGATTTCGTCAGCGGCCAAGGTAGAGCTTGGAATCCGGCCCGAATTTATTCGGGTCGGCCGCGAGGGCATGCCTGTGACGGTCAGCAAGGTGGAAGATATCGGCCGGCAGAAGATCGTCCGCGCACAGTTTGCCGGCCAGCCGATCGCGATCGTCGTTCCTGAGGACGAGGAAATTCCGGCTGATCCCCGAGTGACCTTCGAGCCATCGGGCATCAGTATCTATGCCGACTCTTGGCGCGCCGGACGGGAGGCTTGATCATGGAAAAAACCTGGAACAACAAAGCCTGGTTTCTGGTTCTGCCGGTCCTCGTGCTGGTGGCTTTCTCGGCTGTCATTCCTCTGATGACGGTTGTGAACTATTCCGTCCAGGACACGTTCGGAAACAACCAGTTCTTCTGGAACGGAACCGACTGGTTTATCGAAATCCTGCATTCCGACCGTTTCTGGGCCGCCCTGCAGCGAAACCTGATTTTTTCGCTGATCATCCTCGCTCTGGAGATTCCGCTCGGTATCTTCATTGCGCTCAACATGCCGAAATCAGGCATCGGCGTGCCGGTATGCCTGGTTCTGATGGCACTGCCGCTGTTGATCCCGTGGAACGTGGTCGGCACAATCTGGCAGGTGTTCGGCCGCAACGACATTGGTTTGTTCGGCTATTACGTCAACGCCCTCGGCATCGATTACAACTATGTGCAGGATCCGCTCGATGCCTGGGTGACGATCATCATCATGGATGTCTGGCACTGGACGAGCCTGGTCGTTTTGCTCTGCTATGCCGGCCTCGTTTCCATCCCGGATGCTTTCTATCAGGCAGCCAAGATCGACGGTGCGTCCCGTTGGGCAGTGTTCCGCTATATCCAGCTGCCGAAGATGAAGCGCGTTCTTCTGATCGCCGTGCTGCTGCGTTTCATGGATAGTTTCATGATCTACACCGAGCCTTTTGTCGTCACGGGCGGCGGTCCGGGCAATTCGACCACTTTCCTGTCGATCGATCTGGTCAAGACCGCCCTGGGACAGTTTGACCTCGGTCCGGCAGCTGCCATGTCGCTGATCTATTTCCTGATCATCCTGCTGCTTTCGTGGGTGTTCTACACCGTCATGACCAGCCACGACGCGGAGAATTGATATGAGCGCCTCCAACGAAACGACAGCGAGCCGAAACGTCCCAGGCGTTACCAGTGTCGCAAGCGGGCTCTCCGCCGATGAGGTCAGCCGTCTGATGCGCCGGCGCGGCGAGGAATCGCGCTGGTGGTGGCTGGTTCCGACCATCTATATCATCGTGCTGCTGCTGCCGATCTATTGGCTCGTCAACATGAGCTTCAAGACCAATGCGGAAATCGTCAATTCTCTGACGCTTTATCCTCATAACCCGACGATCGCCAATTACGTGACGATCTTCACCGAGAAGGCGTGGTATTCCGGCTATATCAATTCGATCAGCTATGTCGTCATGAACATGGTGATCTCGGTGGCAGCCGCGCTGCCGGCAGCCTATGCCTTCTCCCGATATCGGTTCCTCGGCGACAAGCATCTGTTCTTCTGGTTGCTGACCAACCGGATGGCGCCGCCGGCAGTCTTTGCCCTGCCATTCTTCCAGCTCTACTCGGCCTTCGGGCTGATCGATACGCATATCGCCGTGGCATTGGCGCATTGCCTCTTCAACGTCCCGCTGGCGGTCTGGATCCTTGAAGGCTTCATGTCCGGCGTGCCGAAGGAAATCGACGAGACGGCCTATATCGATGGCTACTCCTTCCCGCGGTTCTTCCTGAAGATCTTCACGCCGCTGATTGCGAGCGGCATCGGTGTCGCCTGTTTCTTCTGCTTCATGTTCTCTTGGGTCGAGCTGCTGATTGCACGAACGCTGACGACGACCGACGCAAAGCCGATCGCCGCCACCATGACCCGCACCGTCTCTGCCTCAGGCATGGATTGGGGCCTGCTCGCCGCCGCGGGTGTTCTGACCTTGATCCCGGGGGCGCTGGTGATCTGGTTTGTGCGCAATTACATCGCCAAGGGCTTCGCCCTGGGGAGGGTTTGATGAGCTTTTCGCTTCCCGATTTTTCATGGATGGCATGGACCTGGCCGACGGCCGCTTTCTTCATCGTCATCGTATTGCTGCTGATCGGCATGGGTGTCTGGGAATATGCCGTGCCGGGCGGCAACCCGCGGATCGGAATCCTGCGCTTCGAGACGACGCGCGGTGACCGGCTTTTCCTTTCGCTGCTCGGCAGCGCCTTTATCCATCTTGCCTGGCTTGGTCTCGCGGGATCAAGCCTCTGGTGGGCTCTCGCTCTCTCCGTCGTCTACGCCGTCGGCGTATTCCGTTACGTGTGAGGCAAACTGATGCAGACGGCCGGGGGATTTTTCTGGCCGCCTGAGACGTGAAGACTGCAATCGCAAACCCTGGGAGGATATTATGCGAAGGCATTTATTGACGACGACAGCAGCGGTACTGCTGGCCATGACCGGGTCGGCCTATGCCGGCATGGACGAGGCAAAGACTTTCCTGGATAAAGAGGTCGGCGACATGTCGACGCTCTCTCGCGCCGACCAGGAAAAGGAAATGCAGTGGTTCGTCGATGCTGCGAAGCCCTTCGCCGGCATGGAGATCAAGGTCGTTTCGGAAACCTTGACCACTCACCAGTATGAGTCCCAGGTTCTGGCTCCGGCCTTTACTGCGATCACCGGCATCAAGGTCACTCACGACGTCATTCAAGAGGGTGACGTTGTCGAGAAGATCCAGACTCAGATGCAGACCGGTCAGAACCTTTATGACGGCTGGGTCAATGACTCCGACTTGATCGGTACGCATTGGCGCTATCAGCAGGTGCGCAACCTGACCGACTGGATGGCCGGCGAAGGCAAGGACGTTACCAACCCCGGCCTCGATATCGACGACTTCATCGGCACCAAGTTCACGACCGCGCCTGACAAGAAGCTCTACCAGCTTCCCGACCAGCAGTTCGCCAACCTCTATTGGTTCCGCTACGACTGGTTCAACGACGAGAAGAACAAGGCCGACTTCAAGGCGAAGTACGGCTACGACCTCGGCGTTCCGGTCAACTGGTCGGCCTATGAGGACATCGCCGAATTCTTTACCGGCCGTGACGAGAACGGCAAGAAGGTCTTCGGCCACATGGACTACGGCAAGAAGGACCCGTCGCTCGGCTGGCGCTTCACCGATGCCTGGCTTTCCATGGCCGGCAACGGTGACAAGGGTCTGCCGAACGGTCTTCCGGTCGACGAATGGGGTATCAAGGTCGACGAAAAGTCGCGTCCCGTCGGCTCATGCGTCGCGCGCGGCGGTGATACCAACGGCCCGGCGTCCGTCTACTCGATCCAGAAGTATCTCGATTGGTTGAAGGCCTACGCACCGCCGGAAGCTCAGGGCATGACCTTCTCGGAATCCGGTCCGGTTCCGGCACAGGGTAACGTCGCGCAGCAGATCTTCTGGTACACGGCCTTTACCGCAGACATGGTCAAGCCTGGCCTGCCTGTCATGAACGAAGACGGTACGCCGAAATGGCGCATGGCACCGAGCCCGCATGGCGTTTACTGGAAAGACGGCATGAAGCTCGGTTATCAGGACGTCGGCTCCTGGACGCTGATGAAATCGACCCCGACGGACCGTGCGAAGGCCGCCTGGCTCTATGCACAGTTCGTGACCTCGAAGACGATTGACGTGAAGAAGAGCCAGCTCGGTCTCACCTTCATTCGTGAATCCACCATTCGCGATAAGAGCTTTACGGAGCGTGCTCCGAAGCTCGGCGGTCTGATCGAGTTCTATCGTTCGCCTGCGCGTGTTCAGTGGTCGCCAACCGGCACCAACGTTCCCGACTATCCGAAGCTGGCTCAGCTTTGGTGGCAGGCAATCGGTGATGCGTCTTCCGGTGCGAAGACACCGCAGGAAGCCATGGATTCTCTTTGCGGCGAGCAGGAGAAGGTCATGGGCCGTATCGAGAAATCCGGCGTCCAGGGCGATATCGGCCCGAAACTGGCCGAAGAGCATGATCTCGCCTATTGGAACGCGGATGCGGTGAAGAAGGGCAACCTTGCACCGCAGCTGAAGATCGAGAACGAGAAGGAAAAGCCGGTCACCGTCAACTACGACGAACTCGTCAAGAGCTGGCAGTCGAAGTAAGGCGGACCTCGGCCGGAGGCGACGAGGCTTCCGGCCATCACATCTAGCCACCGGCCACGGCCGGTGGCACCCACAATCTTTCTCTCATGAAATCTCCGCATCCGCCCTCTTTGCCGGGCGGCGCGGTTTCGTGCGAGCCGGAGACGGATATGAGCGGCTATATTCTTTCAATCGACCAGGGCACGACGTCGTCGCGCGCGATCATCTTCGATGGCCGCATGAAAATGGCCGGCTCGGCCCAGGCGGAGATCACCCAATATTACCCGCAGCCCGGTTGGGTGGAGCATGACGCCACTGAGATCTGGCAGTCCGTCATCGATACCGTGCGCAAGGCAATTGCCGATGCCGGTCTTGAAGCCACCGCCATTGCCGCGATCGGCATCACCAACCAGCGCGAGACGGCGGTCGTCTGGGACCGACGGTCGGGCGCGCCGCTTCACCGGGCGATCGTCTGGCAGGACAGGCGCACGGCCGAAATGTGCGAGAGCCTGAAGGCCGACGGATATGAGAAGCTGTTCAGCGCCAAGACCGGCCTGCTGCTCGACCCCTATTTCTCCGGAACCAAGCTGCGCTGGCTGCTCGATAATGTCGACGGCCTGCGGGGGAAGGCGGAGGCGGGCGACGTCTGCTTCGGCACGATCGACAGCTGGCTGATCTACAATCTGACGGGCGGGCGTGTGCACGCCACCGATGCGACCAACGCGTCGCGAACACTGCTTTATAATATCGACGACGGTGTTTGGGACGAGGAGCTTCTGGGCATTCTCGGCATCCCGGCCGCGATGCTTCCCGAAGTCCGGGAATGCGCCGACGATTTCGGCCGCGTCGACCAGGCGCTGTTCGGTGCGGAGCTTCCGATCCTCGGCGTCGCCGGCGACCAGCAGGCGGCGGCCGTGGGCAATGCCTGCTTCGAACCCGGCATGATGAAATCCACTTATGGTACCGGCTGCTTTGCCCTGCTGAACACCGGCAGGGATCGCGTTTCCTCCTCCAACCGGATGCTGACGACGATCGCCTACAGGCTGGACGGCGAGACGACCTATGCGCTCGAAGGCTCGATCTTCATCGCTGGCGCCGCCGTGCAATGGCTGCGAGATGGCCTCGGCATTATCGATCAGGCATCGGAGGCTGGCGTGCTTGCGGCCAAGGCCGATCCTGGGCAGCAGGTCTATATCGTCCCCGCCTTCACCGGCCTCGGTGCGCCCTATTGGGATCCGGCCGCTCGCGGCGCGATCTTCGGCCTGACGCGAAACAGCGGACCGGCGGAATTTGCCCGCGCCGTGCTCGAATCCGTCGCCTACCAGACACTCGACCTGCTGGTGGCGATGAAGAAGGACTGGGGCGTCAACCAGCTTGAAACCGTGCTGCGCGTCGATGGCGGCATGGCGGCTTCGGACTGGACGATGCAGTGCCTGGCCGACATGACCGGAAATCCCGTCGACCGCTCGGCGATCCGAGAGACGACGGCGCTGGGTGCCGCCTGGCTTGCCGGCTCGAAAGCCGGCATCTGGCCCGGCAGACGGGATTTTGCACAGGCCTGGGCCTGCGACCGCCGCTTCAACCCCTCGATGGAGGAGGGCGAACGGCAGGCCAAGATCATCGGCTGGAAGAATGCCGTCTCGCGGATGATCTCGGACGCCTCAGTGGGGTGACACTTCTCTTATACGCTGCCGGCGGCTTTCCTGTTGATGAAGCTGAGAGCCAGCACGGCGAAGATCAGCGTTCCCGTGCCGACCTGCTGCCAGTAAAAATTCAGATCGGTCAGCAGCAGGCCGTTGGCGACGATCCCGAGCAGCAATGCGCCGAGAACGGTGCCGCCGACATTCGGCCGGCCGAGCGGGCTGAGCGTCGTGCCGATGAAGGTCGCGCCGATGGCGTTCAGCAGGAAGGCATTGCCCGAGGAGGGGATGTAGGTGGTGACGGTCGCGGTCAGGATCAGGCCGGCGATTGCCGCGATCATCCCGACCAGAATGAAGGTCACCGCGACATGGGCCGGTGCCGCGATGCCGGAATAACGCACGACGTCCGGCTGGATGCCGATCGACAGAATGACGCGACCGAACCGTGTACGGGCAAAAACCACCGCGGCGGCCGCGATGACGACAATGGCAATGGCAAGCGGCGTGGGAAAGCCGCCGATCGCACCGTGGCCGAGGAAGCGGAAGGCTTCCGGCACGCCGTTCGGCGGCAGATAGACCGGATTGCCGCCATTGGTCAGCAATTGCTGGACGCTGCGGCCGATGAACAATGTGCCGAGCGTTGCCAGGAACGGCGACACGCCGATCCCGGAGATCAGAAATGCGTTGAAGGCGCCGACGAACGCCCCAGCCGCCAGCCCCGCGATCGCGGCGATCGCCACCGGCTGTCCGGCAAGCACGAGTGAGACGAAGGCGAAGCTCGCAAAATCCATCGCCGTGCCCACCGAAAGATCGATGCCGCCCGACGCGACCGCGAAGGTCATGGCAATCGAGACGATGACAAGCAGCGTAAAATTGTTGACCAGGATGCTTTGCAGGTTCGCAAGCGTCAGGAATGTCGGCGTTGCCGCGGAAAAGGCGGCAAAGACCGCAATCAGCGCCAGGATCAGCCCATAGCGCAGCAGGCCGCCGGTGATAAGGCGCGGCAGGCCTGTCGTCGTGGCGGGGGTAGGGGTTTGGAGCGACATGGTCAGGCCTCCTGCCGGCGCAGCAGCGTGGTCGCGGAAACGACGATGAGAATGAGTACGCCCTGGACGCCGCTGACGAGCGTGCTCGATATGTTCAGCAGCTGGAAGCCGTTGGTGAGGAAGCCGAGAAGCAGCGCCGAAAGCAGCGTTCCTGTGACCGTCGGAACCAGCCGGCGCGAAAACACCGCGCCGAGCAGGGCCGTCACGACAACAGGCAGCAGCATTTCGCCGGCGCCGGTGGTGCTGCCGCTCAGATAGGAAACGGACAGGATGCCGGCGATGCCGCCGCAGAGGCCGCTGGCGACGAAGGCGCCGGCGAGCAGGCGGCGAAGCGGCAGGCCGGCGGCACGTGCCGCATCCGGAAACTCACCGACGGCATAGAGACGCAGGCCGAGCGGCGTATATTGCACGATCGCCGCCGCAATCGCCGTGAAGCCGAGGAGCACATAGGCAAGAACCGGTATGCCGAAAGGATCCGAAGCCGAAAGCGCCGGTAGGAAGGGCGTCGAGGCCGGCAGGACGGTATTGCCCGTCAGCACCAGTTCCAGGCCAGCGACGATATTCATGACGGCAAGCGTTGCGAGCAGCGGCACGATGCCGGCATAGACGACGGCAATGGCATTGACCGAGCCGATCAGCGCGCCGGTGAGGAGCGATGCCGCGATCGCTGTCGCATCGCCATAGCCAAGTTGCGTCAGGCTGGCATAAACGGCGGCGCTGAGGCCCATATTGGCCGCCAGCGACAGGTCGATGCCGCCGGTGACGACATTGGAGCCGCCGGCGATCAGCACGACCGTCAGTCCGATGGCAAGCACGCCCGAGATGGCCGACTGGCCAAGCACGTTGCCGATATTGCCGATGCTGAGGAAATAGGGCGCGGTCAGCGAGAAGATCACCAGGATGGCGGCAAAAGCGATGAGCGATCCGAAGCGCAAAGCCGCTGCCGCAAGATTGCCGGCCGGCCGGGCAGGCGGCTCGGCAGCGGCAAAGCCGGAAGGCGTGAATTCCACTTCAGCCGACATGGCGCTGTCCCTTAGATGATCCGGTCGATTGCGCCAGCACGGCATCCGCGCTGGTTTCTGACGAGATGAATTCGCGCACCACGCGGCCGCGGAAAAGCACGAGGATGCGATCGGTGATGCCGACGAGTTCGGGCAGATCCGAAGACAGCACGATCACGCCGGCGCCGCGCGCCGTGAGTTCGCCGATCAGCCTGTAGATCTCGACCTTGGAGCCGATATCGACGCCGACCGTCGGCTCGTCGAGGAGATAGACCTCGGAGCGGCGGCTCAGCCATTTTGCGATGGCGATCTTCTGCTGGTTGCCGCCCGAAAGCGTGCGCAGCAAAGCATCGCGGCCATTGGTTTTCACCTGGAGCCGCGCAATCAGCATCTCGACCTCGCTTTGCTCACGTCTGCGATCGAGAAAACCGAAACGCGTGAAGCGGCCAAGGCTGGAAAGGCTGATATTTTCCGCGACGCTGAGGTCGAGCGCCACCCCGTGGCGGCGGCGATCTTCCGGCACCAGCGCGATTTCGCGGCCGGCCGCCTGCGTTGGATTGGCGAAACGGGCAGGCTTGCCGTTGATTTCGATGCGGCCGGAAATGGGTGTCTCCAGCCCGAAGAGGGTGCGAACCAGCTCCTTTGCGCCGGAGCCGAGCAGGCCGGTGAGGCCGAGCACCTCGCCGCGGCGAAGCGTGAAGCTGATGTCGCTGTATTTTCCCGGCGCCGACAGCTGCTCGACCTTGAGGATCTCCTCACCGGGCGTCACCTCAGGCTTCGGAAACATTTCCTTGATATCGCGCTCGACCATCAGCCGGGCGATCGCTGCGGCCGACGTCTCTCGGATCGGCAAGGAGGCGACATCAAGCCCGTTGCGCAGCACGGTGACCTGGTCGCAGAGTTCCTCGATTTCATTCAGATAGTGCGAGATATAGATGATGGTGACGCCTTCGTCGCGCAGACGGCGGATCAGCCGGAAGAGGATCTCGGCCTCGCGGGCCACCAAGGCGGCCGTCGGTTCGTCGACGACCAGCACCTTCGGCTGATTGAGGAGAGCGCGGGTGATTTGCACGATCTGCTTTTCGGCAGTCGACAATTCGCCGATCAGGGCGGTGTTCGGCAGACGAAGACCGAAATAATCGTTGAGAATATCGGATGCGCGGCGCTGCATCTGCCGCCGGTCGAGGAACGGCGTGCCTGATATCCGCGGTTCCCGGCCGAGGAAGAGAGCTTCGCCGACGGTGAATGTCGGCACCAGCAGCCGGTCCTGGTGAATGAAGTGGATGCCGAGTTCCTCGGCAAGATGCGGCGTCAGCCTGTCGAATATCTGCCCTTCGATTTCGATCCGGCCATCATCCGGCTGGTGCAGGCCGGCCAGCAGCTTGATCAGCGTCGATTTGCCGGCGCCGTTCTGGCCGACGAGACCGTGAATGGTGCCGCGCCTGACGATCAGCGACGCACCGGCCAGCGCCTGCGCGCCGCCGAAGCGCTTGACGATGCCTTCGAAGCGGATGATGTCGTCGCGCGCCGTCACCGGCTGCTTCAAGGAAATGGCCGTCATAGGATTTCTCCGGTCATCTTGCCCGGGCGATCCAGCGAGGCCGGATCGCCCACCAGACAAGCTCAGCCGATACCGAGCTTCTTGGTGACTTCGCCGACATTGGCCTTGTTGGCGAGAAGGGCGGGAACATAGGTCTCGCGCGGCAGCGTCTGGCCGGCGAGCAGCTTGGCGACGTTGCGGATGGCGGTGCGGCCGATTTCCGCCGGCTGCTGCGCGACGTCGGCACCGGCCGGCGACTTCGGATCGGCGACAAGCTGCAGAACCTCAGGGCTGCCATCGACGCCGTAGGTACGGATCTCGGTCCGGCCGGCCGCCGCCAAAGCCTGGGTGGCGCCAAGCTGCGGAATATCCCAGGCCGACCAGATCGCCTTGATCGAACCTTTTTCGGGATATTTGTTGAGGATTGCGGTGATCTGCGTGAAGGCATCCTGCACGGTGTTCGGGATGACGTCGCGCAGTTCCGGCTGAAGGATTTTCACCTTCGGGAAATATTTAACCACATTGACCAGCTGATCATAGCGGATCGCGCAGGGGGTGACGCCATAGAAACCGTTGAAGACGACGATATTGCCTTCGCCGCCGATATCGGAGACGAGCTGCAGCGCCAGGTCCTTGCCGATGCCCCAGTTGTCGGAGGTGGTGTTGCTGATCGAGTTGGTCGAGCCGACGTCGACGGTCAGAACCGGAATGCCGGCGTCACGCGCCTTCTTCAGCCAGGGGTCGATGACGCTCAGCGTGCCGAGGATTTGAACGATCGCATCCGGCTTCTGGGCGATCAGCGTCTGCAGCTGTGACACCAGCTTGCCGTCATTGCGCCCGGCATCGACGGCGATCGGCTCGCCGCCGAGGCGTTTTACCTCTTCGATCTGGGCATTATAGGCCTGCAGGTCGAAGAAATGGTCGGTGCCGGTTGCGCTGATGGCGATGCGCTTGCCTTTCAGCGACAGTTCTTCGTCGGCTGCCAAAACCGCCTTCTGCCCGACCAGCGAAGCGCCGGCGACGGCGACCCCGGCCGCTGCCGACAGTTTCAGCAGGTCTCGTCTTCCGAAGCGGCTGCCGGACTTTTCGATGCTCATGACCACACTCTCCAATTAAGTTATTTCTATAAATTAAGTAGACTAATAAAAATGAGGAGAAAGGAATTTCCAAAAAGAGGCTTTCCGAGAAAAAGAGTGAGCACTGCAAGCTCTTTCCTGGCCGGGTTTGCCGCTACGATCGATGGTGCGTGACATGGCATCATGCCGGCGATGAAAGTCGCCGGAAACGGACGCTTTCGCATGAGGGAAGGCCTCCCGTTTCCGGAAGGCCTTGTTCAAGCTATTCGTCAAGCGTCTCGCCGAGTTCGGCAAGGTCGATGCCATGGGTGTCGAACCACCAGTCGGGACTCATCTCGGCATGACGGTCACGCAGGCGCAGATATTTTGCGCGCAGCCGCTTCTGGCGTTCGACCTCTTCGGTGAAGAAGGGATGATCGAGCGTGCCGCCCATCTTGTGGATGCGGCGGAGCAGCTTTCGCAGGACGTATCCCTGCTCCTTGTTGCCGGGCCGGTAGCCGCTCTCCACGATCGTTGCCACCGTCTCGCACAGCGTCTCGAGCGCATCGTCTTGCGGCGTGCCGTTGACGATCATGTCGAGACGCTCGGCGCCAAAGCCGACGTCGATGCAGGTTCCGAGCGGATTGACGATGTTTCCGATCTCGACGCCGTGCTTGTAGAACTCTGTGCAGTATCCACGGATGCTGCCATCGCTCCAGGTGCATTCCGGATCTGCAATGATGGCCACACGTCCGCGATAGAGCGGCGTCCATTCCATCAGGCGATCGGGATGGATCGTCACATGATCCGGCACGAGCCCCAGCGTTGCCAGAAATTCGAGCCAGAAATCGATGGCGTTGCCGATGGTCATTTCCCTGAAGGAGAAAAGGCCGAGCATGGTGAAGTGGAGAAGATGCGTTCCGTCGCCGATCTCCTCGAGGTCGCCCATGCGCAGGCAGGCCTGGCTGTTTGCGACAGTTCCAATGTGGGAAGGATCGGAGAAGCGGGGTTTATATTGCTGCATGCCGGCGCTGCAGAAGAGCGTGGTGTTATCATGCGGCCGTACGGATGGGATGCGTGTGAAATCAATGCCCTTGGAAAGGCAGAAGTCTCTATAGTGCTGGATCAGGCGTCCCGCGGTGTCATAGGCAACCTCCTTCATTGTTCGTGTGCCTTCCGGGAAGATAACGATCTCCCGCACTGACGGCAATCCGCCTCCATCAGCCACTCGGCAAATCACGCTCTTGATCCTCGGCCCAGTTGAGACTAAATATAACATCAAGTGAAAAAGGAGCCATTGTCATGATGGGATTTGCTGCCGTTGCCGACGTTCTCGGATTGCCTGCCAGGGAGCCGGCGTCGCGCTCGGCCTTCGGCCTGCTCTCCAGCATCGAGGCAGGATTGCCGGTCAAGGCGCTTGACCGCATGGCGCTGCTTCTGGCCCCTGATGACACCCAGTTCAAATACAAGCTCGTTCCCAAGGCCACTTATGAGCGGCGCAAGTCCAAGCATCGGCTCTCCTCCGACGAGGGCATAAGGCTCGCCCGTCTCGCGCGGGTCTGGGGGCTGGCGCTCGATGTCTGGCAGACCGAGGCGGAGGCGCGGGATTTCCTGTTTCGCCCGCATGCGATGCTGGAGGACAGGCGGCCGATCGATGTCGTCATCCAGAGCGAGATCGGCGGCGAGCTCGTGCTCGATATCCTCGGAAGCCTGAAATACGGCAGCGCTGCGTGAGCGCACAGCTTCTTGACCGCACGCTGACATCCGTCCGCATCGGCGACCCAAACGGAACCTACCCGATCTTCGATGCCACCGGCTCGACCATCGCGCCGGGGCGGTGGAACACCTCGGGCAGCCCGATCATCTATACGAGCGAGCACTATTCGACGGCGCTGCTCGAAAAGCTCGTCCATGGCAGCGGCAGGCTGCCGCCCAACCAGCATTACGTCACGATATCAATGCCGCGCGGGCTCAGCTACGAGGTCCTGTCAGAGCCGGCGCTGCCTGGCTGGGACAGCATGCCGGCTGTTGTCAGCAAGGTTTTCGGCGAAAAGTGGTGCCAGGAGAAGCGCAGCGCCATCCTGCTGGTGCCAAGCGTCGTCGCCCGCGTCGACCGCAACGTGCTGATCAATCCGGCCCACCCGGAATTCCCATCGATCACGGTCAGCCTCCACCAACCCGTCTACTGGGACCGCCGTCTCTTCGGGATTTGATGGGACGTCGGTCGGAACGCCTCCTTCCTTATCGATATCTGCAATTTCGGATCATGCCTTCTGCTACCGCGAACCCGTCGCTATCCGGGGCAGAGGCTATGGGGGAAGCATATTCACGTGGTGGCGTTTCGAGTGCCGGCAATCTCGCAGTCGACGCGCTTAATCCTGAGGTGCCCCGATGATGATGTCGCAGCCGACCACATCGAAGGCGCCACGATAGGCGCGAACAAAAGCGACGACCGGCTGCCTCAGCGCGGAAGCAGCACGATCTTGTCATGCTCCGTATGGCTTCAAAATCGCCAGCAGAGAACAAGGTCCGAACCTCCACGGCGCTATTTACGTTAAAAGTAAGGCGAGCTCGGTGCGTAGCTATGACGCACGGTAGTCCAATTGACTCCTAGATTTTACCATGTAACTTCCGGTCGAATATTAGCGATATAAGCAGAATATATGATTCATCTTGGCGAAGTTATAATACAGAGACTACAAGAAAAGTTGAATAAATCAGTAAGGAAATTTGTTGGTAGAGAACAACCTTACATTATAATGGATTTTCCATCCAATAAAGATCCAGGACATCACGCAAGCTGGTTGGGATTGGCAAAAATATTGCAAGATGCGACCGGGCGTCTGCCAGTGCTTACAGGTGGCTCTATCCAAAGTATTGATAAAATAAAATACACACCAACCGACGCACCAATATTCATTTGTGGGTGGAATGACTTTGGAAATGTGCGGGCAGGCAGAGATGATATTCGCTATCGCCTTGCGTGCAAATACCCGGATCGAACCATCATCCAGATGCCTCAAACACTCGATTTCGCCAACGACGCACTTATGGAGTACGCGAAGCGAACGATCGGGAGGCATCGCAAATTTTTCTTTATGACGCGCGATGAACAGAGTTTCGAGCTGGCAAAGGCAAACTTCGATTGCGATGTCGAGGCTGGGCCGGACACGGCATTCGGTATCGACCTGCTTAAACCCTTCGAAGCCGATCCTCTCAGGGCATTATACGTCATGCAGCCTTTCGGAGAGGACGACATCGATATAGCTGAAGCACGAGCGATCGTTGACGGACCTCTTACCAATTGGATCAACGGTCCGGATCGTTTGTCGCGCCCGCACATGTCGACTTTCCTCAAGGCCACGATGCGGCGCAGCTTTAGCCGTTCCGAAATGGTGGCCCAACATCACGAGGATGTCGCTGCTCGCTATGTCGACTATGGCGTGAAGATGCTGTCCGGCGCGCAACGGATCATCACCAACCGTTTGCATGCTCATATTCTTTGTCTTTTGCTCAATAAGCCGCATGTCGCGGTTGCGAGAAACGGCAGCAAGCTGCACGACTTCATCAGTAGCTGGACTGGCGACAGTCTCCTGGTGGAGAAAGCGACAAACGCCAGTGAGCTTTTGGCCGCAATGTCCCGCCTTCCGTATGAGATGAACGGCGCTTGGTACAAGTCGAGCAGGCCGATCGATCTGCGTCCCGGTCTTCCCGCCCCAGATCTCGTCCCTCATCCCTCTATAGTTTGATTGCCGTAGGAGCTCAGTTTTGTCGGTTGCACGAGACGACGATATTCTATTCAGCCATGTCAGTAAGAACCGATCCGCCGCAGCCGTAACGGGTGCCTTCTGGTCGGCGATGAGTACGCTTATTCCGACGGTCCTCACCTTTGCAGTTTTCGTGGTGACGTCTCGCGTTCTCCAACCCCAGGATTTCGGTCTTGTCGCCCTGGCATTCAGTATTGTGTCGTTTGCAGGCAGTTTTGGGCCGACGGCATTTGGTGAAGCAATCATACAGAGAGCTGAAATAAGGCGTAGCCATCTCGATACCATATTCCTGCTTTCCCTTGTCTTTTCATTTTTGATCTATGGAATTTTGTGTATAGCCGCCTCGCCGATCGCAGCATATGTGGGGCATAAGGAGATCACACCCCTTATTTACATCATAGGGCTGAAGGTATTCTTCGACTTCACGGCCATCGTTCCGAATGCGATTGTCAATAGAAAGATGTCATTCCATCTGGTGGCGGTGCGGACTGTCATCGCCACGATCACTTCTGCTTGCATTTGCCTTGTATTGGTTCTCGCGGGCTTCGGTTTGTGGGCGCTTGCGATTGCTCAGATCGCGGCCACGGCGGCATCATGCGGTGCCGCTTTCTGGGGTGCGGGGTGGTCGCCTGGGCTTCACGTGAAGAGAGACAGCCTGAACGATCTCCTTCACTACGGCTTTTTTGCATCCGGCACTCGCTTTTTACAGACGATGAGCTTGGACAACCTGCTGATAGGCGTGCTCCTGAGTCCGTCGGCGCTCGGTATCTATAATTTTTCCAAGCGCTTGTTCGATATGATCAACAACGTAATCGCCGGGGGCTTAACATCTGTCACGCACGTCTTGCTTTCCTCTTTGCGAAGCGATCCGAAGAAAGTTCGAGAAGCATTTCTCATGGCAACGTTTGGTTGTGCTCTGGTTTCGTACCCGGTATTCATCGGCCTTGCCGCCGTTGCCGATGATGCGATCACCACAATTTTCGGCGCCCATTGGATCGAGGCCGTTTGGCCAGTCCGGTTCTACTGCGTCATCGGGCTGATGGCAGGGATCGGCTACGTGCAGGCATCCTTGATAAAGAGCCAGGGGGAGATGGATTGGTGGTTCTACTACCAACTGGCACGAAATCTCCTCACGCTCGCGACGATCGCAGTTCTTTATCCTTATGGCGTCACAACGATTGTTTTCGCCATTATGATCGAAGTTCTGTTGTTTTGGCCGATCACCAGCTGGAAGATTTCGCGGCATATAGAGCTGAGTGTCGGGGCCTATCTGATGCAATTCCTGCGGCCAAGCTTGGCTTGTGCGGGAATGGTTGCGGTCGTTTTGCTCTTGAATGAATCGCTCATTCATTGGTCGCCTTATCCACGTTTGGCCGTGGAAATCGTTGCAGGCGGGACTGCGTACTGCTGCCTGATATTTGTTCTGTGCAGGGCTCGCTTGAATGTCTTGATCGGCAGCATAAAGCAGGTACGACAGCGCAAAACCAATAAGGACGCGATGTCGACTCTATAGCCCGTCAATCCGCATTGGGCTCCCACCTATGCGGTTGGAGCCCAATGCTGTTCAGGCTCTCCAGAATAAAGTGTCATAGGATAATCGATAAGATGACCAGTCTCGACCGCGGTTATGCGCCACCGGCGATTGACAACCCAAGGGTCCCGATTACCGGCCGCAGCCGTTATTATTCTCTCGACGCAATGCGCGGGTTTGCCGCCATCTGCGTTGTGGCCACACATTTCCAGGAGAGATATGCCCCCTCCGCTTATCTGGCCGTCGACTTTTTCTTCGTTCTCAGCGGGTTTATTATCGCGGACATTTACGGAAAGCGGCTTTCGCGCGGCCTGCCGTTCCAGTCGTTCATGGCGGCACGAATCAAGCGTCTCTATCCGCTTTATCTGATCGGAATTTTAGTCGGTCTGGTGCAGATCATTCTGCTGACAAGCTGGGGGCTGAGAAACCAAGCTGTCATCGACCTGCTGGTGTCGACAGTTGCCAACGGGGCTTTCCTGCCCAGCCCGATGTATTTCCTTCAAGCGAGCCCGATGCAGGGGATGTTTCCAATCAATGGCCCAGCATGGTCGATGTTCTGGGAACTGTTGGTGAACATAGTCTTCGCATTATGGCTTTTCCGGCTCCCGACGCGCGCCCTTTGCCTCGTTGCCTTCGTGTCCGCTGCAGTATTGGTTTGTGTCGGGCTTAAGTACGGCCTGTTGAATATCGGCTGGGAGTGGCCTTCCGCGGTAGGTGGGCTCCCAAGGGTGATGTTTTCATTTACTGCGGGTGTGGTGATCAGCCGTCTATTCGGCGGCATGCCGGCCTGGAGGAAGGGTTGGATCGCCATCGTGCCGTGCCTGCTTTTGATGATCTGCATCGCAGCACCACTCCCTTCCGTGCTGCGGCCTTATTACGATTTGACGTTCGCGATGGCCCTGGCGCCGTTCATCGTGATGCTTGGCCTCTTTTTGGAAATGCCTGCGAAAGCAGAGGCGTTGGCGACGTGGATCGGGTATATATCCTACCCTGTCTACATTTTACACCGAGGTGTGATCGGTGTTTTCAAGCCAATTGCCGGGTCGCTCGGGTTGAACGGCCCGCTCGCCTTCTTCGTGCTTCTCAGCGCAGTCGTCTGTTTTGCTTATGTAACGGCTCGTCTCGTAGATAAAACGATGGCTATGCGGACCCGCCGAGCTCAATAACATCCTGCCGCGGTGAACGCGCCATCAGCCGGGCATAGGCGATGGCCGAGAGCATGTTGACGTGGTTGGCCTTTCCCGTGCCGGCAATGTCGAAGGCGGTGCCGTGGTCGACCGAGACGCGGTCGATCGGCAGGCCGAGCGAGACGTTGACCGCCGTGTCGAAGGCGACGAGCTTGATCGGAATGTGACCCTGGTCGTGATATTGAGCGATGACGAGATCGAAGGCGCCGTTATAAGCGCGGGCGAACACCGTGTCGGCGGAGATCGGGCCGACGACGTCGATGCCTTTCGCCTGCGCCTGCTCGACGGCGGGTGCCAGGAATTCCATATCCTCGGTGCCGAACAGGCCGTTTTCGCCGCAATGCGGATTGAGGCCGGCAACGGCGATGCGCGCCTTCTTGCCGAGGCGCAGGAAATGCCTGTGGCCGGCTTCGATGGTGGCGAGAACCCGTTCGGTCTTGGCGCGTTCGATTGCGCCTTTCAGCGAGATATGGGTGGAGACGTGGATGGTGTTCAGCCGCTCGGAGGCAAGCAGCATGAAGGAACTCTTCGAGCCGGTGAGATGGGCGAGAAGCCCGGTATGGCCGTCATGGTGATGGCCGGCGAGGTTCATCGCCTCCTTGTTGATCGGCGCGGTGACGATGACATCGGCTTCCCCAGATAGGGCGAGATCGACGGCGCGAGTGATATAGCGCACCGAGGCATCGCCGGCGACGGGGCTGACCTTGCCGATCTCCGGCAGGGCCGCGCCGAGCGCAACTTCATCGACGGCGATCCCGTCGTGGCCGGCGGCATCGGCAGGCGCGAATTTCAGGCCGGTGCCGCAGACACGGTCGGCGCGCTCCAGCGCTTCGACATTGCCGACGATGACGAAATCGCGGCGCTCTTCGCTCGGAAGGGCCGCCAGGGCCTTGACGATCACTTCGGGGCCGACGCCGGCGGGATCGCCGAGCGTCACCGCGACTTTCGCATTCCTGTCCATCGTCAAAATCCCTTCTAGAACGCGGCTGTGTAGATCGAGCGAATGTCGGCGCGCGTGAGATCGCGCGGATTGTTGTCGAGCAGGCGGCGGATGGCAAAGGCATCGTCGGCCATGGCGTCGAGATCGCTTTCCGGCACGCCGAGGGCGGAGAGTTTCATCTCGACGCCCAGCTCGGCGCAGAAGGCGTAGGCCGCATCGAAGACGGATGCGATGTTGTCAGAGGTCTGGCGCCCAAGCGCGTCCATCACTGCTTTTGTTTTTTCCGGGGCTGATGGTGTGTTGAAGGCGAGCACATGCGGGAAGATCAGCGCATTCGCCGCCCCATGCGCCACATGCCAGCGCGTGCCGAGGGGATAGGCGAGCGCATGGCCGCCGGCGGTGTTGACCGGGCCGAGGCAGAAGCCGCCGTAAAGCGAGGCGAGCGACAGGCCGGCGCGCGCTTCGGCGTCGTTGCCATCCTTGACGGCGCGGGCGAGATATTTGCCGACCAGCCGCGTTCCCTCGATCGCATAGATATCGACCATCGGGTGGGCCTTGCGGTTGGTGAAGGCCTCGACGCAGTGGGCCATGGCATCGACGCCAGTGGCAGCCGTGGTGCGCGCCGGCACGGTGAAGGTCAGGGCGGGATCGATGACGGCGATGTCGGCCAGCATGTGCAGGCTTTCGACGGCAAGCTTCGCCATCGTCTTGGGATCGGTGACGAGCGCGCGAATACCGGCCTCGCTGCCGGTGCCAGAAGTCGTCGGCACCTGGGCGAGCGCTACCTTGCGCGGCCCATGCACCTTGTTCGGGCCGACGACGTCATGCAGCGTTTGCGCGGAGCCGGCAAGAACGGCGGCAAGTTTTGCCAGGTCCATGGCGCTGCCGCCGCCGAAGCCGACGATCAGCTCGGCATCGGCGCCGTTGGCCGCCGCGAGCACTTTTTCGAGGTTGGCCGTATCCGGCTCGGGCGTCACTTCGGAGAAGACGGTGACTTCGCCTTTCAGATCCAGCACGTCGATGCGGGAGGCGTTGAAAGCATCGGAGATGACAAGCGTGCGCCTATAGCCCTTCTCGGCAGCCCATTTGCCGAGCTTGCCCGCGGTGCCGATGCCGAATTCGATCAGATGCGGCCGAACGATCGTGATCGGCGAATCCAAGCTGGCCATAACCAGTCCTCCCTGCAAGATCTTGCGGCAACAATTTCGTCGCCCTCTTTATTGTAAAGTTGTAAGATAAATGTCAAGCCAGCATTCCAAGGCGCCGAAATTTTTATCGTCTGACATATGGTCGATTAGGCTTTCAAGCGGCATTTGTACGTCACAATATACATTAATATCAGTAGATTAACGGACAGATTTCGATGGAAATGCGCCTTCCGGCGCGAAGGACCGGGCGACCATCTGCCGGCGCACGTCTCTTGTCAATTTCTTGCCGCTTGGTCGGTTGAACGCCGGTGGTCCTGCATCCTTTCGTGCGCGATCGGATGCAGGTTTACAATCTTCCGGCCGCCACGTGGTTCAGGGCAGCGATTGCGGGGCGAGGCGCACATATTTGATGGCGCGCCGGTAGTAGGTGTAGGCGATATGCAACGCGCCGTCGCCGCCCTCAATGATCGAGGGATAGGAGAATTCGCGGTTCAGCGAATCCTTCGAATTGTTGCTGAGGCAGAAACCGTCCCCGGTATCGAGATCGATGCGATGCGGAAAGCTCTTGCCGCCATCCCTCGAGATCGCAAGGCTGAGCGGCGCCCGCGGAACGCCCCAGACCGCCTTGCGGCCGATATCGGCGACAACAGTGGCCTCTCCTGTCTCGCCGCCCTCGATTTCGTCATAGAGAGACTGGCGTCGCGCATCCGATGTGTTTGCATTAGAATGGTTATAAACCATTGCAATCGCTCCATCATTCAAGACCGTGGCCTGAATCGAGGAGTTGTTGTTCGGCAGTTCGGTCGGCTCGGGCGCGCTCCACGTTTCGCCGCCATCGGACGATCGGCTGGAAAGAATGCTCTCGGCGAAACGATTGCGGTAGAAGGCGATCATGTCGTCGCCGTCGAGCGGTAGGATGTTCATGTGCACGGCGCCGATACTGTCTGGAATATCGCGCATCTGCCAGCTCGCGCCACCGTCCCGCGAGATCAGCACCGCTGCGGTGTCGGCATCGCCGCTCCAGCGCTGGCCGTTAAGGCCGACGCAGCGAAAGACCGGAAGCAGCCAGTCGCCCCGGCCGTTGACGACGATCTGCTGGCGAACGAATGTGCCGGGGCTGTCGCAGAGGATCCTGACCGGGCCGAAGCTTTTGCCGCCGTCATCCGATATGCGGCATTTGACAACCGAACCGTCCTGATTGCCGGAGGTTTGCGAGGTATAGAGCAGCCAGGTCTTTCCGTCGGGAGCATTGAAAATCAATGGGTTCTGCTCGGATTTCTCCGGATCGTCGCTCATCTTCTCAGGCGCGGACCAGCACTCGGAGCCCGGCGCCAGCCGCGACATGTAAATCGAAATATCGCCCATGCCCTCCATCGTCCCGCCGAACCAGACGCAGCTCAGTGTGCCGTCGCGCAGAAAGGCGAGATTTGCCGCATGGTTCTGGATGCAGGGCGAGGGCAGATAGGCATCAGCGCGGCCCGCGACAGAGGGATGAGGGGTGATGACCCCGGTCATCAAAGCGGGAACGGCTTCCGAAGGCAGGCCGGTAAAATTCATCGTGGATCTCCTCAAGGCAGCTTGGCGTAGCTTTCGGCGAGCACGGCGTAATCCGTCTCATCAAGTGGCATCAGCGGCGCGCGGGTGCGCTTCCAGGCGGGATTGCCGGTCTTCAGCCCCACCATTGCCTTGATGGTCGGGATCTGGACGTAGGAATTGGAAAGCGTGCGATAGGCGTTGATGCGCGCCTGCGCCGCCTCGACATCGGCGGCGCGCGCCTCGTCATGGACATGGTCGTAAACGGTGCGCAGCGAATCCGCCACCAGATTGGAGGTGGCGGTGATGCAGCCGGCGCCGCCGGCCTTCATCAGCGGCAGTAGCAGTGGATCGGCGCCCGCCAACACCGAGAAGCCGGGATGCGCGGCGATGATAGCCTGCATGTTATTGAAATCGCCAGCAGATTCCTTGATGCCGACGACCGTCTCCGGGAAGGCCGCAATCAGCCGGCCGATTAGTGGGATGGAGAGCGGAACGCCCGAGACCTGCGGGATATGATAGAGGATCACCTTCAGACGCGTGTCGGCGACCTTTTCCAGAACCTGCGAATAGGCCGCGAAGAGGCCGTCGTCGGAGACGCCCTTGTAATAGAAGGGCGGCAGCATCACCACCTTGGTGACGCCGAGCGACAGGGCGTGCCGTGTCAGTTCAACGGTTTCCGGAATGGCGACGACGCCGGTGCCCGGCAAAAGCCTGTCGGCCGGAATGCCGGCCTTCACAGCCGCCTCCAATATGGTGCGGCGCTCGGCTCCGGAGAAGGAGTTGGCCTCGCCCGTCGTGCCGAGCAGGGCCACGCCGTGACATCCCTCGGCCAGCAGCTGCCGGCAGTGATCGGTGAAAAGGGTGAGGTCCGGCGTATTGTCTGCCGTCAGCGGCGTTGCGGCCGCGCTGAAAACGCCTGTGATCCTGTGGCTCATTCCGCCCTCCTCGGTGCGTCCTGCCTTTTCCGGTGCGCGTTCGAACCGCACGGCTGCACGGGCAATTGTCATTCGTCTGTCGCGATGGATTGCGAAAAACTTTTCCATTGAAGCGCTTTTGTCAAGAAGACAAAATGCTCTCATTCCGGATTGAAAAATTATGTATTTGTTATTATTGTGCTATTTTTCATCATAAATTTTGTTGCAGCAAAAATTGCGATTTTTTGTTGACATATTTACAATAACGAGAGAACGATATGGGACGGATTGTGCTGCGCCTGGCAGGTGCAGGGAGAGCGCTGCCGAATTCACCTGGGAGGGAATGCCATGTCTTTTGATCCATCTGATAAAACCAATCTATCGCGCCGCAACGCGCTGAAGCTCGGTCTGGCGGCCGGCGTCGGCCTCACCGTGTTCGGGATGAATGCGCGCATCGTGATGGCCGATGAAGGCCAGGTCCTGAAGGTCGCACATCCGGCCTTCGACCAGGACTGGTCGCCGCTGCGCGGCGGCGGCAGGACGTTCCGCTGGAATTCGATCTGGTGGGCTTCGCCGATGTATTTCGACAGCCAGGGCAATATCAAGCCTTACGTCTTCGCCAGCTGGGAATCGGCCGACAACACGGTGTGGACCTTCAAGATCGACCCGAAGGCCGTCTTCTCCGACGGCAGCAAGATCACCTCGGCCGACGTCAAGGGATCGTGGGAAGTCGCCTCGATGCCGAACACCAAGAGCCAGCGCGCCGACCAGGTGCTGAGCAAGGTCAAGGGTTACGCCGAAATCGCCGCCGGCTCCGGCAAGGAGCTGACCGGTGTGGCGACACCCGACGAGGGAACAGTCGTGGTGACGCTCGCCGCTGCCGATCCGATCTTCTTCATGCGTCTCGCAAACCACATCGCGCCGATCACCAAAGCGTCGCAATCGCGCGGCAGCGACGGTGAGGAAATCATCGACTGGTACAAGCCCGAAAACAAGCCGGTCTTCTCCGGCCCCTTTAAGCTGACGAGCATCGATATTGATGCCGGCAAGATCACATTCGAGCCGAATGAAAACTTCTTTGGGTCGAAGCCGAAGCTTGCCCGCATCGACATCACCTCGATCGAGGACAATGTGACGGCGACCTCGCTGATCAAGTCCGGCGAGTTCAACGCCCATACCGAACTCGTCACCTCGACGATCATCCAGGATCTCGGCCCGGAATTCTCGGCCGGCCCGCTGATCCCGACCAGCCAGCACTTCTGGTTCAACATCTCCCGCGCGCCGATGGACGATCCGAAGGTCCGCCAGGCGCTGATCATGGCGGTCGATCGCGACGGCCTGTTCAAGGCGTCCTATCCCGATGGGCCGCACAAGAAGGCCGATCAGATCCTCAATTCGGTTCCCGGCGCCGACAATTCCGGCTTCGAGTCCTTTCCCTATGATCCGGCAGCCGCCAAGAAGCTGCTTGCCGAATCGAGCTATGGCGGGCCCGAGCGCCTGCCGAAGATCCTGTTCGTCGGCATTTCGGCGCCGGCCATTCAGGCCGCCGCCCAGTTCATCGCCGAGCAGTGGCGCCAGAATCTCGGCATCACGGCCGTCGACATGAAACCGCAGCAGGACGCCTATGCCGGCCCGGACCAGAATTCGGTGCAGATCTTCCGCGACGACGTCGGCACCCGTGTCCCCGACGCCGTTTCGTATCTGGCGGGCAGCATCGCCTCGACCTCGTCGAACGCGCAGAACAAGCTCGGCGGATACAAGAACGACAAGGTCGACAGCGCCCTTGCCGAAGCGGCGACCAAGGCTGCGGACGATCCGCAGCGCATCTCTCTCGCCCAGGAGGCCCAGAAGGCGTTCCGCGAGGATTGGGCCTTCATCCCGTGGTATTCTCAGGCGATGTCGCGCTGGGCCACCAAGGAGGTCAAGGGCATGGAGAAGAACCTCGACTGGCAGATAGCCGAACCCTGGAACATTTCGATCGGTTGATCCGGAACAATCGTTCCTGGCGATAAACGCGCGAAGGCCGCAAGGTCTTCGCGCAAATTTCAAGAAGAGATGCGATCGGCTGCGCTTTGCCAAAGCCGGGCCGCATCGACAACAGGTGGGAGGTGGCCTTGCTGCGCTACGTGCTAACCCGGTTTGCCATCTGGATTCCATCCGTTCTGGTGGTGATGCTGGCGGTCTACGCGCTGGCCTTTTACGGCGCCGGCGATCCGATCAAGCTGATCTTCCTGCGCGCGCCCGGCGACGTCGCCTATAATCCGCAGCGCATCGAGGCCATCCGCGAAAGCGCCGGTCTCAACCGACCCTTCATCGAGCAGTTCGGCCTTTACATCTGGAACCTGCTGCACGGCCAGTTCGGCAATTCGCTGACCTCGGGCCGCGCCGTCTGGGCAATGGTCTCGGCCGCAGCTCCTGTCTCCTTCCAGCTTGCCCTATGTTGCGTCATCCTGACGACCGTCGTCGCGATCCCGCTCGGCATGATCGCGGCGCTGAACCAGAATTCGCGCCTCGATTACGCCATTCTGGGCTCGGCACTTTTCCTCTGGGCGATCCCTGCCTATGTCGCAGGTCCCTTGCTGATGGTCGGCCTCATTGTGCTGCTGCCGGGTGCGAGTGTGCCCTATGGCTGGGGCGGCATCTTCGATGTGCGCATCCTGCTGCCCCTGCTGGTGCTTTCCTTCCAGCCTATCGCGCTGATCGTGCGCCAGACCCGCGCCGCCGTCATCGAGGTGCTGTCGGAGGATTTCGTCCGCACCGCCCGCGCCAAGGGCGTGCCCGAGATCGTCGTGGCGCTGCGCCACATCCTGCGGCCGGTGCTGACGCCTGTCGTGACGCAGCTCGGCCTGATCATGATCACCATCGTCAACGGCGCGATCTTCGTCGAGCTGGTCTTCGGCCTGCCGGGCCTCGGACGTCTGACGGTGCAGGCGCTGATCAATTCCGATTATCCCGTCATTCTGGCGATCACGCTGATCGGCTCGTTCCTGGTGATGGTGTCGAACCTTTTGGTCGACGTGCTCTATCCGCTGCTCGATCCACGCGCCAATGATGCAAGAAGGAGCCGCTGACCATGTCCGCAATCCCTCTTTCCAACCCTGAAACCGTCGAGGAACAACCGGTCAGCCTGTGGCGCGACGCCTGGTATCGGCTGAAGCGCAACAAGCTCGCCGTCTTCGGTCTCGTCATTGTGCTGATCCTGGCTTTCACGGCGATCTTCGGGCCTTACCTGACGCCCTATGACTATCTCGGCCAGGACCTCAACGCCCGCAACGCGCTGCCGTCGATGAGCCATCTCTTCGGAACCGATGATCTCGGCCGCGACGTCTTCAGCCGTGTGGTCTTCGGCACGCGGACCGCCTTTCTCGTCGCCGTCATCGTCACCTTCTTCGCGGTGCTGATCGGCCTCACGCTGGGTGCGGTGGCCGGGTTCTTCGGCAATCCCTTCGACCGCGCCATCATGTGGCTGACCGACGTGACCATGTCGGTTCCCAATCTGCTGCTCGTCGTCGTCATCAACGCCTCGCTGAAATCGCCGATCACCCGTTGGATGGAGGCGCGTTACCTCGAGACCCTCAATCCCTTCTACCGCCAGACGATCTGGGTGGATTTCATCCTGGTCTTCGGGTCGATGGCGCTGATCTCCTGGCCGCCTTATGCCCGCCTGGTGCGCGCCCAGGTGCTGTCGATCCGCAGCCGGCCCTATATCACCGCGGCCCAGGCGCTCGGCCTGTCGAACTGGGTCATCATCAAGCGTTATGTCGTGCCGAATGCGCTCGGGCCGCTGATCGTCTCGGTCAGCGCCGGTCTCGGCACAGCGATGGTTCTGGAAAGCGCCTTCAGCTTCCTCGGTGTCGGCGTCAATCCGCCGACACCAAGCTGGGGCAACATGATCTCGGACGGCCTTCGCGTCTGGCAGCACTATCCGCATCTTCTCGCCGCTCCGGCGGCCGTGCTCGGCCTTGCCTCGGTTGCCTTCAGCTTCCTCGGCGACGGCCTTAACGACGCGCTCAATCCGCGGGGCAGCAAATGATGGACACGCAAAACAGAAAACGCCTGCTCGATGTCAGGAACCTCACCGTCGAGATCGATGGCCGCAATGGTCCGGCCGTCGTCGTCGACGGCATCGACCTCCATGTCGACAAGGGCGAGACGCTGGGTGTCGTCGGCGAATCCGGCTGCGGCAAGAGCCTCACCATGCTGAGCCTGATGCGCCTCCTGCCGAACAAGATCAAGGTTACCAAGGGCACCGCGACCTTCGACGGTCGCGATCTGCAGACGATGTCGAATGGCGAGCTGCGCAAGGTGCGCGGCGGCGATATCGGCTTCGTCTTCCAAGATCCGATGACCTCGCTCAATCCCGTCATGCGCGTCGGCGACCAGATCTGCGAACCGCTGATCTATCACCGCAAAATGAAAAAGGCTGAGGCCCGTGCCCGCGCTGTCGAGCTTCTGCGCCTCGTCGGCATTCCTGGCCCAGAAGAACGGCTGCAGGCCTTTCCGCACGAACTCTCCGGCGGCATGCGCCAGCGCGTGATGATCGCCATCGGCCTTGCCTGCAATCCCAAACTGCTGATCGCCGATGAGCCGACGACGGCGCTCGACGTCACCATCCAGGCCCAGATCGTCGACCTGGTGAAGGATCTGCGCGCCAAGCTCGGCATGTCGGTCGTCTGGATCACCCATGATCTGGCGCTGATCGCCGGCCTCGTCGACCGCGTCGCCGTGCTTTATGCCGGCACGGTCGTCGAGGATGCACCGGTCGACGAGCTCTATGCCCGCCCCAGCCACCCCTATACGCGCGGCCTGCTCTCCTCGATCCCGAAGCTATCAGATCCGCCGGCAAGCCGGCTGAGCTCGATCGGCGGCACGCCACCGGAGCCCGGCCGCCGGCCGAAGGGCTGCCCGTTTGCGCCGCGCTGCCCGCTTGTGGAGGCGATCTGTCACGAGAGGGTGCCGCGGCTCGAACCCTTGAGCGGCAGCAGCAATCACCGCGCCGCCTGTTTCGTCGTCCAGAGAATGCAGGAGGCCGCGTGATGGCTGCGCAACCGCTGCTCAAGGTCGAGAACCTCGTCAAGCATTTCCAAGTCAAGCTTGGCGCCTTCGGTGAGCGCTCGGCGACGGTCTATGCGCTCGACAATGTCAATCTCGACATCATGGAAGGCGAGACGCTGAGCCTCGTCGGCGAATCCGGCTGCGGTAAATCGACAACCGGCTTCACCATCCTCAATCTCTACAAGGCGACCAGCGGCAAGGTGGTCTACAAGGGCCAGGATCTCGCGACGCTCGACGAAAAGCAGATGCGGCCGTTCCGCCGCGACCTGCAGATCGTCTTCCAGGACCCCTATTCGACGCTCAATCCGCGCATGACGGTGGGCGAGGCGATCGGCGAGCCGATCCTCTTCCACAAGCTCTGCACCAAGGCCGAGCTGAAGGATAAGGTGGCGACGCTGCTGACCGATGTCGGCCTGCCCACGCGCTTTGCCCAGCGTTACCCGCATGAGCTCTCCGGCGGCCAGCGCCAGCGCGTTGTCATTGCCCGGGCGCTCGCCTGCCAGCCGAAATTCATCGTCTGCGACGAGGCGATCTCGGCGCTGGACGTGTCGATCCAGGCGCAGATCATCAACCTGCTGCTCGATCTGCAGGAAAAGTATGGGCTGACCTATCTGTTCATCGCCCATGACCTTGCCGTGGTGCGCCATATCAGCACCCGGGTGGGCGTGATGTATCTCGGCCGGCTTGCCGAACTTGCCACACGCGAGGAGCTCTTCGACAATCCGCTGCACCCTTATACCAGGGCGCTGTTGTCGGCCGTGCCGGAGACCGATCCGGAGCATGAGCGCACCCGCCAGCGCCAGATCCTGCAGGGCGACGTGCCGAGCCCGCTGAATCCGCCGTCCGGCTGCCGTTTCCACACCCGCTGCCCGATCGCCATGGATGTCTGCAGCAAGGTCATTCCTGCCTGGAAGGAAGCCAAGCCCGGCCATCTCGTCGCCTGTCACGCCGTCAATACGGAGCAGATTGCATGACGCTGAAGGCCGCGATCATCGCCGACGATCTGACGGGCGCGCTCGATACCGGCACGCCCTTTGTCGCCGCCGGCCTTTCGGTGGCGGTCGCCATCGATGTCGCGGCGGCCCAGGATGCGATTACCACCGGCTGCGATGTCGTGGTCATCAACACCGCTTCGCGCGCGCTTGGCGAGCGCCAGGCCGCCGAAAGGATCCGACTGGCTGTGGGGATGCTTGGCGGCGCGAAGCCCGGCATTGTCATGAAGAAGATCGATTCCCGGCTGAAGGGCAATGTCGCAGCGGAAAGCCTGGCGCTGGCAGCTGCGCTCGGCCTGAAGAACATTCTCGTGGCGCCTGCCATTCCCGATCAGGAGCGCCTGACCTACCGCGGCTGCGTCGTCGGTCGCGGTGTCGACAGGCCGCTGCCGATTGCCGATCTTTTCGCGGGTGCTGACAATGTTTTGGTTGCCGATGCCGAAGACGATACCGATCTCGACCAGATCGCCGAGGGTCATGTCTGGCTGACGACGCTTGCCGTCGGTGCGCGCGGCCTCGGCGCGGCATTCGCCCGCCGGCTCGGTGAAACGGCGCGGCGGCCGGCGACGGAGTTTACGGCGAGCCCGCGCACGCTGTTTGCCTTCGGCTCGCGCGATCCGATCACTTCAGCCCAGATGAACCGGCTCGAAGCCTCGGGCGCCCTACGCATGGTGGTGGATGCGCCGAAGGGGCAGATCGAATGCGGGGAAGGTCTGGCGCTGCCGGTGCTGCTGCGCTGCAGCGGCGACATGGCCGCCGATGCGGCGCTCGTCGCCGATGATTTTGCCGCAGGCGTCAAAAGGGTGATCGACGATACCAGGCCCGATATGCTGATGGTCGGCGGCGGCGATACGGCGCTGGCGGTTTTCCGAGCATTGGGGGTGAGGGTGCTCATGCCGAAGGGCGAAATCGAGGCCGGCATTCCCTGGTTCGATGTCACGGCCGCCGACGGGCGGTCTTTTCGGTGCGCCGTCAAGTCGGGGGGCTTCGGTAAGCCGGATAGTTTGTTAAAGCTGGTTCTTCGGAATCAGGCGGCATAAGATACCGTCGGGGAGAATGACGTGACTGAAGCGAATGGCGAATCTTTGAACGCGGAAGCCGGCCCGCCGGGCAAGCCCGAACGCGGCAAGGCCGTCAAGCTGGTCGACCGCGTCTTCGACCAGTTGCTCGAGCGTATCCGCGGCGGAAACTATCCGCCGGATTCACGCCTGCCCGGCGAACATGAACTTGCCTCGATGCTCGGTGTTTCCCGCCCGATCGTGCGCGATGCGCTGGCCCGCCTGCGCGATCAGGGCATGGTCTATGCCCGGCAGGGCGCCGGCACCTTCGTCAGTGCCCATGGCTCGCCGACGACGCAGCTCGCCTATTCGCCGGTCAAGACCATCGCCGACATTCAGCGCTGCTACGAATTCCGCCTGACCATCGAGCCGGCCGCCGCCTATTTCGCCGCCAAGCGCCGCAATGAGCAGGCGATCCAGAAGATCGCCAGCGCCCTTGCCGATCTGCGCGAGGCGACCAGCCATCAACTCCACCGCACCGATGCCGATTTCATCTTCCACCGCGCGGTGACGGAGGCAGCCAACAATCATTACTACACGGCCTCGATCGATGCGCTGAAGGCGCATATCGCCGTCGGCATGCATCTCCACGGCCTTTCTCTGCTTGGTCCCCGCCAGGGGCTGGAACAGGTCTATGAAGAGCATAACGCCATCTACAAGGCGATCGCCGATGGGCGGGCCGACGACGCGCAGAGGCTGATGAAGGCGCATCTCGAAGGCTCCCGCGACCGTCTGTTCGAGGGCAGGGCGCTCGACCTGTCCTTCTGAGGGCGTCCCGGAGAGCGAAGCGCTACTCAGCCGCACTCCCATATCGTGGTCGGATCGGAGTACGATACCGACGATGCTTTCCCGCTTCCGACTTGAAGCTCAGACTGGAATTTCGAGGGTGAACACCGTTCGCGTCTCATCGGATACCACCCACAGCCGACCGCCATGCGCCTTGGCAATTTCACTGGCGATATAGAGGCCAAGCCCGAGCCCTTGCTTGCCGCCATCCGCGACCCTGGTGAATGGCAGGAATAACCGCTCAACGGCATCGGCCTGTATCGGTTCTCCGGTGTTAGCGACCGAGAGCTCGAACCCCGCCGCCGTGGAACGGGCGGTGATTGTTATCGGGCCGTCCGGGGATCCGTGTGCGACGGCGTTGGCAAGGAGGTTCGACGTCAGCTGTGCGAGCTTCGGACCGTCGCACATGATCGGCAGTGGGAGTTCGACGTCCGCTTCGATCCTTCTGCCGGGACGAGCTCCGGAAATCTCGTTGACGACCTGAAGCAGGACAGCGGACAAATCGGTCTCGCTCAGCCTTACCGGAATCCCGCCGCCAAGTCGCCCGCGGGCAAAATCCATGATGTCGTCAATGAGACCGCTCATTCTTTTGACTGTCGCCGCCACGAGCGACACGATTCTTTCCTGCTGCTCATTGAGGGGTGATCTGGCGATCGCGCGCATGCCGCCGTCGATCGCGGCGAGCGGGTTTCTGAGGTCGTGACCGAGGACGGCGATGAACTGCTCGCGAAGCGCCGCCGTCTCCCGCTCGTCGAGAAGCGTCCCCTCCACCGTTGCTAGGGCTTCGCGTGCCTGTTTGCCCGCCTTTCGCAGGTTCTGCTCGTAGGTCAGCCGGTTCGATGCCCGGATGATGGTCAGCCTGAGGAACAGGGGTTGCCCTGCGGCATCGCGCTGCTCGAAGCCATTCATCAGAACCGGAATCTTGCCTCCATCGGAGTGTCGCATCTCGAGCATGATTTCTTCGAACTCGCCCTGCATCCTGAGCATGGGCGCGAGGTGGGTCTCGAGATAGATACTGCCGCCGACGGTCAGCAGGTCGGACAGGCGTTTGCCTGCTAAATCCTGCGCCGAGTGGCCGAGCCAGCTGGCAAGCCGACTGTTCGCCCGAAGGACGACGCCGCCCGGCGAGACGACGAGATTGCCCGCCATTGTATTTTCGAAGAGGTTCTCGAAGTCGTCCTGAAGGTTTTTCGGCGCGGCTTGATCCATCTTATCCGGCCTTGCCGAGGAAGTTTTCGATGGCGGAGATTGTCTCTTTGGGTGCGCTCAAATTGGGGCAGTGTCCGGTTGCTTTCATGATCACCAGGCTGCTGTTTGCAAGCTGCCTGTGCACGTACTCGCCGACCTCGACAGGGGCAATCACGTCGCTCGAACATTGAAGGATCAGTGTCGGGATGTCGAAGCCCCGCAGGAGATTCCTGCAGTCTGACAGGAAGGTCGTCCGGGCAAAATGCCGTGCGATCTCCGGATCCGTCCTGCAGAAGCTCTCCGCCAGCTCCTCGGCGAGCGCGGGCCTGTCCGGATTGCCCATGATGGCCGGCGCCATCGCTCCGGACCATCCCAAGTGGTTGGAATCCAGGAACTCCATCAGCTCCTCGATCTGACCCTGCGAAAAGCCGCCGACATAGCCGTCGCTGTCGATATAGCACGGGGAGGGGCCGACCATGACCAGCGACTGGAAGAGATCGGGACGCTTCCTGGCCGCGATCAGTCCGACCATGGCACTGACCGAATGGCCGACGAAGACGACCTTCTTTAACGAGAGGGCATCGATGATCTCCACCACGTCGTCCGCATAGCCATCGAGGGTGGCGTACTTTTCGAAGGAATAGGCCTTCAGGTCGGACTTGCCGGCACCGACATTGTCGAACAGGACGACGCGGTATTTGTCCTCGAAGGCCGGAGCCACGAACCGCCACATGTTGCTGTCGCAGCCAAACCCGTGCGCGAAGACCATTACTTCGTCGCCCGTGCCGCTGACGATTACGTTGTTTCTGTCGATGATGTCCATGAACATAACATAAACCAAAGGCCCCAAAAAGATAGCTTGATATAACGCCGCAGAGCAAGCTTCGCTCAAGTTGTTCGGGACGATTGGGATGGATCAAGCGAGTGGTGAATGACAATCAAGGTACTGATAGTGGAGAGACATCTAGGACAGGCCGAGATTTCCTCTTCTTGTCAGCCGGATTTCTGTTTCTTGATGATGCTGATGTTGCCGCTCACTTCGAGGATGGCAAATTTTATCTCCGTCACGGTCTCGATGCCCTCCTGGCTTCGAGCCGCCTGCATGACATCTTCCTTCTGCAGGCGGGCTCCTTTGAGCGCGCGTTCGTCGTAGACGCCATCCGTCACCAGGACGGTCGGAACCCCATCGATGATATGAGCTGCGCGCGGCCACCACCTCTTCACATAGGAGAGGCCGATGTCTGTGGTAAACAGCGTCAGGATCAAGATAACGGCGTTGGTGATCGAGAAGTCGTCGCCCAGCATCGCCTGCTGCGTCGTTTCGGAGATAACCAGCACGATGACCAGGTCGAACGGCGTCATCTGGGCCAACGTCCGTCTTCCCGACAAGCGGATGATCACCAGCAGCGTGAAGTAAATTGCCAGTCCGCGGAATACTGCATCCACCGTGCCGCCCTCATGGAAAGATGAAAGTGGATTGGGTCCGGACCTCTTCGCCCAGGCCGATGATGGCGCGGCGAGCGCCGGGTTGTTGTGTTTGCAGACGGAACACGATCTGTGTCGGCTCTGCCGGATCGGCGGGGAACACGTAACCTATCCGGCCCTCCCGCGCGAAGGTCGCCTTCTGGGGCGGGTCGATGCTTTGAACCGAGAAGGTTTGAAGAAAGGCGGCATCGATCGTGAAGACCCTGTCTTCGGATGAGGCTAAGAAATTCACCGTCATATCCTCGGGAGCATTCCACCGGGAGATGACGGGAAAGTCCACGGACCCATCTGACAACATCAATGTTTGCCGCGAAAACGGGCCGCCTCTTCCAAGTAGACCCAGCAAGCAGGTCGCCAGAAGAAGCGTGAACATGATCCAGGAAAGACGTTGAACGGCCCAGAACCGTTGCTGGAATTCGGTATGATCGAGCACGCCTTCAGGCAGCGCCGGCAACTTGTTTGTTGTTTCCATGCCCTCTCCCTGTGCTCCTGGCTGAGAACCTGGGCCGGCCGCAAAAGTTCCCGGCGATGACGCCGTCGCCGTGTACATCGGATGTGCCGCAGTCCAGGCGTCTTCACCGATCAGGGGAACGAAGACCACCCCGCCGAGATCGTCTTCCTCGAGGGCGGCGGGCTCGGTGCGCGTGACGCGTTTCAGGCGCTGCTCTTGACCGCGGCCGACCGGGATGATGAGCCGCCCTCCGAGGTTCAACTGCTCCTTCAAGGCGGACGGCACCTCGGGTGCTGCCGCAGAAACGACAATGGCGTCGAATGGGGCGGCGTCCGGCCAGCCCTTGCTGCCGTCACCCACACGGACCTCAATATTGCGGTATCCAAGCGTCTCGAACCGGTCCCTGGCCTGAAGCGCCAGCCTTTCATGGCGCTCGATGGAATAGACCTGCCTTGCGATCCGGCTCATCAGGGCTGAAGCGTAACCCGAGCCCGTCCCGACCTCGAGCACCTTGTCGCCGGCTTTCAGACCGGCCTTTTCGAGCATAAGAGCCACAATGAACGGCTGCGAAATCGTCTGGCCCTCGCCGATCGACAGCGGCGCATCCTCATAGGCAAAATCCTCGGAGCCTGGAGCGACGAATTTTTCGCGGGGCACCGTGCGCATCGCCTCGATGACGCTGCGATCGCCTATGCCACGTCGCGTCAGCTGGTGCTCCACCATCCGATTTCGGCTTTGCGTCATATCCATGGATCGGCTCCACTGTCGCCGGTTGTGCCTTGGGCAAGCTTCTCGGCCGGACAGACGATGAAAAACAACGGGAGAGCCCCGTCATTTCGATGCGTTGCTCGGTCCATGTGGGGAACTTAGTGTGAAGAGCAAAGTTCGACAGGCATATGCGAACCTGGAGGCATCAAATGAGCAGTCGCGGCCACACGGTGCGTTGGTAAATCACGCTCACGCGACTACTTTTATGTGAAATCATCCCTCCTCTCGGTGGAAGAGAGGAGAAGAACGGGAGCAGGTCATGTGCCGAAATATCAAACCACTGTTCAATTTCGATCCCCCAGCGACGGACGATGAGATCCATGACGCCGCGCTTCAGTTCGTGCGGAAGTTGAGCGGAACCACCAAGCCGGCGAAACGCAATGAGGCGGCGTTCGAGCAGGCGGTTACGTCGATCGCCAAATGCGCTCACGAGCTGCTGAGTTCGCTTGAGACCTCCCAACCTCCGCGTGATCGAGAGGAAGTTGCCGCAAAGGCGCGGGCGAGAACGGCGATCCGCTTCGCGTAAGACAACTCTTCGGCTTACCTTGCCTCATGACCCGAGCAGATGCGTGCTGCTTGCGTTTCGACGTCTTCGGATCGAAGGTCGCCGTACCGCCCTGGCGATAGATGTCCGTCGAAACGGTTTTCCTAAGCTGGCTAGTCCTCGCGCGTCTGCCTGATCTCGACAGGCGTCTTCATGATGATTTCCCGATGCGGGAACGGGATGGAGATGCCGGCTTGCTTGAACGCGTCCCAAAGCGCCATCAGCACCTGGCCCCTGACATTCGTCAGGCCATTTGCGGGATCGGAGATCCAGAAGCGGAGCCGAAAGTCCAGCGACGAAGCACCAAAGCAGGTGAGCCAGCATACCGGCGCTTTGTAGTGGTTGGCGACGCGGTCCACCGTTGAGGCAGTTGCGATTGCGATGCTGACAACCTCATGCGGATCGCTGTCATAAGCCGTGCCGAAGTCGACGTCGATCCTGACATAGTCGCTGGAGAACGACCAGTTGACGACCTGTTGGGAGATGAAGTCCTCGTTGGGGATGAGGTATTCTTTGCCGTCACGCGTGATGACCGAGACGAACCGCGAGCGCAGATCGCGGATCGATCCGAAGGTATCGCCGAGCGTGATCGTGTCGCCCGGCTTGATGGATTTGTCGAGGAGGATGATGATGCCGGAGATGAAGTTCGATACGACCTTCTGAAGGCCGAAGCCTATGCCTACGCCAACGGCGCCGGAAAAAACGGTCAGTGCGGTGAGGTCGATGCCGGTGGCTGATAAGGCGATTGCGCCGGCGATGATGATCAAGCCGATTTTTATGAATTTGCTGATGAGAACCTTGATCGATGGCGAAAGGTCGCCCGACCTCTGCACCCAATGGGAAAGGACATTGCCGACGAGAACCGCGACCCAGATGAGCGTGACGGCCAGGACGACGGCTTTGAGCACAAGAAGCAGCGAAAGGCGCACAGCCCCGAGATTGACAGCCAGCCCGTCAAGCGCGGAGAGCACGGGAACGTCAAGCCGAAGTGCGTACAACGCGACGTAGCTCCAGCTGAAGATTGCGACGAGACGCGACAATGTGGGATTGCGGATGATCTTGGTCAGGACGGAGATGATGAACCACGCCGCCGTCAGCGTCAGGGCGGTCGAGACCAGCCACCGTCGCGACGGCCAGGTCGTTTGAGTGAGAGCAACGTTTGCGAGCCATAGCCATATGGCCAGAAAGAGCCACTTCAAGCGGCGCATGAAAGCGATTATGACGCGCAACAGGTCGGGATTACCTTTGATACGCCTCGCTTTCGATTCCAATGCAGGCTCGGTGCGCGATGCCAGGAAAGACGCTACGAGGTAACCGACGGCGATGATCCCGAATTGGTAAAACGTCCATTCGCTCAGCACGAACGTTCTGAGCCACTGTTCGACCGCGTCGATTGTCTGCCTGACGTCCATGGTGCTGGCCTTTAGCAAGCTTCAAGGCAGTAAGGCGTCGATACGAGTTTTGTTCAATTCACCCCAGGATGGCCGGTGATTGAACGACGGCCTTTGGCTGCTTCTGGAAGGGTGGCGGCTCGCATGCGGGTACGAACGCGCCTGCCAACTTTACCGCGGGGATGGTCGTCCGACAGTTCAGTTGAAGGTAATTTCGCCCCCATCCGACGTGGACTATCTGTGCAATAGTGCGACAAGCGACATCGGTATGTCGACCGCGAAAAAATCCATCGCTGCACCGATAATCACCGCCCACACGACTATTAAGAAAATGAGCGCTGCAATCCTGATTTCTACTGGTTGCATTATCCGCTCCATCCCAGCATATGCGTCCCCCCGGACAAAGCTTTTTATTCCTCGCGCTAATTCGCTTTGCGCGGGTGAGCAACCATAGCAAGCGCCTAAGCGTGCAGTGCCGAAGTCTCGGCTCTCTCCAAACCGATGTCGCTTCGACCCACCACGTCCCCGGCCATAAATTCGTTGCTGCTGCGTTCGAGATAATGGCCATCCAGGAAGGAGCGATAGGCGTCTTCGATGCCCTCCTTCAGACCTATCTTCGTAGACCAGCCGAGCGAGCGAAGCTTGTCGACGCTCAAGAGTTTACGCGGCGTGCCGTCTGGCTTGGTGATGTCGCGTTTGATCTTGCCTTTGAAGCCAACGACCTTGGAGACGAGATGCGCCAATTCGAGGATGGTAATGTCTTCACCGGAACCGACGTTCACATGACTATCGGCGGAATAGGTCTTCATGAGATGGACGCAGGCGTCGGCGCAATCGTCAACATGCAGGAATTCGCGCCGCGGTGTGCCGGTACCCCAGATGCATATCTCTTGCTGCCCATTGATCTTGGCCTCATGCGCCTTGCGTATGAGCGCCGGCATCACATGGCTGGATCCGAGGTCGAAATTGTCCTCTGGACCGTAAAGATTGGTAGGCATGGCCGAGATGAAATCTCTCCCATGCTGTTTGCGATAGGCTTGGCAGAGCTTCAGTCCGGCGATTTTGGCGATCGCATACCATTCGTTCGTCGGCTCAAGCGATCCAGTGAGAAGTGAATCCTCGACGATCGGCTGGTCGGCGAATTTCGGATAGATGCAGGACGAGCCCAGAAACATCAGTTTTCCGACGTCAGCTCTATGGGCTGCGTGGATGACGTTGGCTTGGAGAATCAGGTTGTCGTAAAGGAAATCGGCCGGATAGGTCGCGTTTGCAAGAATGCCGCCGACCCTTGCAGCAGCCAGGAAGACAGCGTCGGGACGATTCTTGCTCATCCAGGCTTCCACCTCCTCCTGCCGTCTGAGGTCGACCTCGGCACGGGTCGCCGTCAAAATCTCGCAGCCCTCCGAAGCAAGACGCCGCACGATCGCAGAGCCCACCATGCCGCGGTGGCCCGCGACATAGACCCTTTTTCCAGCAAGGCTGTAGATAACCTCAGGCATAGGCAAAACCCTTGGTTACACCTGCCGACGAAACATTTCGTGCCATGACTTTCAGGTCCTCGCGAACCATCTCCGCAACCAGCTGATCGAGACTGGTTTCATGTTTCCAGCCAAGCTTCGTGTGCGCCTTCGTCGGGTCGCCGATCAAAAGATCTACTTCCGTTGGACGGAAATAAGCGGGATCAATCTCCACCAGACACCGACCGGATGTCTTGTCGTATCCCTTTTCCTCAACGCCGGTTCCACGCCAGTCAATTTGCATGCCCACCTTGGCAAAAGCCTTGTCGACAAAGGAACGAACCGAGTGCGTTTCGCCGGTTGCAAGGACATAGTCCTCCGGTTCGTCCTGTTGCAGCATCAACCACATGCCGCGGACATATTCTCGTGCATGTCCCCAATCGCGCTTGGCATCCAGATTGCCGAGATAGAGCCTTTCCTGCAGGCCAAGATGGATCGCCGCCGCCGCCCGGGTGATCTTGCGGGTCACGAATGTTTCGCCGCGGATCGGGCTTTCATGATTGAACAAGATGCCATTCGAGGCGTGCATGCCATAGGCCTCGCGATAATTGACCACAATCCAATAGGCGTAGAGCTTGGCGGCCGCGTAAGGTGATCGAGGGTAGAAAGGCGTCGTTTCGCTCTGCGGGACCTCCTGGACTTTGCCGTAGAGCTCGGAGGTGGACGCCTGATAGAAGCGGGTTTTCTTGGTCAGCCCCAGCAGGCGAATTGCTTCAAGGAGCCGAAGGGTCCCGGTTCCATCCGCGTTCGCTGTGTATTCCGGCGTCTCGAAAGAGACTTGAACGTGGCTCTGTGCGGCGAGATTGTAAATCTCGTCCGGCTGCGTTTCCTGAACGACACGGATAAGATTCGTTGAATCGGTCATGTCCCCGAAATGCAGGATAAAGCGCGGATTCTCGATATGGGGATCCTCGTAGAGATGCTCGATGCGACTGGTGTTGAAGGATGATGAGCGGCGCTTCAGGCCGTGAACGATATAGCCTTTCTCCAGCAGCAATTCGGCCAGATACGCGCCGTCCTGACCTGTTATGCCCGTAATCAGCGCAACTTTGCGGTTCTCTCTCATTCCCGTATCCATGGTTTCTCCAACTCGATACCAGTCCAGAAGCAAATTGAGCGTTTGAACACTGCATGTGATGTATTCATGCTTTGAATTTGTAGTATTTCATCAGGGATTTCGAAAACAATTCCGAGTCGCTGAAGTTATACAATGCGTGCTTTTCGGGGTTTACGTTGTTGATCGCGACGATGATTTCCGAATTTCGCGAGCTTTTCATTTGCTGCAGGCTGAACTCGACCGCGCGTCGGCTCGTCTTTCCCCATCTAACGATTGCCAGTGTTCTTTCCGCCAGGGAGGTCAAATGCACGGTATCTGCCGAGGCGAGTACAGGCGCGCTGTCGAAGATGACAATCTGGCCGGCCGCGACCGCCATCTCGATGATTTCTGCCAGGCCGTTCGGACGGACCCGCCGCTGGAGACTGAATTTTCCAGATGGAATGAAATCGATGCCGCTTGGATGGTGGTAGACGATGTCGCGGAAATCGGCCTGACCGTTCAGGAATTCGTTCAGTCCGCACATGACCCCCGACCTGAAAAACGCATCGAGTTTTCCCCGTCGAAGGTCGCCATCGACCAGCAGGACCGGAATCGCGGCAGCGGCAAGTTCCATGGCCAGCGATCGCGCGACAAGCGACTTGCCATCTCCGCTATGAGCCGAGGTAACGACAATACTGTTCGGCAATTTGCCGCCATTGGACTGCTTGAGTGAAAGCACCACGGTACGGATTGCTTCGTCAAACATCGGGACCGGCACATGTGCGAACATCGTCTGCGAATTTTCGCTCCGCGCCAGACGCGGGATAAGTCCAGCCGGTAAGGTGCGCGCCATTCCAGCTATTTGGTCGAAACTCCGGACCGTCCGGTCCCACATTTCGATCACGAAAGCAGCCGTTACGGCGGCAGAGATCGCAGCCACGAGGGCGCCCACCAGATAGGAGAGCCGTCCACGTCCCGTTGATGCGAGCGGCACTGTAGCCGGTGTTAAAACCTCCAACTCCGCCCCAGGCAGCATGGCCTTCGCGGCGAGGTCACGGCGCTGGTTCTCAAGCTTGTCGAGTGCCGTTTGTTCCTTTTCGGCGATTTTCTGCAGTCGTAACAATTCCGTCTGCACCAGCGCATCGCGTATGCGTTTTTCATTCGCAACAACCAACCTGGACTGTACTGCTTCAGCTTCATGATCGAGTGCGACGAGCTTGGTGCGCATTGTCTGGAGATATTGTTTGGTCGCAAGTTCGAGATCGGCACGGGATTCTTGGATTTCTCCACGTAGCTCCACCACTGCCTCGGCATTGCCGTCATATGTCTCGAGAAGACGGGCGAGATCCTGTTCCTGTCCGCGAAGATCGCGTTGCTTTACGGCAATGCTGTCGGGGACGACGATATTCTGCGCAGCGACCGAAGCGTTATCGGCTGTTTCCAGCGTTGAGATCACCGCCTCTACCTCAACCCGGCTTTCTTCGATTTTTCCTTCTCGACCAGTGAGTTCCAGAAATGACTTGATCCGTTCCTCTTGAGCGTCCTCTTTCGAGACGACGTCCATCGATTCTTGATAGTCGCGGGCAGCGTCTCGAGACGTGTCAGCGCGAACCTGCTGTTCCGTGATGCGCTGTCGTATCCACTCTTCCGCCGTATCCAGGCGACCACGGACACTGTCCTTCCGCTCATCGAGGTAAACGCTGATCACCCGATTCGGAACCGCGGCTGCGAGTTCAGGATCAGTCGAATTGAAGCTGATCTGGATAACGTCACTCTTATCTTCATGCCACACGCCGAGCGCCCTAAAATATTCCGGGATGATGGCGTTGATGTTGTCCCGTGAAAGCGAGGTGGGCTTTTTCGTGTCGAACAGGCCGCGCAGCTTCGTCCGGATCCTTTCGATGAACGAGACCTCCCGCAGCGCGGGATTGAATTCCTCGCGCACGTTAAGCTGCAGTTCGCGGACAACTCGCTCTGCGATGCCTCTGGATAGAAGCCGCTCAGTTTCCGATTTCGCGTCAAGTAGATCACTGTGGCTGGTATCTTCCGCATCAAGTGATGATGCGAGGGGCTGGTGGACAATCAACCGGGCCCAGCCCTGATAGGTGGGCTTCAGCCCGAAGATCATAATCGCCGCCGGCGCCATGAGCAGCATGGTTATCGTGATGATCATGATCATTCTTCGGCGGACGAGACGGTAAATCGATGCCAGGTCGAAGCTGTCCGCCTTGGTCTCTACCTGAAAGCGTGGGTCATAGCGCATCGGCGAGATCGGAAGATTGCGGTCCGGCGGAAGAGTGGAAATCGTCATCGTGCGCCAACCATTGCTTGAGGTTTCGCGGAAACGGTTTCGTATAGTTTCTCGAGCGACCGCATATAGGCCTTCATGCTGAAATGGTTGAGGTAATGCGTGCGCCCCTGGACGGAGAGGCGGATGCAGGTTTCCGGATCGGTCACCAGTTTCGCCAAGGCTGCAGCCAAGGCATTCGGATCTCCGACGGGGACGAAGATCCCGGTTTCACCGTCGGTAATGACTTCGTCATGCGCTCCGACACACGTGGTCACGACCGCCAGCCCGTGAGACAACCCTTCGAGCACGGCCATTGCCAGACCTTCGGCATGCGAAGGCAAAACCAGGATATCTGCACGCGCACACAGGGCTCGCGCCTCAGCGGCGTCGAGCCAGCCGGGCATCTCTACCAAATTGGAAAGCGACATGGCGTCAGCCTGACGGCGATAATCCTCGACGGGCCCGTCGCCTGCCAATACAGCTCGCCACTTAAGGTCTTTCATCACGGGGTGGCTGAGGGCCAGCAGAAGCTCCGTGACGCCCTTGCGTTCGCTCAACCGGCCAAGGAATACGATCAACGGTGTCTGGCCGGCGCGAATATCGTGCGCCCCGGGATCGGGGACGCAATTATGGGCAATGACCGTGCGGCGCTCGTCAACGCCCAGAAGGGTCGTCAGCGTCATGCGATCGCGCCGGCCCAGCGCCACAACGCAATCGGCATTCTGAAACATCCGACGGATGAGCCGTTGTTGGCGCGGCGAGCGTTGCGCAAAGTCGCCGGCATAGTCGTAGTCGTGCAGATGCAACATGTGGCAACACCCGAATAATCGGGCAGCCTCCGTCAGGATCAGTTTTCGCGACGTGCTGCCGCGGCCGGCGATATGGATATGGTGAATGCGGTCGGGTGCAACGATCCGGTCCTTCGCCATCGTCAGGATGGCGCCGAACAGGCGTGCCGGCGACGTCAATTTGGACCATCGCGCCCCTCTCGTATCGGTGACGAAATGTTTGATGCCGGTCTCTTTCGCCGTCTCTGTTATATAGCCGACCAGCCTGCCAATGCCGCCGCCGTTTTCGCAGCCGCCTGGAACATAGTGGCGGACGCTGGCTGTGCCCCGTGCCGCCAGCCGACTTCTGTCCGTGAGGGCCTCCATCAGCATGACCCGACCACCTCCCGATAAACGGCCGCGGCCTGGCCGCCGACCCGTTCCGGCGAATTCGGTCCTTTGGCCCATTGAAGCGCATTGGCGCCGAACTTGTTTCTAAGCTCGGCGTTATCTGCCAATGTCCTGATCGCTGCCGCGAGCTCTTTGGCATCTCCGGGAGGGACCACCATTCCCAACCCGTTGGGCTGAACAGTGCCACCCAACTCGCCGACATCCGTAACGATGACCGGTTTGCCAAATGCGGCTGCAAGGTTGAGCACACCGCTTTGGGATGCTTCCGTATAGGGAAGCACGACGATGTCTGTGTCGAGGAACAGTTGGGCGACCTCCGCATCCTCAATGAAACGATTGCGGATATCGTAGCGGCCGGCATCCCCCATAAGCGGCTGGAATATCCGCGGGTCGTCGCCGCGGCCTGCGACTGTGATGCGCAGGTCGGGAAGCGCGTCCTTGAGCATCGCTTCGGCTCGGACAAGATGTTCCAGGCCCTTGTAGGCAAAAATCCGCCCGAACAGCAGCACGCGTACAGTTCCATCGGCTTCGCGCGGCGTCATCTTCTGTCGCCGGGCGAGTTCCGCATAGCGAAGGATGGAGGGATGCGACAGGACATGGACGTGATCGGCGGATTTCGCGTATCGATCGAGAACCAGCTGCTTCAGTCCCTCGCCGTGGACGACAAGATGCCCGGATTGCCTCACCATCAGTTCGGGAGCCCAGCCGGGCAGCTTACGCGTCTCCATATCGCCGGGATGGATTTCCACGTCATGGATGGTCGTCACAAGCGGGATCGGTCGCCAGAACGGCACGGCGAGGTTCAGCCAAAGCGTAGAGTTGCTAAGGAGATGAATAAGGTTCGGCTGTTCCCTGCGGATCAGGCGCGTGAGCTGGTACAGAAACCAGGGATTGGAGAGAGAACGGTGTCTTGGCCAGTCGAGAAGGTGCAGATCAACAGCCGGATCGAAAGAAGAGGCGAGATGTGCATAGCGCCGGCGCGGCACGGCAAGCACAACGTCCAGGTGCTGGGCAACGCCGCTGGCGAAGGAGATGGTATAATCTTCCAGTTCGGAAACCAATAACAGCGCCTTCATTTCGTTGCCTCCGACAAGCCTACATCAAGACCGATCCGTGACAGGCCGCGTGCCGAGCGCAAACTGTCGCGCGTCCGCCTGAGCAGGTTCGGTTCGCCGGCAAAAAAGAGGCCTTCGACCGCAAGCTTGAACCGGTTGAGAGCATCGGCTCCCTGTAGCTTCGCCGACGCAACGCGATAGGGATAGTGATCCGCCAGATGCAGTCTTGCCGGCAGTTCATGGGCTGAGAGAAACAGGTTCGTTACCTCAACGGTATGCCGCCAGTGCGTCATCCGCCGCCGTAGCGTGGTGGCATCCTCGGTCGAGCGATACCAGTTGTTATTATGGATTCGGTAGAATCCAAGCGGATCCGGCATGGCAATCACGTCCCCCAGAAACGGATAGATCCCCACGAGCCAGGCGTCGGCCGATATGCGGAATTGTTCGGGAATGCTGCCGGCAGCATTCCATGCGCTACGCCGTACCGCGACGGCTGACGTCATCGGAAAAGGCCACCAACCAGCCGATCTGGTGAGCAGCGGCGGCAAAGCGCCCGAACACAGGGTTCGAGGGATCGGCTTGGAAGTCGGCGTGCCATCGACAAGCGTTGGCTGCAGCCGGTGATAGACGAGCGATGCTTGCGGGTTTGCGCGGAACGCTGCAGCCGTCTCCGACAGCTTGCTCGGCGCCCACCAGTCGTCAGCATCCAGAAAACAGAGGATCTCGCCCGTGCTTGATCTCACCGCGGCATTGATCGCCGCCGCCTGTCCTGCGTTCTCCTGAAAGATAACCTTTATTCGGCTGTCATACGCTTCCAGAACAGACCGCGACTGGTCGGTAGAGCCGTCATCGACGACGATTATCTCGACGTTGCGCGCGTCCTGGCTCAACACGCTGTCTATCGCCCGCCCAACGAAGCGAGCATAGTTGTAATTATTGATGAGGACACTGAGGGGCGGCCGCTCCATAGCGCGCGCTCAGGCGGGTTGCCGCGATGCACCGCTGTGCAGCGCAACTTTGCTTAAGAGGTCGCCCTTTGCGCAGCCATCGCGGTTTGGAGCCTCGGTGATGGTGATATTCAAAATTCCTTGTCGGCCCAGCATCTCGCGCAAAGCCGATGAGATCGCCGTTGATAATGCCACGACGAGCAGTGCGCCGGTCGTGTTGCATAGAGAACTAGGATCATGACGCAGAAACATAGTAATCCTAACCTTCCAGGCTTCGACTGCAGAGATAGCCTCTGTCAGAATTGTTGCCTCATTGCAGTGGAACCGCAGTTTACCCACCACGCTTCACAAGACATTCATCGCCACGGTACCGGTGAACGGACAAGCGCAACATCTGCTCTTAAGGGCAATTCGCGGGCATGAAGACCCGCCTTTTGGGTAAATACCGCCTGAAAGCTTAGGCGCAACACCGTCTTTGGGTGGAGCGAAGGTGCATTAGGCGTAGTCCGCCCTTCACTAGAACAGGTTGACCGCGGATGTGGCCGGATGATTGCTTGAGAGCAGCGCAGCCACAAAGGCCGACACCTGTTTTTTTGATCTGCCGCGATCAACAGCCGCTTGTCTGTTCAAGTCAGTCGGGACGGATAATGAGAGTAGATAGCCTCAGAACTGCCAGCGGACCAACCATCAGTTGGCGGGCCATAGAATGCTGGGGCGCCGGCATATCCCTTTTTATTCAGGCAGGCGCTCTCCTGCCGCTTATGCTGGCAGATGCAGACGGAACGCTCAGCGAATCTGCCAAATCTATCCTGCGTCTTCCTTGCTTTCCTGTTTATGCATTTACAATCGTGATCCTGCTACGCAATTTTCCGCAGTTTCTAACGGCGCTCAGACGAAATCTCATTCTTCCCCTGATGCTCGTCTTGCCGTTTTTGTCTACCCTGTGGTCAATATCACCGCCAACGAGCTTGAGGCGCGCAATCGGTCTTTTGTTCTGCATGCTTCTTTCCTACGTCCTGGCGATACGTTTCACGCCAAGGCAGCTGTTGTTCCTGCTATTTGTGACGCTCGGAGCCTGTATCGGTCTGAGTGTGGTTTTCTCCGTGGTGTCACCAAGCCTCGCCAGTATGCCGGACGGTGCTATGCGGGGCGTCTTCATTCACAAGAACGTGCTGGGCTGGTACGCGGCTCTGATGATCTTGGTGGCGACGGCGGTGCTGATCGACGGGACGCTCGGTCTGCGGCGAACCGCGTTCATCTTGCTGGCTGCGGGTGTGATCTGCCTTGCAAGCTCCGGATCGATGACCGCAATCATTGCAACGTCAGTGGCGTATTGCCTGATCGGCTTTTATTCCCTCCTGCAAAGAAGCAGCGGCATTGGCCGCGTCGTCATCGTCCTGTTTTTCGTTCAACTGTCTGTCGGCATTCTGATTTCGCTGCACGAATTCCTGGTTCCGGCCCTTGAGGCGCTCGGCAAGGACGCGACTTTGACGGGTCGGGTGCCATTGTGGGAGCTGGTTGACCGCGAAATATCCGATCGTTGGTTGCTTGGTTACGGTTACCAGGCTTTCTGGACAGTCGCGAACACTGAAGCGACGCACATCTGGTTAAAAATCGGATGGCCGGCGCCCCACGCGCATAATGGATACCGCGATATCCTTTTGAGCTTTGGCATTGTGGGAATGATTCCGTTTGCTTTGATGCTTCCCTACGCAATTCGCCAGGGCGCGTTCCTTCACTGTCATGATCGGCAGTACGGGTGGCTCTGGCTCAATGTCCTTACGATCATGATTCCGGTGATGAATCTAACCGAAAGTATTTTTTTCGTTCAGAATGACGCGATCTTCATCCTGTTTACCACAGCCATCATCATGTTTTCGCTATACGCGCCCGTCGTTTCGACCAGCCGTTCGCCAGCTTGGCAGGCGCCCGCACGTGGCCTTACGAGCGGGTTGCAGACATCATGAGACGGCGTTTTAGACTGATTTCGAGCATCTTGCCTGTCATGCTCTTTCCGCAGCCCGGCAACGCGGCTTCAGTCGGGACGGAGATAGATGCGCCCGAGCGCCTGCAGATGCTCGTCAGGGAGGCGACCTGCGCGGAAGCTTCCGCGACTTTGTCAGCCAAGTTGAAGGGGACTTCTCTAAGCGACGAATTGAGCAGCAGCACCGAGGGGCGGACGATATTTTACGTTTCTCCCGATGGCAAAGACACCTGGAGTGGCCTCCTTCCAACGGCAACTCAGCAGGGTGGCGACGGCCCTTTCGCCAGCATCGAAAGAGCCCGTGATGCTGCCCGTGAGAAAGGCGGCACCAACACCATCGCGCTGGGTAAAGGCGATTACTATCTTACTCAGCCGATCGTCTTTGACGCCCGCGATACCGGCTTGATCCTGACGGCAAGATGCAATGAAGCGCCGATTTTGCATGGGGGGCTGCGCGTGCGCGACTTCGCGCAGCAGGCCGAGGGTCGCTGGACGGCGCCGCTGAAGTTGCGACCGGATGAAGGGGTCGGCGATCTTTTCGTCAATGGGATACGCCAAACCAGAGCTCGATTCCCCAACGTCCCCGCTGATGGCGACCCGCGCAAGGGATGGTTGTTTGCCGCAAAGTGCCGGCCTGCCGTCGACGGGTCGGAAGGAAACACGCGTTTTTGTTTCCACGCCGGCGACCTTCCGGCAGTGGGTGATACCAGTGGACTGGTCGTGGACATCGTCGGGGGGTATCAACCCGGAAGCCAGTGGGGCAATGATACGCTCCCCGTTGTATCCATTGACGATGCCGGCCGGACTGTCCATACGAAAGGCACAGGCTATTTCTTTACCGCAGAAGGCAGCCGCTATTTCCTTGCCGGAGCCAAGGCCTTGCTCGATGCTCCCGGAGAGTGGTGGTACGACCCTGTCGCGGGCGAGCTTCATTATATCCCTGTCGATCAGTCGTTGCCCAATTCCGTCGTCGTTGCTGGCATTCTACCGACATTCTTCAAGTTGGATGGGGCCAGCGGGATGGTGGTATCAGGGCTCGAGTTTAGAGATGGAGCGCCCGAAGGCAGCGGCAAGTTCTATACGGAAACCAGAGGATTCGGCGCCATACGGATCGAGCACGCCGATGGCGTCAAGATTGTCGGCAACAGCATCGGGAATGTCGGCGTCGGGATCCATGTGACGGAAAGCAAGGATGTGTTGATTGCCGCAAATGTTATTGCGGATGTGGCCGGCAACGGGGTATACGTCGGCACAAATTATGGCACCTTCGGCAAGTCGAACGGCGCCAGGATCCTTTCAAACCATATCCATGACATCGGAAAGGTCTACATTGAAACCGCCGGAATATGGTTCCAGGCGGCTGACAATGTCAGGATCGCCGACAACCTGATCGAAAACGCGGCGCAGTTCGGAATTGCCGGCGGATCGCTGTGGGGTTCCAATGACGCCGTCTATAACGCTGTCATCGAGCACAATGTGATCCGTAACGCCAATCAGCAGACGGCAGATGGGGGCGCCATCAAGATGATGGGCGAGCAGGGCGACCCTCTGAACAGTACCATCCGCTCCAATTTCGTGACCGGGACCGGTCATCTCATGAATAGGGCCGATGGGACGTTCTGGCCTCCCGGATATGAGAATACCAGGGAATGGCCGTCTCCTATCAGCTGGGCGATCTATACGGATGGGAAGGCGAGCGGGCTGCGCATCGAGGGAAATACCCTCTCGGGCAATGTCGCGGCGATCGGTATCAACGGCGGTTGGAGCAACCTGGTGGCGGGAAACGTCATCACACACGGATCGGGCGCGGCTTTTCGCGTTGATGACGGGACCGGCAGGGGTTGGCGTCCGCCATGGGCACGCCCCAATCGTATTGAGGAGAATGTTGTATCGGTTGACAGTGACAGCGGCATTGTCGCGTATGTCAACGCTCCCGATCTTGGGCTTGGATTTGTGCAATTCGCGCGCAACCGCTACAGCGGCAACTTGAACAGCCAGAGCTTCCGAATAGATCCCAGCATCATGCGTTCGGGAGAATTTGGCAGCCTCCGGGATCTTCAGAAGGCTGGGGCGGACATCGGAAGCGTGGTCGCGCCGGCCGAGTGACAAAGGGCGCCGCGACGAGCGGTGTTCTGCGGCAACAGAGCCGGCAGAAGGCCGCCGATCCGTGGAACAGTTCTTCTCTGGCATGCTCTTTACCAGGCCCTTGCGATGAGCTTTCGGTCCAACCTTCAATTCGCGGGCGGGCCTTCATTCTGCTCATAAAGATAGAACGCGATCCTCCGCGGCTTTGTGCGCGCGAGGGCGACTATGCTGTGCGCCCCCTGCGGTCATCAAAAAGAGCAACATTGCAAGCCATGGGGTACATGGACTTACTTCGAATATCGTATGTCATCCCGGCGTAAGACGTAAACGCGAAGACTCTTCTACGTCCAATAGCTGGAGATGCAAGTATGGAGGCAATCGAGCTGCCGGGATATTCTGATGACAGTTTCAGTCGCGAAAGCGTAGGTCATGAGAAAACAACCAGTACGCAGCAGCCCAACTTCAGTTCTTCATCCGGGGGCCTCTTTAGGATGGACGAATGTCCTTGGCGTTCGCGTTTCGGCAGTCAATCTCAAAAGCGCGACTGGGTTTATTCAAAAAGCGATCGAAGACCGCAGGAAGGAATATGTCTGCGTTCGCGACGCACACGGCATCGTCCGATGTCAGGATGATCCCGAGCTCCGCTCGATCCATAACCGGGCGTTCCTCGTAACTCCCGACGGCATGCCGCTTGTTTGGGCGCTGCGGAAGGCTGGTCATGCGGAAAGCGACAGAGTCTATGGACCTGATCTAATGCTATCCGTTTTTGATGCCGGCAGCGCCAAGGGCTTGCGCCATTTTCTTTATGGCGCAACGGCCGAAACGCTCGAACAACTGCAGGCGCGCCTTCTCGTAAAATTTCCGCAAGCGCAGATCGTCGGCTCCTATGCGCCGCCTTTTCGCAAACTGTCGACGCAGGAGGAAGCAGATATTGCTGACCAGCTCAATCGGTCGGGCGCCGATATCATCTGGGTCGGGCTAAGCAGTCCCAAGCAGGAGCTCTGGATGGCGCACATGCGCGACCGTCTGGAAGCATCGATGCTTATCGGCGTCGGGGCTGCGTTTGATTTCCATGCCGGCCTCAAGCGGCAGGCGCCGAGGTTCATTCAAAGAAGCGGCTTCGAATGGGCGTTTCGTCTTCTATGCGAGCCGCGGCGGCTGTGGCGGCGCTATGCGCTCGTCGTGCCGACCTTCATCTCGCTGTCAGCATTCCAGAGGCTGGGACTTCGGAAGTTTCCGATTGACGACGCCATTTCTGGATCGGGCGCGTCGGGACAAATGCAGTAGGGGGTAAAGCGTCATGTCCATATTTGTGCCGTCAGCGATGACACGGGGTCCGTCGAAGGCATCTGCATCAAATGACATGACATCGCGGGCGATTCCGGCAGGATCCGTGCCGCCCATAGCAGCCAAGACCGCCGATGCCTTTGTACCGGCAGGGCTGAATATGCCCGTCGCACTACGGCGCCGGCTTCCACGGCTTGCAACGTCGTCCTTGCTGGTCGCCGGCGACGCTGTCAGCTATTTGATTGCCTATTTCGTTCTCCAGTCCTTTCTCCCCAGTGGTTCGGAGGGCACGTTCGTGGAACGTGCGTTCACGGTCGCCGCACTGGCTGCGATTGTTCTTTACGCATCGGCCGGCCTCTATCCCGGATATCGGCTGCATGACCACGAACATCTGCGGCGACGCACTTTGGCTGCCGTCAAGGTGGCTGTCCTGGCGGCGTTCGGGGCAATTGTCCTGCCGGAGGGGGGACGGCTGCTGTTTGCCATCATCGCGTTCCTCGGTCTCGGGCTGATTGTTCAGCCATTTGTGCATTGGCTTGCACGAGGTCTCTGCTGGAGACTTGGAATTTGGGGGGAGCGCGCGGTTGTCATAGGGGGGCGCAACCTTGCTCCCGCACTCGTGGCACATTTCACCGACCACTGGCAGTATGGCATCAGGCCGGAGCCATTTTCCCCCGATACCTTGGACGCATTGCCGGGTGGCGGGCCATCCATTGCTTTCATCGCGGGCGACACGGGCTCGCTTGTGTCCGGCTTGCCGGCTCTGCGTCGGAAGTTCGCAGAAGTCATTTTGCTGTCCGACACACCGAACCTCAAGGTAAGTGGATTGCGACCTGCCGATATCGGCGGAGAGATCGGCATTCGCCTCACCACCGGTGGGAGTTCGATCAACTCGGATCCGGTTCGCCGGATCCTCGATCTCGCAATCGCCATCCCTGCAACGATCGTGGTCGCGCCATTCATCGCGATTGCAGCGGCCGCAATCTACGCCATCGATCCAGGTCCTGTCTTCTTTCGGCATGCCAGGGAAGGACGGTCCGGCAAGCCGGTGCACGTCCTGAAATTGCGGACGATGTACCAAGATGCAGAACAGCGCCTTGAAGCACTATTCCGAGACAACCCCGCCATGCGCGCCGAGTGGTTGAGCCACTTCAAGCTCAAGGACGATCCGCGCATCCTTCCGATTATAGGGCATATGCTGCGCTCATCGAGCATCGACGAGCTCCCGCAATTGGCGAACATCATTGCGGGCGAGATGGCCTTTGTGGGACCAAGGCCGTTCCCGGAGTATCACCTTTCGGCGATGGACGGCGAATTTCGGGACAAGCGCCGTTCCGTCACGCCGGGGCTCACGGGCCTTTGGCAAATATCCGAACGAAGCGATGCGGATATCGAGCTGCAGCAGCAACTCGACGAGTTCTACATCGACAACCGGTCCCTCTGGTTCGACTGCCAAATTCTTCTCGGCACAATCCCCGCGGTCTTCAAGCGCAGGGGAGCCTGCTGACCACTTCCACGAGGCAATCATCAACAACGGAGCACATCAATGCACGGACACAAGAGAATTATGGTTACCGGCGGCACCGGATTTCTGGGATCATTCCTGTGCGAAAGGCTTTTGCGAGAGGGTAACGACGTCCTCTGCGTCGACAATTACTACACCGGTTCGCGCGACAATGTGCTGCACCTTCTCGACGATCCACGCTTTGAGATTCTTCGCCACGACATTACCTTCCCGCTTTATGTGGAGGTCGACGAGATTTACAACCTCGCCTGCCCGGCATCTCCGGTCCACTATCAGCACGACCCCGTGCAGACGGTGAAGACCAATGTGCACGGCGCCATCAACATGCTCGGCTTGGCAAAACGCACCAAGGCGAAGATCTTCCAGGCCTCCACCAGCGAAGTTTATGGTGATCCGGCCGTCCACCCTCAACCCGAGGAGTATCGAGGCAGCGTTAATCCGATCGGCCCGCGGGCATGTTATGACGAAGGCAAACGCTGCGCCGAAACATTGTTCTTCGACTATCACCGTCAATACGGTGTGGAAATCCGGGTGGCGCGGATCTTCAATACCTATGGGCCGCGCATGCAGACCAATGACGGCCGCGTCGTCTCGAACTTCATCGTTCAGGCTCTTCAAAACCAACCGATCACCATCTTCGGCAACGGCACGCAGACGCGCTCCTTCTGCTATGTAGACGATCTGATCGAGGGCTTCATCCGCCTGATGGGCGCGCCAGCCGGCGTTACGGGTCCAATCAATCTCGGCAATCCGGGAGAATTCCAGGTCCGCGAACTGGCCGAAATGGTCATCGAGATGACGGGATCGAAATCAAGCATCGTTTACAATCCTCTGCCGATTGACGATCCGACACAGCGCAAGCCCGATATCAGTCGCGCAAAGCAGGACCTGGGCTGGCAGCCGACGGTGAACCTGCGAGAGGGCCTCGAGAAAACGATCGCGTATTTCGAGTGGAAGCTTTCTGGCGGGGTCAAGAGCGTGCCTAGCGTCCGGTCCTCGCGAACGGCTAACACCTATCTGCCTACCCCGGCCGTCGGACTTCCTGTTCCGCAAGCTGCGCCCCTCGGAACGTGAACAGAAACGGCAAAGCGCAAATCAGGGCTCGGTTCTTTCGATGAACCGAGCCCAAACCGCGATATGAAAAAAGAGCGGCGATTGCCGGACATGCAAATCGCCGCAAAAACACTGAGGACGTGAAGCATGCGCATTGCCGTTATTACGCCATACTACAAGGAGCCCAACGAGCTCCTTGAGCAATGCCGGGCGAGCGTTCTCGACCAAACCGTTGCATGCGACCAGGTTTTTGTTGCCGACGGGTTCCCGAACGCTGTTGTCGGGGGCTGGCGCACAAAACATTTCATCCTGCCGAATGCTCACGGCGACGCGGGCAACATGGGTCGCGTGATCGGCAGCCTCAGCGCCTTTGCCCAGGGCTATGACGCGGTGGCGTTTCTCGATGCGGACAACTGGTACAGACCCGACCACATTCAGCGCCTGCTCGACCTTCACCGCCGGACTGGTGCTGCGGTTTGCACATCGAGACGTTCGATGCACCGCGCGGACGGCAGCTACATGTTCGACGACTCTAAGAGCGACGGTCGTACACATGTTGATACCAACTGCCTATTTCTCACGCGACCGGCCCTGCCGATCATTGCGCGCTGGGCTCACATGCCGAGGGAACTCTATCCAGTGGGAGATTCCGTCTATTGGAGCTCGATCCGGAGTTCTCGGCTGTCGTGCGCTCATGAGCCGACCGCGACGGTATGCTACCGCACGACTTGGGAAGCCGACTACAAGCGAATGGGAGAACCTGCCCCTGCGGGCAGCAAGACTCTCGCGTTCACCGACGAGCCGTACTACTGGTTCAAGTCTCTCCCGGCTCGGGACCGCTGGCGCATCTGGCAGGATTTCGGCTTTCCGCTCAGGCGGCGCTCGGTAGCAAAGCTGGTCGGCCAATATGCGCTGTCAAGGCTTTCCCCCTACTCTTATCTCGGCCCAAAACATGAGTACTGAACGTCTTGCCAGGCCCCAATCTCTTGTCTTCCTGCTCGGTCCACCCTGCTGGGGACTGTCTGGTCGCGCATGAAATCGGCCGGGCGAAAACATCTCTCAACATCTGCGAGAATGAATCGGAAAACAGATGCCGCATAACACCGAAACGAGGCCGCGTCTGGAAGATCTGTCAAACCGAGAGTGACGCTGTGCGCACGGAGGAAGAAGTTTGCAACGTGTTGATGTGGTAATTCCCTGCTATAACTACGCCCATTTCTTGCAGGAATGCGTTGAAAGCGTCCTTTCGCAGGCGGGCGTCGATGTGCGCGTGCTTATTCTGGATGATTGCTCGCCCGACAACACGCCGGAAGTCGGGATGTCCCTGGCAGCCCGTGACACGCGGGTCACTTATCGGCGCCACGCGGCAAACATGCGGCACATCGCCACCTATAATGAGGGGATCGATTGGGCAGGCGGTGACTTATTCCTGCTTCTTTCTGCGGATGATTATCTTCTTCCAGGCGCGCTGCGCCGCGCAGCGGAACTGATGCGCAATTATCCGGATGTGGGGTTGGCGTTCGGGAACGCGATCATAGCGGAGCCAGATGGCACCATGAGCAAGCGCGCTGATCCTCTCGGCGAAAATTACGTTCACCCCATGCAGATCTTGTCCGGTCGGCAATTCATGCAGTTGAGTGGAGCGCGCAATCTCGTTCCAACGGCGACCGCTGTCGTGAGGACGGCGCTGCAAAAGCAGGTCGGCGGCTACCGCAAGGAACTGCCGCATGCCGGCGATATGGAAATGTGGCTAAGGCTCGCATCACATGCCGGCGTAGGGTTCATCAATGCTGATCAAGCAGTATATCGCCAACATGCCTCGAATATGTCGCTGCAATACTATGGAGAAAATATTCTCTCCGATCTCCTGCAAAGAAAAAAGGCTTTTGATATGCTATTTAGTCAAGCGGCCGATAGCCTCAAGAAAGATGAGATGTTACGACGCTTTCTTGCCAGGGATCTCGGAAAACAGGCGCTTCGACAGGCTGGCATCGCATTCAACAACTTCGACGTTGCGACGGCCGTGGCTATTCAGCGTTTTGCATTGGAGGTTTCTCCTGATGTACGAAATTCGTTGCCCTGGATCAAGTTGGTCTGCAAGCAAACGATCGGCCCAAAGTGCTGGTACGCCTTGAATTCTATGCGGCGAAGAGTTGCAGCCTGAACAGGCGGGATCGGGACGGATTCCGCAAGGACGGAAAGAACAGTCCGTGGTTGAGCGCTCGATCGCTGATCATGCGCAGATCGTGGAAAGCGTAATAGAGCACCCGCGCATCAAAAAACCCCGGGGACGCATTCGCGCCACCGGGGTGATTTGAGCAAAACGTGGTTCCAAGAAAAGATCTGCTCCAACCATAGTATCAGCATGCGTCTTCTTCACGATCAAGCCGGAAGAGTATTAGTATTTTGGAACAAGTCGTTAAGCTTGAACACAACCTCCGTCCTGTTCGTTGCCTTGACCTTTTTCATGATGTTGCGAACATGCACCTTGACGGTGCTTTCTCGCAGGTTGAGTTCATAGGCAATGATTTTGTTCGCCTTTCCGCGCCGCAGTGCCGCCACGACTTCGGCCTGGCGATCCGTGAATATCCCGGCCAGCGGATGCGTTGTCGGATTGTTCGACTGCAGCAAGTGACGCATGGCGAACAGAGCGCTTGCGGGCACGAAAAGCCCTCCTGCTACAGATAGCGCAATCAGCTCCATGCAGACGCTAATGCTGACGGAGGCAGGTATGTAACCCTTTGCCCCGTAATCGATCGCCCTGACGATCTGGGCGAAGTCGTCGCTATCGGACAATATAATGACCGGTGTCGATGCGAATTCCGACGAAAGAGCCTTGATCTGCTCCGAAACGACAGGGTCGTCGACCGTCTTGCCGCCGACGTTCAAGAGGATTGCCGAAAGCGGAGGATATTCTTCACGCTTTTGCTTCCACTCTTCAATCGATCCGAACGCCAGAATCACGAAATCCGCCGTGTGCGCGGCCATGCATTGTGCAAGGCAGTGCCGATCAAGTTCCCTCTTGTCAAGAATGACAAGCGAATGCTTTGACTTTGACGGTCCGGCAAACGCCGTCGAACCCTCTTCTATCTCTAACGGAAGAGATATGTTTTCCTGCCTGTGGCTTATATTTATTGTATCCAACGCCCCATCCTCCCAGCCTTTTTCTACGCGGTACTTCAAAGTCGAATATCAAACTCCTCTGTAAATAAGGGAGTTTAATTACCAGAAGTGCTAATTTAATACCACAGTTCCAAGGATGTTAAACTAATTAATAGTGGTTACCCCAACACATAAGTTCCTGGGACAGATACAAATGGTTACATCGTTGAAACTGATCGATCTGTGGCTAATTCATTTGTATGTCGACCCATCAGGTTGCTACATATATTCAGTTGTACTCGCTAAACCCATGTAAACTATGCCCGTCCTCGACGTGGAGGATCAGGATCGCTCGGCGCGTGACCTGTCGCTGCCGATGGTCGATGGTCATAGACGTTCGCATGCGCTCGTCATCCAATTTTCGTAAGCAGATACGCCTTTAGGTGAATGAGCTTCAACGTTTTGTTTCTTTACTCAGATGAAGAAAACAATTCTTTTTGAATGGAAGGAAATATTTGCTCTGACGAAACGAAACCTTGGATGCATTCTTGCGATGGCCGGTTTCACCCACGTCAGGGCCTGTTGAAGCGTAGGGGGCGAGTTGGGATGATTGCATCGAACGTCAACCTGGGTGACGGCTGCGTTATCCACCATCGGGATCTTGTGAATCTATACGGCTGTACGATCGGCGCGGGAACGCGCATCGGCACCTTCGTTGAAATCCAGAAAAACGTCCTCGTCGGAAAAGACTGCAAGATCTCCAGCCATTCCTTCCTCTGTGAAGGCGTGACGCTGGAGGACGGCGTTTTTATCGGCCACGGGGTCATGTTCACCAATGATACCTACCCGCGCGCCGTCAATTCGGACGGCAGTCTGCAGACGGAGGCCGACTGGGTTGTCATCCCCACTCTGGTCAAGCGCCACGCATCGATCGGCAGCAATGCCACCATTCTGCCCGGCGTGACCATCGGCGAGGCCGCACAGGTCGGCGCCGGCGCTGTCGTAACGAAGGATGTGCCTGCCGGCGCCATTGTTGCCGGCGTTCCTGCGAGAATTACCGGTCGCGTTCATGACCGGTCAGTTGACATGCAAGTGTTGGGAGGAATGCGATGATCGGTATTGCTGTAGTTGGGTATGGGTATTGGGGCCCGAACCTGGTTCGTAACATCTCGGAAGCGGCCGGCGCGCAGCTCCTTTCAGTTTGCGATCTGAACGTCGAACGGCTGGCGGCTGTTAAAAGCCGATATCCCGCAGTGACGATCACCGACAATTTCGAGGAAGTCCTGCGCGATCCGAGAGTGGATGCAATCGCCATCGCAACGCCGGTCTCGACCCACTTCAAGCTCGCAATGCAGGCGATGATGGCCGGAAAGCATGTCTTCGTCGAAAAGCCGATGGCATCGACGACGGAGGAGGCCGCGCGAATGGTCGAGGAAGCCGCGCGCAGACGCCTCGTGCTGGCCGTCGATCATACCTTCGTCCACACGGGCGCCGTCCGCAAGATGCGCGAACTGGTCGAAAGCGGCCTTGGGGACATGTATTACTACGACTCGGTTCGGGTCAATCTGGGGCTCTTCCAGCACGACGTCAGCGTTATCTGGGATCTCGCGGTGCACGACCTGTCCATCCTGGACCATGTTGTGCAGGAAAGGCCGGTGGCTGTTTCGGCGACTGGCATGAGCCACGTGCTCGGTGAGCCGGAGAACATCGCCTATCTGACGCTTTTCTTCGAAAGCAAGCTTATCGCCCACATCCACGTCAACTGGCTGGCGCCGGTCAAGGTGCGCCGTACGCTGATCGGCGGCAGCAACAAGATGGTCGTCTACGATGATCTCGAGCCCAGCGAAAAGATCAAGGTTTACGACAAGGGCATCACGCTGAACCCGAATTCCCAGGCCTACGGCGAGAAGGTGCATCAGATGATGGTCGGCTACCGCAGCGGCGACATGTGGGCGCCCAAGCTCGATATGACTGAAGCGTTGAAACGCGAACTGGATCAGTTCGTCGAATGCATCGAGCAGAATTCGCGGCCCATTACCGATGGCCAAGCCGGGCTGCGCGTTGTTCGCATCCTTGAATCCGCAAGCCGGTCGCTCGCCCAGCGCGGTCGCATCATCGAGCTCGAAGAGGCGAGGCGCATTGCATGATCCCGTTCCTGGACCTCAAAGCACAATATCAATCGATCAAGAGCGAAATCGACGCCGCCGTGCTCGGCGTGCTCGGCTCGGGACAATACATACTGGGCGAGGAGGTCGCCCGGCTCGAGCAGGAATTCGCGGATTATTGCAACGTCAAACATGCGATAGCCGTCAACACCGGGACGAGCGCCCTGCATCTGTCGCTGCTCGCGGCAGGTGTCGGCCCCGGCGATGAAGTCATCACCGTGCCGTTTACCTTCGTCGCGACCGTGTCGGCGATCTGCTATGCAGGTGCACGACCGGTGTTCGTCGATGTCGAGCCCGTGACGCTGACGATGGATCCGGCTCAGCTGGAGGCAAAGATCACTCCCCGAACCAAGGCCATCATTCCCGTCCATCTCTACGGTCAGATGGCCGATATGGACGCGATCAAGGCGATTGCCGATCACCACCGGATACCGGTCATCGAGGACGCCTGCCAGGCGCACGGAGCGCAGTACAAAGGCGCGCGCGCCGGCAGCATCGGCGCATCCGGCTGCTTCAGCTTCTATCCCGGCAAGAATCTCGGCGCCTGCGGTGAGGGGGGTATCGTCGTCACCAACAGCGACGATCAGGCCAAGACGATGCGCATGCTGCGCGACTGGGGTCAGGAACAGCGTTATCACCATCTGCTGAAGGGCTTCAACTACCGCATGGATGCCATTCAGGGTGCGATCCTGCGCATCAAGCTCCGGCATCTCGAAGCCTGGACCGAAGCGCGGCGCGCCCATGGCCGCCGCTACTCGCTGCTGCTTGGCAGTTCGCCGAATTTGAGGACCCCTGTCGAGATCACCGACCGGCGCCACGTCTACCACGTCTATGCCATCAGAAGCCGCGATCGCGACGAGCTTCAGCGCGTGCTGAGCGCGGAGGGCATCCAGTCCGGACTGCACTATCCGATCCCCGTTCACCTGCAGAAGGCCCATGCCGACCTTGGTTACCAGGCCGGCGATTTCCCAATCTCGGAAGCCGCCGCCCGGGAGGTGCTCTCGCTGCCGATCTATCCCGAGATGCCGGCGTGGCACGTCGATCAAGTGGCCGCTGCGCTGGAGTACGCCTATGTCAGCTAGTCGTGCCGGCGAGGCCCGGGTCGTGCAGGCGGTCCATGGCCGTCATGAAAGGCCGGCGGACCCGGCTTACCAGGCAGGGTTGGCCGAAGAACTCAGGCAATCTTATGGGCGTGCCGGCCTGATTGAACTCTACGGTCGTTTCGCGGCCGGGGACGGTGTCATCGATACTCTGATGCGAAAGGCCATCTGGCAAGCCATCGCGCGGCGCTGCGGCGCAGGGTTGCAGGTTGCAGGCGGTGCCGGTTTCAAACATCCGGAAACTTTCGAAATTGGCGATGGCGTGTTCATTGGCGCCCAGGCCTATATCCAGGGACGCTTCGACGGCACTTGCGTGATCGGCGACAATGTCTGGATCGGCCCGATGGCCTATTTCGACGCGCGCGACCTAGTGATCGAGGATTGTGTCGGCTGGGGACCTGGCGCCAAGGTGCTTGGCTCGAGCCACACGGCCCTGCCGGTGGATGTGCCGATCATCCGCACGGATCTCGAAATCAAGCCTGTCCGTATCGGCGCATGGGCCGACATCGGCACCAACGCCACAATTCTTCCCGGCGTGACCATCGGCAAAGGCGCGATCGTCGGTGCGGGCGCCGTTGTCGTCTCAGATGTCGAGCCGTTTTCAGTTGTCGCCGGCGTGCCGGCGAAGTTCATACGCTGGCGCACGGAGGCTGATCCTGTGCTGGATATATCGCATGGAGGAAGATCGTGAGAAATCAACGGGTGCTCATTACCGGCGGAGCTGGCCTGATCGGGTCACATATTGCCGATCTCGTCGCATTGGAAAAACCGCGTGAGATCATCATTCTCGACAACTTCGTGCGCGGACGTCGGGATAATCTCAGTACGGCAATAGCCAGCGGGTACGTTAACATCATCGAGGGAGATATCCGCGACAGAGCCCTTCTGGCGAAAGTCTTCGAAGGCGTCGATATCGTGTTTCATCAGGCCGCCATCCGCATCACGCAATGCGCGGAAGAGCCACGACTGGCTTTTGATGTCCTTGCGGAGGGCACGTTCAACGTTCTCGAAACTGCCGTCAAGGCAGGGGTTTCGAAGGTGGTCGCTGCTTCCTCGGCTTCCGTTCTGGGGCTGGCCGAGAGCTTTCCCACAACCGAAGAGCATCATCCCTACAACAACCGGACGATCTACGGCGCGGCGAAGGTATTCAACGAGGGGCTGATGCGCAGCTTTGCGGAAATGTACGGCCTGCGCTATGTAGCGCTCCGTTATTTCAACGTCTACGGGCCGCGCATGGACGTTTACGGCGCCTATACGGAAGTTCTGATCCGCTGGATGGAGCGTCTGGCGGCGGGAATGCCGCCCCTCGTCTACGGCGACGGCAGTCAGACGATGGACTTCGTCGATGCCCGCGACATCGCCCGCGCAAACATTTTGGCCGCGAAAAGCGATGTCACGGACGAAGTGTTCAACGTCGCGAGCGGCACGGAAATAAGCCTGCTGCAACTCGCGAAGATGTTGAGCGATATTATGGGTTCGTCACTGGAGCCGGAGCACAAAGAAGCGCGCACGGTCAACGGCGTCACTCGTCGTCTTGCCGATATCAGCAAGGCGGAACGGCTCCTCGGTTTCAAGGCGGAGATCTCCATGGAGCAAGGGCTTCGTGATCTCGTTGCCTGGTGGCAAATGCAGACCGACGCAGGGGGACAGGCAGCATGAGTTCATCTCAATCGACAATTCCTGTCGCCAAACCCGTCCTCGGCGAGGAAGAGGCTGAAGCTGCGCGCCGAGTCATTCTGTCGGGATGGGTGACGCAGGGGCCGGAGGTCGCCGCTTTCGAGCGTGAATTCGCTGCCTTTGTGGGCGCTGCGCATGCTTGTGCCATGTCCAACTGCACAACTGCGTTGCATCTGGCGCTGAAGGCGGTCGGCGTATCCGCCGGCGATGAAGTCGTGACGGTCAGCCATTCTTTCATCGCGACCGCAAATGCGGTTCGATACTGCGACGCGGTGCCTGTTTTCGTCGATATCGAAGACGATGGCTACAATATCGATGCCAGTCTGATCGAGCGGGCGATCACGCCCCGCACCAAGGCAATTCTCTGCGTGCATCAACTCGGCATGCCTTGCGATCTCCGCGCTGTCGTCGAGATCGGCAAGCGCCATCAGATACCGGTCATCGAGGATGCCGCCTGTGCGACGGGAAGCGAAATCCTGTGGGACGGGCGCTGGGAAAAGATCGGCAAAGCGCATGGCGACATTGCGTGCTTCTCCTTCCACCCCAGGAAGGTCGTCACCACGGGTGATGGCGGCATGCTGACCACGGCCAATCCCGAATATGACCGGAAGTTCCGGCTCTGGCGCCAGCACGGCATGAGCGTCACCGATGCCGTCCGTCACGGCTCGAAGCAGGTGATCTTCGAAGACTATGACGAGTTGGGTTACAATTACCGGATGACCGATCTCCAGGCGGCCGTCGGACGCGAGCAGCTGCGGCGGCTGCCGGAGTTGGTTGCCCAGCGCCGGCTGCTTGCCGAGCAATATTGCGAACGTCTGCAGACGATTGCAGGGCTTTCTCTCCCGGCCGAACCACGCTGGGCTCGCAGCAACTGGCAGAGCTTCTGTGTGAGATTGCCCGATACGGTCGACCAGCGTGCGGTCATGCAGACCCTGCTCGATCAGGGTATCTCAACCCGGCGTGGTGTGATGAACATTCATCTGGAGGGAGCCTATTCAGGCGAGAGCTCCTACCGCGCTGCCTCGAGCCTGATGCGAAGCGTATCTGCGCAGCAGCAAACGATCATCCTGCCGCTTTATGCCCAGATGACGGTGTCCGACATGGACCGGGTTGTCGAGGCACTTCGCGCCGCCGTTGCGGGAGCGAGCGTCGGAGCGGTTGCCGTGCAACCTGCCAGGGATGTTGCTCTCGCCTGAACAATCGGCATAACGAACAATGCGCGTATCTTCGGATGCGCGCATTGTTCGTTATGCTGATTTCGTGATCCATCCACGGATGATTGCCGGCACGGATTCCGGCGGAAGCAGGTCGATCAGCATGCGCAGCGAATAGAGCCCGCAGAGAACGACGGCGACGAAGCCGATCGCCGTCGCCGGCCACAGCGGCAAGATCGAGAACATCAGGAACACCAGTCCCGATGCAGGCAAGAAGAGCAGCGCGTGTCTGCGATTGGTGGCGGACCAGCGAAAACCGGTCAGCCTCCGCACGATCAGATAGATCAGGATGCTGTGCCAGACATAGAGGCCAAAAAACGCCATGCCGGCTCCGCGCGTACCGAGCAGCGATACGAAGAGCCAGGCAAGCCCGACATGCACGACTGCCGCCGCAACCTCCGTCCAGAAGAAAATCGCCTGGGTCCGCTTCGCCACGACGATGAAACCCATCGGCCAAGAAATGATCCGCAGCATCATTCCAAGGCAGATCCAGCGCAGAAGCTCGACTGCCCCATGAAATTCAGCCGAATAGAACAGGCTCATCATCAGCGGCGCGAGCGTCAGCGTGCCGAGAAGACCGGGGCCGGCGAGCAGCATGCTGATTTCTGCCTGTTCATTGACCAGCCGGTTGCATTCGGCACTGTTGTCGATCGTTGCGGTCAGGCGCGGATAGAAATCCGTTCCCATGGCCTGCAGGATGAAACCGGCGTATAGACCGCCGAGGCCCCAGGCCGCCTGATACAGTCCCGCCGCCGTGACGCCGCCCTCCTTCAGCACGATGAGGCGGATGGCATAGGCCGCACCGAAGGTCAGAAGCCCGCTTGCCATGAAGACGAAACCGAGCCGGAGCAGCGCAGACACCTCCCGGCTGAATTGGCGCGGCGGCATTGGCGAGGGATGCGGGAAGATCCGCCGGCTGTACCACCAGGTCGGAAGGATCGAGGCAGCTGCAATGACCACGAGCGACGGTGCGATCGCCTGGACCCCGAACAGGTAGATCAACGGGATACTGACGGCTGTACCGAAGAGCCCGGCAAGCACGTTGATGCGGGCGAGATCGGCAATGCCGCGCAGGCCCTGGATCAAGGCGCTCTGCCCTGCAGACATCAGCCGGAAGAAAACGGCGAGCGACAGCAGCACAATGCCACCGACATGCTGGAAATCACCGAACGTGAAACTTGAGACGGGATATGCCAAGGCGGCGAGAAGAAGCCCGCCAAGCAGCGCCAGCACCACCGATATGCGTCTCAGCACGGTCGCCGACTGGGCAATCCTCGCTGCGTCGCCGGTGCCGGCTGCCTCCGCGACTTGGCGCACGCCGCTGCCGCCGACGCCCAGACCCGCGATAGACTGCGCGATATCGACGATCGAGCTATAAAGGCCCATAAGCCCGATGCCCTCCGGCCCGAGCAGGACGGCCATCGCCTTGTTTCTGATAATGCTGAGTGCGACGTTCACAAGGGAAGCGCCGCCCATCAGCATCGTCGACTTGAGGATCTCGGTGTAGGTCTGGCTGCCAGGTGGGGTCATGCGCAAAGTCATCTTAAGCCCCTAGCCGTGTGTCCTGTGCCGGCGTTCAATCCCCGCCGCAGGCTCGATTGCAGCACATGCTTTTCGCTTATCACCGGCTTACCTGACTGACATGCGCCTCGGTCTGAGCAGGCAGGGCTGCGGCGTCTTCGGACGGCGCATCGGCGATGCTGCGGCTCCGGGTTACCCTGATCACGTCGCCCGGCGCTAGCTCGGTCGTTTCCAAGGCCTGGAATTGGTTGACCTGTCCATTGTCCCGCCGGTTCACGACGAACGTCAGGGGAAGTTCTTCAACGCGGTTATTCACGTTGGCGCCGTTCGCCAGGTCTTCGAGAAGCAGTTGTTGCGTGGTGTCGCGCTTCAATTTCAGCTGATCGAGATTGGCTCTTTCCGCCTGCACCTCGGACGCGATCTCGCTACGGCGCGTGTCGGAAAGTCCCTCGAGACTGCGCGTCGTCTCGTTGATTGCCTGGCGGCCCCGCATGATGGCGGTGACGAGATCGAGCCGGTCGGAGCGATAGGTGGTGAGCAACCGTTCCAGATCCATCTGGCGTGAGCTGATTGTCAGGCCCTTCTGGACCAGCGTCTTCACGCTCGTCAGTTGCTCCTCGACCGACTGGATATTGTCATCCGAGCCTTTCAGCTTTTCTTCCATTGTTTCGATTTCCGCCGTCAAGAGATTGCGCAATTCGACGAGCGCCACCGACTGCTTGTCCAGCGCGTTTGCACGGGCCTGAAAAATGACCCGCTCTTCCTGGTAGATACTCTCGGCATATTGCCGATCGGCAGCGGGCGGCGGATCGAAGGCGATCTCTTTCTCCCCGGCCATCTCCGCTTGCAGCCGCGCGAGTTTTGCCGAACCGCGCAGCAGCGAATGGTCGATTTCCCGCAAGTCGCCGGCAAGCCTGATCGTCTGCGATTGCTGCTGCGCCGCAGCCCGCAACGGGCCGCCGCTCATGGCCAGGGATTGCAGGACGCTGAGGCCGGAGCGAAACTTGTATTCTCCCGGCGCCACCACGTCTCCGACGACGTAAATGGAGGGATAGTCGAGGATGTCGATGGTCACCGCAGGTGCCTGGGCCAGACCCATCTTCGCCTGAAGGCGCTTGGCAATTTCGCTGGTAAGGCCCGCATTATCCAGATTTCCAACCGACAGCGACCCCAGAAAGGGTAGGGAGACCGTACCTGTATCCGAAACCGTATAGTCGCCGCCAATCCCGTCCCATCGCTCAAACTGGCCTTTGGACTGGATCCATTGGACGATCGTCAGGCGGATTCTCGTTTGTGGCGCCAAGGGGGAGCTGTCGGCGACAGCAGGCGGCACCGCTCCGGCGAGAAAGGCGAGTGTGCTGATGACAAACGTCGCGCGAAAGAACACGCGAGGGGCGCGGTGCGATAGATTCATATGCATGTCTCGCCTGCAAAACATTCTTACACGGACGCTGATACGATTACCTTGAACTCTGCTCGAACGCCGGAACCAAATTCCGAAGCTGCATCGCCAGTGTGCAGTCTGGCGAAGCCTTGAGGAAGGTGCAGGTCGTTTGCTTTGCCACATCAATATTGATGAGGTGGGGAGGGTGCTTCAGCCTAAATTGAGTAGAAACATATATCGTCGGTGCCACCCACGGACGTTGTCTCGCAAAATCAACAGGTTCTGCACGCAGAAATAGGCGCGCTCGCTTCGGTAAAGCGCAACCCCTCGGCAGCGCCTGTATGCTCCGGATCGTCGACTTTACCGCGCGATGACCCGCCGTTTCGCTCTCTTTGCGGCGGCGAGCCTTGCACAGGAAACCGCGATCTCAGCCATCACGCATCTGATCCATCGCGTGGGCGCGCAACACGGCCGCTTGCCAAAAGGATGCCGCCAGTAGAGCGAAAGGCGTAGGATATACTCTGATAATTTTCGACTATACTTCAGAACTTCGCGTTTAAGCGATATAGATTCGACCCTGACAATCTCGCGAGGTACCTGCCATGTATCGCAACGCTCGCCGGTGGACTTCGCGCTCACTCCTGCTGGATTCGCTGGTTCCCCGATGGTTGACTGTCGGCGGAAAGGAAAGGCCGCGCAAGCCGGCCGGAAAGCACGGGGATGATGCTCAACTCGCGGCAGGGGTGCAAACGGCGGATGGAAACAAGCAGGCTCCCCTCGTCGGCGATCCCCATAAGGACGCGGCGCTCAAGGAGCACGACGTTGGGCAGATCGCGGGGGTGAATGGTGACGCTGAAGGTCGGGCCGACGACGGCCTCGTCGCGCCACCCTTGCCTGACGCTTTCACAGTCAATCGCGAAATCGGAAAGCGAAGCGCTGATAGAGCGGCGTCCGCACTGTCGGTTCATACGCCGGATTTTGCCTCTTTCGAGGGGAACGCGCACGGAATTTCATTCGGGTCAGCATCACCCCTTTACCGCACCTACGCTGGAATGAACCTCATAGGCGACGATCCTTTGGCGCCGTATCTGCCGCAGAGCCCTTCACCGACAGCGTCGGAGCACGATTCTGCCACCGTCGCCGGCGAGCGTGCGCACTCGGGCAAAGTCGTCATTCTCGAATCGACGCCGTCGGCGCAGTCGACCGTGCAGCATGGTGGTGCAAATGCGCTGGCCGTTGGCATGCCCTTTGGTGTGTGCGGGTGCGGCTACTATACGTCCCCCACACGGATTCTCGACTACGCGCATAGCGGCGCCCTGCTTCAGCAAGATGGTCAGTTGCCGGGATCAAAGCTGAACGACGGACCGGACTATGCGGAGGCGATCAAGAAGGCCATCGGAGCCTCCGTCAGCGACCCACTTCTCGATCGTAGCTTGTCTGCTCTCTCAGGCTGGCGCGGAACCGCAACGTGGACAGAATCAACGGCCCTGAACGGATCGTTGCCCGGCGGCGGAGAAACTGGAAAGGGCACTACCACGAAGGGTGTCGGCACCCTTTCCGGCTCGGTGACGACGCCGTCTCCACCTTCTGCGCAGCGATCGTTGACGACGCAAAATCTGGCGGCCGCTGCGGCGGCGGCCAGCAACGCGATCGTCTTGGAAAACCAGAAGCAGGGCAATCCGGAGAGCGAGTGGGGCATCGACGGTGCCGGCAGCACCAATATCGAGGGGTTTGCGACCGATATCAGCGTCGACAACGGCAAGACGATCAGCTTCAAGATCAACACTAATTCCACCAACTACCGGATCGATATCTACCGGCTCGGCTATTATGGCGGCATGGGTGCCCGCAAGGTCGCAACCATGCAGCACACCGGCTTGCAGACCCAGCCAAGTCCGTTGCGCAATTCAACGACCGGCACGGTCGACGCCGGCAACTGGGCGGTTTCGGCCTCGTGGACCGTACCTGATGATGCCGTCTCAGGCGTCTATATCGCCAAGCTCGTGCGCCAGGATGGCACCTCTGGCGAAAATCAAATCCCGTTCATCGTGCGCGACGACGCCAGCCAAAGCGACATCGTCTTCCAGACCGCCGACGAGACCTGGCAGGCTTACAACGGCTGGGGTGGCGCAAACCTCTATGGCGGCAACGGCCCGGCGACGGGGCAGGGTGCCGGTCGTGCCTATGCGGTCAGCTACAACAGACCGATTGCGACCCGCGGCGGGGTCGGCACCTATGCCGGCCCGCAGGACTATCTGTTCGGTGCCGAATATGCCGGCATCTACTGGCTGGAACAGAACGGCTATGATGTTTCCTATATGTCAGGTGTCGACGCCGACCGCTACGGCAGCCTGTTGCTCAATCACAAGACATATATCGATGCCGGGCATGACGAATACTGGTCCGGTCAACAGCGAACCAATGTCGAAGCCGCGCGTGATGCTGGCGTCAACCTTATGTTCTGGAGCGGCAATGAGGTCTATTGGCGTACCCGCTGGGGCAATGCCTACAGCGCCGACGGCACGCCTTATCGCACCTTGATCACCTACAAGGAGACATGGGCCAACTCCAGCATCGATCCTTCCAACGAATGGACGGGCACCTTCCGCGATCCACGCTTCAGCCCACCTGCCATCGGCGGCGGAAACCCGGAAAACTCACTGACCGGACAGTTGTTCAAGGTCGACGATGTCGGCAACAATCTTGCTTCGATCACCGTCGGCTATGACGACGCCAACCTGCGCTTCTGGCGTAATACGAGCGTCGCCAATCTTCAGCCAGGCCAGACGGCAACGCTCACCAAGAACTATCTTGGCTATGAGTGGGATGAAGCGTCTGACAACGGCTTCGATCCGGCTGGTCTCGTCAAGCTGTCATCGACGACGCTTCCGGTCAGCACCTATTTGCTCGATTACGGAAACACGACCGGCGATGCCACCGCGACCCACAATCTGACGCTTTATCGCGCGCCGAGCGGCGCGCTGGTGTTCGGCGCCGGTACCGTCTACTGGACGTGGGGCCTGAGCGACAATCATGACAATCAGGCGACTGCGACCGATCCCCGCGTGCAGCAGGCTATGGTCAATCTGCTGGCCGACATGGGCATTCAGCCCGGGACGCTGCAATCCGGGCTCGTTGCGGCAACGGCTTCGGCGGATCATACTGCACCGACTTCGGTGATCACGGTGCCCGACACGGCGGCCGTTGGCTCCACCGTGACGATTACCGGCACAGCTACCGATTCGGGAGGCGGGGTTATCGCCGCGGTCGAGGTCTCGACCGACAACGGGGCGAGTTGGCATCCAGCTACCGGCGATGAGAACTGGACTTATAAGTGGTCGCCGCAGACCGCGGGCACCTACACTATCCGATCTCGCGCAGTGGACGACAACGTCAACCTGGAAACACCGTCGACGGGTCGAACGGTCACCGTCAGCGGGCCGAATTACACCTCTCTCTTCGGTGCAGCGACACCGGCGGTGATCAACACCAACGATACCTCGGCCGTTGAACTCGGCGTGAAATTTCAGACCTCCTTGGCGGGCACCGTCACCGGCATTCGTTTCTACAAGAGCGACCTCGATACGGGAACGCATACAGGTTCACTATGGTCGAGCACTGGTACACGGCTTGCGACCCTCACCTTCACGAACGAGACGACCAGCGGCTGGCAGACTGCCTATTTCACCAGTCCGGTGTCACTGACAGCCGGGCAAACCTACACGGCGTCTTACCACACGAATACCGGTCATTATTCCACGACCACCGGCTATTTCACCTCGAACGTGACGAGCGGCCCGCTCACGGCACCGTCCAGCGGCAACGGCGTCTATCGCTATGGCAGCAACAGCCTATTCCCCACGACCACATTCCAGTCGACGAATTATTGGGTCGATGTGATGTTTACAACGCCGAGCTCGAACACGACGCCGACGGCAGTCGCCGATGCGGGTGATGCGACGGAGAAGGGTGGTGTTGCCAATGGTTCGGGCGGGGTGGTCGCCAGCGGCAAC
>NZ_JACIBH010000013.1:79867-265345 GCF_014195245.1 Rhizobium sp. BK619 | reverse complement strand
CGACGCCGGTAAACCGCCCAAGGTCGCCCTCGTCGCCGCCATGCGAAAACTCATCATCATGATCAACACTATCCTCAAAAGACACACACCCTGGAACGAGCCGCAACAACACGGTTGCTGAGGTGCGTAGCCCGTGAGGGCGGAGCCTCGAAGGACACGCTCCAACGCTGCTCCTTGCATCCATCTGACGCTGAGCACCCGCCCCGTCCTTCGAGGTCCTGCGGGGCGCCTCAAGGATGAGGCTCTCTTGAGCGTCGGATCATCCGCAACGTGACTCAAACAACCCTGCCCCGGCACGCCCAAGCCACCGACGCGAACGACCGCGGCCCATCGGGTTCGCCGGCTTCATATGCTGCCCTGACGGCCGCATCGACTGCCTTTCGCTTGGCCGGCTCTAGCCCGGCGACATATTTGCCGAGCGGCCCCTCGCCGGCGGCGATCGGCGCCCAGTAATCCTCGAAGGAGAGGTATTCCATCCGGATCAGCAGCGACGTCTCCTCGACATCGGCAAGGCCCTGGCTGAGGAAACTTTCCTTCATTTCGCCGGGCCGCATCATCGGCTGGAAACAATATCTGCGGCGGAGCGGCAGCGCATTTTCGTCGAGCATGACAACCGTATCCCACATCATCCGCATGCCGGACATGCCGCCATAATGATCCCAGACGGTGGCGGCCACCACACCGCCCGGGCGCACGACACGAGCCATTTCCGAAACAGCCTTGCCCGCCTCCGGCACGAAATGCAGCACAAGCAGCGACATCGCCCGGTCGAAACGGTTATCCTCGAACGGCAGCGCGCAAGCATCCGCCTGCCGGATCGCGATCCGCGGATCGGTATTGCGCCGCGTCGCCGCCTCGACGAAAACCGGCGAATAATCGATGGCGGCGATCTCCTTCAAGCCTGGTCTTTCCGCCAGCGTAAAAGCCAGGCTGCCGGTGCCGCAGCCGACATCGAGCACACGATCCCCATCCGCCAATCCGGCGAAATCGATCAGCAGCGGCGCCAGCCTCTTGCTCCAGCGCCCCATCAGCCGCTCATAACCATCCGCACTTTCGACATTGAAACTCGACGGCATCGAAGCCTCCCTCTTCAACAACGATGGTCTATCGCCGCAGAGCCGAGCGATCCGTCGCCTTGCGCAAGGCGGGTCGGGCTCTCCGTCGTCCCCGGTTCGGGCCGGGGAGACGGAGAGTGTATCAGGCGGATGCCTTGCCGAGAACGCTCCAGTCGAAGCCGCGCGCCCAATCGGCATAGCTGTGCCAGCCGACATCGGGGAAATCGCGGCGCAGGGCAGCGATGTCGACGTTGTAGCCGGTGCGGTCGAACCATTCGAACATCAGTGCCGCGTCCTCGCTCTGCTGCCGCATCGCGGCAATCGGCAGTTCTTGGTAAGCAATCGGCCGATCGAGCGCCTCGGACAGGATCTTCGCCTGCTGCTCGCCAGACAATTCGTCGCCGGCAATATCGAAACGCTTGCCGAACACCTGTTCGCGCCGCTCGGCCAGTGCTGCGACGAAAGTGCCGATGTCGTCGATGGTGATCTGCTGCAGCAGCCGGGTCGGCGGCAGGGCCGCGGCATAGACGCCCTGGCGCAGCCCGTCGATCGCCCAGGGCGCCACCGTATTTTCCATGAAGGCGACGGGCGCGCTGATCGTATAGGGAATGCCGAGGCCTGCAATATGCTTTTCGACGAGATACTTGCTGTCGAAATGCGGAATGCCGGTCTTCTTGTCGGCATTGCCAACGGAGGAATAGATCAGGTGCCCGATGCCGGCGGCCTTTGCCGCATTGGCGACGGTGATGCCCTGGCGCGTTTCCGCCTCCGTCCCGGCCTCGTAGCTGTTGCCCATCAGGAACATCGTATCGACGCCCTCAGCCGCCCTCGCCACGGATGCGCCATCGTCGAGATCGCCGGCGACGACCTCGACCCCGGCCGAGGCCAGCCGCTTTGCGCCATCGCTGTCCGGCTTGCGCGAGATCGCCTTGACCCGGTATCCCCGCGCGGTCAGGGCGCGAACGACCGCGCCGCCCTGCTGGCCGGTGGCGCCCGTCACCAGAACGCTTCGTGTTTTGCTCATCTGTCTGCTCCTTGTTGTGAACGATAGAGCAAAGTTAAGGCCTGTCGCATTGAACCATAATAGCCTATAATTGAGAAACATCGTACCATCTCAGGATACAATGCTCGATCTCAACAATATCATGATCTTCGCCCGCGTCATCGAGGCCGGCAGCTTCACCGCGGCGGCGCGCCTGCTGGGCATGCCGAAGACAACAGTCAGCCGACGCATTGCCGCTCTCGAGCGCGAACTCGGCGTGCGCCTGCTGCAGCGCACGACCCGCAGCCTCAGCCCGACGGATGCCGGCCGCCTCTATTACGAGGAAAGCAGCCAGGCGCTCCGTGCGATCGAAGGCGCCAACCTGCGTCTTGCGGAAGCAAGGACGGAGCCCGCCGGCACGATCCGCATATCGGCGCCGGTCGGCTTCGGTGGTCACTTCCTGCAGGATGCGATCTTCGATCTTCTGGCGACCTACCCGAAGTCGAGGGTCGAGTTGCGGCTGACCGACGACAGGCTGAATCTCGTCGAAAACGGCATAGACCTCGCCTTCCGCACCGGCATTCTGGAGGATTCGACGCTGATCGCCCGCAAGCTCGGCTCTACCCATCGCTTGCTCTGCGCGAGCCCCGACTATCTCGCCCGCTGCGGCGCGCCCGATCGCCCGGCAGATCTCGTCCGCCACGACTGCGTTATCGCCGGCCAATCCACCCATGCGCAATGGCTGCTTGAAGGCCCGCACGGACAGGAAACAGTCTCGGTCTCGGGGCGCTTCGCCGCCAATGAAATGCAGGCGGTCATGGCCGCAGCGATCGCCGGTTATGGCATCGCCCGACTGCCCCATGGGGTCGCCAATACCTGCATCAGGGATGGGCGGCTATGCCGCGTTCTCGACGGTTACACGACCCCGGTCGGCGGCCTGCACGTCGTCTATCCGAGCAGCCGGCACCTGCCGCCTCTGGTCAAGACCTTTATCGAACTCGCCGCCAGACGATTGAACGCGGGAGCCGACGGCAGAGACGACTTCGCCATCATATAGCGGTAAGTCCGTCACACATCCTTCAGCACCACCTTGCCATCGAGGCTTCCGATCAAAGTCGCACTCGCCTGATTGAGGCCGGCGACCTCCACTGCGCTGCCGTGTGCCTTGAAGCGCTGCACGACCTTGTCGAGCGCGGCAACCGCGGTGATGTCCCAGAAATGCGCTTCGGAGACGTCGATCAGCACGGTCTTGCCGATCGCATCCTGAACGTCGAAGGCGTCGACGAAGACGTCGGCGGAGGCAAAGAACACCTGACCGGAGACGCGGTAGATCAGCCGTCCGCCGGCTTGATCGGGCGCGACGTCGACGCGCAGCAGGCGGGCGACCTTGAAGGTGAAGAACACACCGCTGAGCAGCACGCCGACCGTGACCCCGAGGGCCAGGTTGGTGGTGAAAACGGTGACGACGACGGTTGCCGCCATGACGACGCTCGACGTTCGGGGATGGACCACCACGGCTCGGAGCGACGACCAGTCGAAGGTGTCGATCGACACCATGACCATAATCGCCACCAGCGCGGCGACCGGAACCTCGGAGACCCATGGCTTCAGCAGCACCATCAGGATCAGCAGAAACGCGCCGGCAAACAGCGTCGAGAGCCGGCCGCGCCCGCCATATTTCACATTGCTGACGGTCTGGCCGATCATGCCGCAGCCGGCAATGCCGCCGAACAGACTCGCGGCCGCATTGGCAAGGCCAAGACCGGTGCATTCGCGGTTTTTCGAACTCGGCGTATCCGTGAGATCGTCGACGACGCTCGCGGTCATCATCGATTCCAGCAGCCCGACCATGGCGATGGCAAGCGCCGGACCGGCGATGATCCGGAGGGTTTCCAGCGTCAGCGGCACCGCCGGCCAGCCGAACGTCGGAAGCGAATCCGGTAGCCTGCCGAGATCGGCGACAGTCTGCACGGAAAGCCCGAGCCCGATCGACGCGACGGTCAGGATCAGAATGCAGATCAGCGGTGAAGGGATCGCCGTGGTGATCCGCGGCGTCAGATAGATGATCGCAAGCCCGGCACCCAGCACGGCATATTCCATCCAGCCGGCGCCGATAATGTGCGGCATCTGCGCGGCAAAGATCAGGATGGCGAGCGCATTGACGAAGCCGGTACGGACGGATTTGGAGACGAAGCGCATCAGCACGCCGAGCCGCAGCAGGCCGAACACGATCTGCAGCAGCCCCGCCAGCAGCCCGGCCGCAAAGAGATAGGGCAGTCCATGGGCGTGCACCAGCGGTGCTGCGACCAGTGCGACCGACCCCGCCGCCGCCGAAATCATCGCCGGGCGTCCGCCGGTAAACGCAATGACGATGCCGATGACGAAGGAGGCGAACAGGCCAACCTCGGGATCGACCCCCGCCACGAATGAAAAGGCGATAACCTCGGGGATCAGGGCGAAAGTCGCCACCGCTCCGGCAAGCATTTCGCGCATGGGATTGGCGGACCAATCGCGACGGATGGAGGAAAGCAGCATGGGATGGAGTCTCGCAAAGCATGGCCCGACGCGCTCTGCCGAGCGGTCGCGTGATGACATGCAGGTTTTGCGTTGTCTGGCGGATCGGCGGCCAGAAGAGCCACCCGGGGTCTCACCGGGTCCGTGGTGAATGCCGGTGGTATAGACGAGATTTTTGCCGCAGCGCAACATTCAATTGCGCATGGACAGGCCGAAGCCTCCCTCGCAAGGGCTGTAACAATCGGGAAGCAAAGGCAGTGGCTTCGGCAGCCGGGTCTTTGGCGGCTACCTTTGAGAGTTACGCAGAGAGATGGCGAGGACGCTACTGCCAGAGGAAGTCCGGGCCCGTGCTCTGGGACGTCAGCTTCAGCCTCCCGTCCGGCTGAACGACATAGGTCTCGAAGACACGGTAGCCGAATTGACCAAGAAAGGTATGTTTGACCACCGTTCCCGGTCGATAGGGTGAATGAACGACCTTTCCGCCATAGGTAAGGCTATCCGAAAGAGGCTGCGGCTCTCCCGCGCCAGCGCAGGCCGTGAGGGTGAGGAGAATGGCGACAAACGCGTGCTTCATCCGGATGATCTCCCTGGAGGGCACCCAATAAACGACGTCAATCCAACCGATCAGACCGCTGCCTTGCTGTCGAAATCCTTGCGTCGGGCCTCTGCCCGCGAAAGCGCGCTGACAATCCTTTCGTCGGTGAAGGGCTTGGATATTACATCGAGCGCCCCCTCGATACCATTGCCGACATTCTCCGGACTGCCGGTCACAAAGATCACGTCCACGCCGAAGCGGTCGATCAGCCGGCGCGCAAGCTGGGCGCCGCTCACCCCGTCGGAGAGGCTGAGATCGACGAGCGCCACATCGCTTCTCGGAGCGTAGGCGAGAGCTTGCTCCACCGTCGAAAGTGGCCCCACGGTCTGGTGTCCGGCCTCTTGCGCAATGCGTTCGAGTTCGAGAGCGATGATATTCTCATCTTCAACGATCATGACCTTCATGAATAGCCTCCTTGTCCGGCCGCGGGCGCACCGCCGGCAACGGCTACAACGCGGCCGGCCTCAGAATGTTTCCACTCTGCATTGAATTTCCCTCGAGACCTCGGGCGCCACCGGTCGATACTGCCGTTACGAACGACGGCACTTTTGCCGAGCGAGCTGAAATTCGGCCATCGGCCCCTCCGCCTTGCCGGTCGTATGAAGGGTCGGCAAGGCAATTGCCCTCTGGTCACGATTTCTCGTTTGCACCCTCGGCCCGGAACGCCGCCTCGCCGGCATCGGAGACTTCGACCCACGTCTTGTCGGGCTCGGCGTCGGCGACATAAGCGTCGTTCCAGTTCCACCACTTGTAGGTCGGGGTCTGGGGATAACCCTCCGGCGAATCCTCCCAGACCTCCTGGCGGCCGAGCGGCGTAATGTCGAGATAGTTCCAAGTGCTGCCCATCTGCTCGTCGCCGCGATTGTTGATGAAATAGGTGCGGAAGATGCGCTCGCCGTCGCGGTAGAACACATTGGTGCCGTGCCACTCATCGACGCCGAAATCCTTGTCGAAGCTGTCGGTGATCGTCACCCACGGCATCGTCCAGCCCATCCGCGCTTTCAGCCGGGCAATATCGGCCTGCGGTGCGCGTGAGGCGAAAACCAGCGTCGTGTCGCGGGCGTTGAGATGGGCAACATGAGCGACCTGGTCGGCCACCATCGAGCAGCCGCGGCAGGCGTGCTCCGGCCAGCCGAAGACGCCGGGCTCATAGAAGGCGCGATAGAGGATGAGCTGGCGCCGCCCTGCAAACAGGTCGCGCAGGCTGACCTTGCCCTGCGGCCCTTCGAATGCATAATCCTTTTCGACCGCCATCCACGGCATCCGCCGGCGCTCGGCAGCAAGCGCGTCCCGGGCGCGGCTCTGGGCTTTTTCCTTGACGAGCATCTGCTTCCAGGCCGCCTCCCAGGCTGCCTCCGACACGACCGCAGGCTTATGCATGGCCGGCTGGCCGCCGTTCTGGGCTGTTGTGGTCATTTTGAGATCTCCTGATTGCGGTGAATGCCCGCGCCTCGCCAGGCAAAGCGCGCTTACGTCCGCTGCTTGTCACTGTTCACTGTTGCGGGAGATAGTCTGGCAGCCGAACTCGGCCAGTGGGAGTAACAAGTGTGGCGCTATTCATGTGCCGCCTTGGAGAGTTGCCAAAAGCAGGCAAGTATCGGAAGCTTGTTCTTTGGCTATCAGCCGACGGATTGTTCGAAATGACGACAGCCTCTTCCAGTGAGCCGGCCAGACACGGCAGCGCCAGGATCTGCCGCGGCTGCTGGGACCAGATGCATATGCCGATCCCGATCGGCGGCCCGCTCGCCTTGCCCTTCCGCGCCTTGGGCATCACTCGCAGCAAGATGAACCCCGATATCTGCACGATCTGCGAACGCTCTTTTCAGTACGTCAAGAAGCAGCGCCAGATCACCGCCGACGCCACCATCCTCTTTGCCGATATCAGGGGCTTCACGGACCTGTCCGAGCGCATCGAGGCGGTGCAGTTGAGCGAGATCGTCAGCCTGTTCCAGGATCGCTGCGCCCAGGCGATCTGGGCGCATGACGGCATCGTCAACAAGCAGATGGGCGACGGCCTGATGGCGATCTTCAATTTTCCGATTGTGAGGAAAGATCACGCCAGCGCCGCGATCCTGGCCGCCCAGGAGATCCAGGGGAACTGCACCGCGGCGCTGAACGGTCTGGCGCTCGAGGCCCTGCCCGGCCGCACCCTCGGCGTCGGCCTCGGCATCCATTCCGGCGAGGTGCAGATCGGCGAATTCTCGACCTTCCGCAGCGATTTCACCGCAATCGGCGGCGTCGTCAACCAAGCCGCGAGGTTGGAATCCCATGCCGCCGCCGGCGAGATCCTGATCTCGGCAGAAACGGCCGCGAAGGCCCCCGACCTCGCGGCAGGCGCCGAAACGCGCAGGCTTGCGCTGAAGGGCATCGAGCAGCCGGTGCAGGCACGTGTGCTGGTCAAGCATTGAGCGACGGCGATTGCGGCCTGCTCAAAAGCATCATCCCGCCGCCACCATGGCAGCCGCAGTTTCTCACGCTGTGATTGCGAAACATATTCGATTACCAGCCGGTTAATCCTCCGGAAACAAACATCGCTTATCTCTAAGCCGTTTTAACAGCTGGGGTTTCTCATGGGCAGTTTTTCTCTGTTTCACTGGTTGATCGTCTTGATCCTGTTCGGCGTGCCATTGTTCTTCGTCTTAAGAAAACCGCTGGTTGGGCCGAACCGCTTCGGTGGCCGGCCGCAGGCCATGGGTTTCGGCCAGGCGATTGGAAGCTATTTCAAGAACTATGTGAACTTCAACGGTAGAGCGAGCCGATCGGAATTTTGGTATTCGGCACTCTTCGTCTCTCTCGTCTCCATCGCTTTGCTTGTCGTGGATCGGAGCCAAACCTTGAACCGGATCTGGTCGCTGGCCACGTTTCTTCCGTGGATCGCCGTGGCCGCCCGACGCCTTCACGACGTCAACCGAAGCGGATGGTGGCAGCTTATCGTACTGCTATTTCCCATCGGATCGATTGTCGTCCTCGTATGGTACTGCAGGGCGTCGACAATGGATGATTCCAGGGAAGCCGTGTTCGCGTGAGCAAAGTGTGAGAATGGTCCTTGCGGGTTGAGCGGATCCGAGGCACCGTTCATCGTTACGCGGACTGCGCGGTGCGCAGTCCGCTCCCGACGGCATCAGAAAGGGACCGGCGAGGTTGGCAAAAGCCCGCCTGTGCCTCAGTACTTCATGTTTCGCAATTCAGGAAAATCATAGTAACGCAGCCGCTTGTCGTGGCAGCGATAGTCGTCCTTTTTCAAGTACAGTATCATGTTGTGTTGCAAGCCAAGGCCGATATAGGACCAGTCTGGGTAAGCACGTTCCGTAGTGCGCGTGCAATACGCATAGATCTGCTTTTCCGGATCAAGCAGAACCACGCTGGAAATCTCGGCCTTCACGAAGTTCCCCGGTTTGATCGTTCCCCGCAGAGCATCGACGTATTCGCGTCGAACCGCATTGGAAGGCGAACGCTGGGAATCCGCAACGGATTGCGGCGCCGGAGTTTGGCAGCTGGCCAGTGCCAGCGCGGCAGCGCAAGCAAGGAATTTGATCTTCATTCAGTTGAATCTCCCGTATCGAGGTCGATAGATCGGCCTTTTCCAAAAAGGCTGTGGCTGCAAACAGCAACTCACAGCCAGTACTTCGAGGCTCCGCCCTGCGGGCCGCGCACCGCCGCATGAGGAAGGTTGGAGGAGGCCGCGCCGCCGCTCGCCAAAGCCTGGAGCGTGACGCGACCCAAGCCCTCGCGCCTGCGTCAGGTCTTCATGCCGTTCATCTCAGGAAACGGGTAGTAACGCAGCCGCTTGTCTTTGCAGCGATTATCATTCGCCGTCGCGCCGAGGATTTGGCTATCTGTGAAGGAGACGCCGAGATAGGCCCAGTCTCCCCAGCTGCGTTTGGGCACCACGCGGACACAGTAAGCATAGATCTTCTTCTCGGGATCAAGCAGCACGACGCTCGAAATCCGGGCCCAGACGACTTCTCCCGCTTCGTGTCTATAACTTCTCTTGAATACGAGGTTGATGAAGTTCTGCCGGACGTCATTCGAGGGAGGCCGCTGGGAATCGGCAACGGATTGCGACACCGGAGCATTGCAGCCGGCGAGCGCCAGCAGAGCAGCACAAACAATGGCTTTTATTCTCATTCAGTAAAATCCCCAAAGAATCGCAGCGCATATACGCCAATTCCCACAAACACAGCGGGAATAATATTTGAATACATGGCAACGAATATTGTTGGCGTTCACCGGCTGTCCGCATGACCGGCATCGCCCTCATGATCATCAATGGGCACACCGGCTTCCAGCGCCGCAAGGATAAAGGCCTGCCGCACGGTCTCTGCCGGCATCCGCCCGGCAAGCCAGGCGCGGCAGAAATCGATGGCTCTCTGCTGATGGACGCCGCCATGGATCGGCCAGTCCGAGACGAGGGCATAAAGCGCATCCTGCGGTGAGCGGAGAACCAGCCGTTCGCCGCTATCGAGGTCGATCGAGATCGGTTTTTTCCAGAAGGCGGAATGGTCGCTAATGGCAGTAGCACCTGAAGCTGAATTGACTAGGACTAACTGTGGAAGGCCGATCTCGGTTCCAGTCGAAACTCACTGCGTGCAAAGGGCAACGCCCCTGTCAGGGACGACGCAGATATCGCCGCTGCGGCGCGTCCTTCGACGCTTCGCCCTGCGGGCTGCCCGCCTCAGGATCAGGACCGTTGCAGAATGCCGCGCCGGCGGACGGCGGACCGCCATCCGCCCTGCTCATTCGTCCCCGAGAACGTCCAAAACCACCTTGCAAATTTCTATTGCAAGTAGATAGTCTCTCTCGGGGAAATCTTCTTGATACGGAAATCAGTCGCTTGCGATCTCGGATCAGCGCGGTGCCATAAATGCCTTTTCAGTGAGAATTTTGAATGAAGCCGGAAGAATTGCGCAGATCGGAATACAACTACAACAAAGGCAAATTGCTGCTCATCATCCTGATTTTGATCGCCATCGCGGCCGGGGCCATCCTGTTGGGCTTCCATCCGCCGAAGGACAAGGACCCTCATGCCATCTGGTTCTTCTCGCTGCTGGGCGCAGTCTTTTTTGGCCTCCTCGCACTGCTGCTCGTGCCAAAGCTCTTCTCTAGGGGGCCAGGATTGGTGATATCGACGGCCGGCGTCCGGCTGCCGAATTTCCCCGACCAGATCATACGCTGGTCGGACATCCGGAGCTTCGAAAGATTCCAGAGCAAAGGTGCAGATTCCATAGTCCTCCACCTTGATCCCGGCGCTGCCAAGGCGTTGATCAGACGGGGGCTGGCCGCCAGGCTGCCGGAGTGGTTCGTTGGTTCGCGCCTCAAGGTCGGCATCCCTCTGCATATGTTGCGGGGCCGTTCGAACTTCATATTCTATGAATTCGCGGAAGTGGCGACCGAAGCGTTCGAGGCCAAATGGCAAGCCTTGCAGGAAGCCGGTTCGATCGCCGAGGAGGAAGAAGACGAAGTGCCAGAACCCGCTTTCGATGGCGCCCGTTATCCCGTCTTCACCTATGCTCTTCTTGCCGTTCTCGTCGCCGTCTATGCCGGCGAACTCGCCTTCGGCGTCGAAGCATCCAGGGCCGGCTCTCCCAGCATTCGCACATTGCTGATGCTCGGCGGCACGTTTCGCCCGAGCATCGTCGAGGGTGCCGAGTGGTGGCGGCTGTTCACCGCGCCGTTCATGCACGGAGGCATCATCCATCTCGTATCCAATTGCTTATGCTTGTGGATTGCGGGAATGCTGTTCGAACGGCTGATCGGCTGGCGCTGGTTTGCGGCGATCTTCTTCGCCAGCGCCCTTGGCGGTTCCCTCGCATCGGTCTGGATCAACGACGTCCACACGGTCGGTGTCGGCGCTTCCGGCGGCATTGTCGGGCTTTTCGCCGCCCTGATCGCCGGCAGCATCCGTTTCCGGTCGACGCCGGTCGCATCTTCCCTGCAGGTGGGCGCCATCCAGATTCTGGTTCCCTCGCTGCTGCCGTTCCTGTCTGCGGCGAAGGAGGGGCAGACCATCGACTATGCCGGCCATTTCGGCGGCGCGGTGACCGGCGCGGCGCTCTCGCTCCTGCTGTTGACCCTTTGGCCGCGGGAACGCCCGACGCCGCGTTTCGGCGCGGCCGCGATCGCCTTCAGCGCTGTATTCGTCCTCATCGCGGCCGGGTCCCTTTGGCCCATCACCATTGCGCGCCAATTCTATGTCAACGACCCGATGACCAATTATTTCGGGGGAAGGTACGAGCAGGCCGCGACGGGGTTTGCCGTCTTGGCAAGTGAGGATCCGCGCACCGCCCCCTATTTTCGTCTCTGGCGTTTCATTGCTCAAAGCCGGGGCGGCGATCCAAAAGCGCGCGATGAGCTCAGGGCTGCAGCCGGCGAGATCGACCAGACGGCTTGGCCCCACCCCATCTACCGTCTTTTCCTCGGCGAGTTGAAACCGGACGAACTGACTGCGAAGGCGGCCGACAGCAACCAGATCTGCGAGTCGGTCTTCTACAATGGCGAATGGTATCTGCTTGCCGGAGCCACGGAAGAGGCCCGCCGCAGATTCCAGGCCGCCCGGATGTCCTGCCCAACCACATTCATCGAATATGATGGAGCAGGTGGCGAATTGAGCAATCTCAACGCGAAGTGATGCCGCGGCACTGCCGGTCCGTCAACCGGGCAGCTTGCAGCCTTTGCTCATGCCGGCAGACTGCATCGCAGAAACCTTGCCTTTTGAAACGGCAACGTCGCCTTCCTTGTCTCCGCCGGCGACGCTACCGATCGGGACGCCCACGAGGAACACGCCGAAAGCATCGCCGTTTGCTGCGCTGATTTGCTGCTTGGACAAGCCATCGAGTTTGACCTGTTCCTTCTTGAGCTCGACGGCGAGCGCCTGGCAACTCAGGTTGGTATAGGCTGCCATCGGAATGTCGGCCTGTACAATGGCGTCAGGACGTTTGGCGCAGCCGGCCAGGGCTGCGATTGCGGCAAATGCGATAATGATCTTGTTCATGAACGGTCCCCAATTCCCGCAATAGCTGTAACACCGGTTCGCGCAATGGGGGAGGAGGCAAGGTCTTCAACCACAGACTTTTATTTGATCCTCAGCTGCGTCCACGCGAGAACTATTCGATCTTTCGAACAAACAGTTCGTTTCCCTTTTGTACTCTTTCCCTCTTCCCTTTCGCGCTGACTCTCTCCATATTCCCGCCATGGCCAAATCTCCGAAGAAATCCCCCGCCCCGAATGGCTTCGAGGAAGCCCCGCAGTCGTCCTTCGAGGGCGCTCCCCTGTCCGGCTCCGTGGCCGACTGGGTGAAGCAGCTGGAGGCCGATGCCGAAGCGTCGGGCGTCGAGACCCAGCGCCAGATCGCCTCCAAGGCCGGCAAGCACCGCAAGAAAGTCGAAATTGCGGCCTCGAAATCGGCGCGTGGTACTTCGATGGGCGGCTCCACCGACCCGAAGACGCGCGCGGCGGCCGGCCTCAATCCCGTTTCCGGCATGGATACGACGCTGGAGGAGGCCTCGTCGCTGCAGGCCGGCACCGCCGTCACCGCCACAGTCGAGGCGCTGTCGGCGTTGATCGAGAGCGGCAACCCGCTGCACAAGAACGGCAAGATCTGGACGCCGCACCGCCCGGCCCGGCCCGACAAGTCCGAAGGCGGCATCCGCATCCTGATGAAATCGGATTACGAGCCCGCCGGCGACCAGCCCACGGCCATCCGCGATCTCGTCGAGGGGCTGGAGAATGGCGACCGCAGCCAGGTGCTGCTCGGCGTCACCGGCTCCGGCAAGACCTTCACAATGGCCAAGGTGATCGAGGCGACGCAGCGCCCGGCCGTCATCCTGGCGCCGAACAAGACGCTGGCCGCCCAGCTCTATTCGGAATTCAAGAATTTCTTCCCCGACAATGCGGTGGAATATTTCGTTTCCTACTACGATTATTACCAGCCGGAAGCCTATGTGCCGCGCTCCGACACCTATATCGAGAAGGAAAGCTCGATCAACGAGCAGATCGACCGCATGCGCCACTCGGCGACGCGCTCGCTGCTCGAACGTGACGACTGCATCATCGTCGCCTCGGTCTCCTGCATCTACGGTATCGGCTCGGTCGAAACCTATACGGCGATGACCTTCCAGATGTCGGTCGGCGACCGGCTCGACCAGCGCCAGTTGCTGGCCGACCTTGTCGCCCAGCAATATAAGCGCCGCGACATGGATTTCACCCGTGGCTCCTTCCGCGTGCGCGGCGACACGATCGAGCTCTTCCCCGCCCACCTTGAGGATGCCGCCTGGCGCATCTCGATGTTCGGCGACGAGATCGACGCCATCACCGAGTTCGATCCGCTCACCGGCCAGAAGGTCGGCGACCTCAAATCGGTGAAGATCTACGCCAACTCGCACTATGTCACCCCGCGCCCGACGCTGAACGGCGCCATCAAGTCGATCAAGGAGGAGCTGCGGCTGCGCCTCGCCGAGCTGGAGAAGGCCGGCCGCCTGCTGGAGGCCCAGCGCCTGGAGCAGCGCACGCGCTACGATATCGAAATGCTGGAAGCCACCGGCTCCTGCCAGGGCATCGAGAACTATTCGCGTTATCTCACCGGCCGCGACCCCGGCGACCCCCCGCCGACTTTGTTTGAATATATCCCCGACAACGCCCTCGTCTTCATCGACGAAAGCCATGTCACCGTGCCGCAGATCGGCGGCATGTACCGGGGCGACTTCCGCCGCAAGGCGACGCTGGCCGAATACGGCTTCCGCCTGCCCTCCTGCATGGACAATCGGCCGTTGCGCTTCGAGGAATGGGACGCCATGCGCCCCGACACCATCGCCGTTTCGGCCACCCCAGGCGGCTGGGAGATGGAACAATCAGGCGGCGTCTTCGCCGAACAGGTGATCCGGCCCACCGGCCTGATCGACCCGCCGGTCGAGGTCCGCTCGGCCCGCACCCAGGTCGACGACGTACTCGGCGAGATCCGCGAAACCGCCGCCAAGGGCTATCGCACCCTCTGCACCGTGCTGACCAAGCGCATGGCCGAAGACCTGACCGAATATCTGCATGAGCAGGGCGTGCGCGTCCGCTACATGCACTCCGACATCGACACGCTTGAACGTATCGAGATCCTCCGCGATCTTCGTCTGGGTGCTTTCGACGTGCTCGTCGGCATCAACCTGCTGCGCGAGGGTCTCGACATTCCCGAATGCGGCTTCGTCGCCATCCTCGACGCCGACAAGGAAGGCTTCCTGCGCTCGGAGACCTCGCTGATCCAGACGATCGGCCGCGCCGCGCGCAACGTCGACGGCAAGGTCATTCTCTATGCCGACCAGGTCACCGGCTCGATGAAGCGGGCGATGGAGGAAACCGGCCGCCGCCGCGAAAAGCAGATGATCTACAATCAGGAACACGGCATCACCCCTGAATCGGTCAAGGCCAGGATCTCCGACATCCTCGACAGCGTCTACGAACGCGACCACGTCCGCGCCGATATCTCGGGCGTGTCAGGCAAGGGCTTCGCCGATGGCGGCAACCTCGTCGGCAACAACCTCCAGACCCATCTCAACGCGCTCGAAAAAAGCATGCGCGACGCCGCCGCCGACCTCGACTTCGAAAAAGCCGCCCGCCTCCGCGACGAAATCAAACGCCTCAAGGCGGCGGAACTGGCGGTCATGGACGATCCGATGGCCCGCGAAGAGTCGAAGGCGATGGAAGGAAAAGCCCGCAGCAAGTCCCCTTCTCCCCAGCGGGGAGAAGGTGCCCGCAGGGCGGATGAGGGGGCCACACCCTCCTACTTCTCAAGGCCCTCTCTCGACGACATGGGCCCAGGCACCGACACCGCCACCCCCCTCTTCCGCAAACCCGCCCTCGACGACATGGGCCGCGACATCGCCGAACCCGCCAAGAAGAGCCTGTTCCGCAAAAACGACCTCGACGAAATGACCGTCGGCCGAACGGAAAAGCCAGTCACTGGACAGCTGCCGGAAAAGCCCGATGCCGCGAAGGGCACCAAGCGGTTTTCGCCTTTGCTTGAGGGACAGCCGGAACGCGACGACGACGTGCGGCCGGTTGTGCGCGGGCGGGTTGGCGCCGGGAGCTATGAGGAGCCGGGCGAGCAGAAGCGCAAAGGCCGGACGAAGGGGAAGACTGGGCGGCCGGGGCGGTAGAGACGCGACCCTTTTTTGCTGCATACAAACGCGCAATGAACCGCCGCGTTCAGCCGAGAGGCAAGTACGTCTGACACTACAATGCGCCGTGTCCGACTGCCCTCCAATCTCCGACGGGACAGGCAATGTGGTTCCTTGCGCTCAACCCGAGCAGGCAGCGCGGTCAATCGCTAGCATTGCGATTGCCCTTCACACAACCGCTTACACTTCCCAACTATTCTTGCGAGGCAAATTTGGCATAAAGTCTTGCAACTTGATGTACAGTTACAATAGTAACAAAAAACTGGAGCGCAGAATACAGCTGAAAAAACAGTATAACAAAAATAGCAAGACTAAAACCAGCGGCGATCACCTGAGAGAGAACAAAATTACCATACAAAAAATAGTAAGAAACCATTATAAAAGATGAAACCATATGAATGAATGAAGTCCATGAAAACACAAATATAAGGTCTTCATATGCGGAATATCCGCTATCCCCGTCTCTAACTTTACAGAGTATTGAAGAAAATCGTTTCGAGAACGAAAAGCAAATCGCCATTGCAGTTACACAAAACCCAATAACGACGGTGTCGTAAGTTAACAATGGTCCACCAATATCGAAGTATTTCAGATCAACGGATACAGGAACGTATCCATCGGCAATTGCCAGAGAAACAACTCCCGCAATCCATGGATGCGAAGTGAATAATATCCTATGATATCTAGGCGCCACTTCTTTTCTTAAGTAGGACCACAGGGAGTCTATCAAAGCAAAATACCCATTATTTCTTTCATCTTGTTACGGAGCCAGAGAACATTAATTGCTCCGTCTTGATTGCGGGGAACATTGATATTCCGATGGAGAACATGCTTGTTCAAAGGCACCACAGTTTCAGTTTCTTCACCTTCTTTTATTCCGATTATCTCCGCATCACTTAAATACGGTTGCGCGTCATTTGCGACATCCTTGATGACTTCGACGATCCCGCTGTCCTTACTTAACGTTTCCCCCCTCGCCGCACGAACTGAAAGATCTGCCTTTTCTCCTCCCGATTCTTGGAGCAATTGGGATATCTTTGTGTAGTGATCGTCCCAACCCGCGTTAGGCTTTATCAGTGTGAGCGAGGCCATCCTGATTCGAGTAAAACTATTGATTTCCTTTACAAAATCCTCCTTCACAACGGGAGAGAAATCGACACGAAGGTCCTCTCCGTAAATTTTAGCAAGAAGCAGTTCGATAGTTCTCGCCATAAGTTCCGCCTTGGTGCCCGACTTTACATACTCCACCAATATGCGTCGCTTCTCCGGGTTCACCAGGGCATGAGCTGCTGAGCCAAGCATCTCATGTTCTTCCAGTTCATCGACTCGCGTGTCTCCCGTATCCAAGTCCAAAATTAGTGGTTTCAGCCCTTCCTCGCCTTCAACGAACGTCAAAAAATGCTCATCCTCAATCGAGGTAACGTCAGACACTGCTATCGTCAAATTGGCTATCTTTGCGATCCTTAAGGGCTTGTCCATGTCCGCCAACTCGCGAAAAACACGCCCGTAATCTCCGTCGAATTGCCGGCCCTGAACATGAATTGAATACACGGAAACCTTGCGATTGATACGTGATGATCTCAATTGTCCCTCCCTGAGACTAGCGCCTAGACAGTTAGAGACATGAAATCGATTATTGCAACCAAACCGGGCATCACTATTATGCTTATTGACATCTATTTCTCTTGTGCAACTCTTGGCAGCTGCCGGTCTACGGGCAACTGACCTCCCCTCACCCACCACCAATCCTCCCCACACCCTTCACCAACGCAAGATAAATCCGCTCCACCCGACAGGCCGCGCTCCGCGCGCTCGCCTCGTACCCCACCGCCGGCCAGCCGCGCCTGGGGCTACCGTCGGCTGTGACGAGCCAATACCAGCGCTCCTCATATCCCGTCAGTTCGATCTTGAAGATCCGCCCTATGCAGGCATCGCCGTAGAAGCCGATGAAATCGTCGCCGGGTTTTTCCTTCCAGGCATGCCGCCATCTGCCCTTCGGCCTCTCGCCGCTGGCGATCATCTCCCAGCTCTTCCAGCCGTTGTGATCCGATTTCGCCGTCAGCGAGCCGTCATAGGGTCTCCGGTCGAACTGGAGGCAGGCTTCCAGAAACTCCGCCACGGAGTTGCAGAGGCTCCGCCATGCCTCGTCGCTGTGGCGAGTCAGCCTGTAGGCAAGCTCGTCAGAAACGTTCCGCAAGGCAGCCGCAACGGCAGAGGCCACGCCCTCCTTGCTCGCCGGTTCGCCGCGCAGGCTGATGCAGAGATAAGTGCAGAGAAATTCCGCCGTATCCCGCGCGATCGGTTCGATGACACGGAGGTTGCGGCGCTTGCCGATATCATAGCCGCCGAAATCCCGGATGCGACGCTGCGGCTGCTTGCGAAGGGCATTGTTAAGGAACGACCTCAGGAGCGTTCCAGTATCGTCTTGCATGCGTTGTCCTCTCCTCGTGAGGATATGTTGCCGCATGGTTTCGTGAATGGCTCCCGCCCGAGCCGGTGAATGGCAGAGGATTCCGGACGCAAGGCCGCACCGCCCCGGCCGGAATTGCGCTAGATCAGCTTCGGTTCCGGATCGTCCTCGACCTCTTCGATGATCTCCGGCCTGTCGTTCTTCGGAGAGCCGACATCCCGGCCGATCTTCCACATCGTCATCAGCTCCGCCGGGAAGGGTTTCAAGAGATCGTTCGGGTCCGGCTCAGGCGACAGCCATCTCTCGTAATCCTCGCGATGCAGGATGACGGGCATGCGGTCATGAATCTCCGCCATCATCTCGTTCGGCTCACAAGTGACGACGGCAAAGTTGCGGATGGACACGCCCTTCTCATCCGTCCACGTCTCCCAGATGCCGGCGAGCGCAAAAGGCGAGCCGTCCTGCATCGCGATGGCATAGGGCTGCTTGTTCTTGCCGGTCCCGTGAATGTCCTTCCATTCGAAGAAGCCATTGATCGGAACGAGGCAGCGACGCGACCGGTAGGCAGAGCGGAACATGCCGTTGGAGCTGATCCCCTCGCAGCGGACGTTGACCGGCGGCGGCCTGCCGCCGGATTTCGCCCAGGAAGGCATCAGACCCCAGCGCGCGGTGACGAATATGGGGCCTGACGTATCGGGTTCACGCACGATATCCCTGATGATTATAGGATAATCTTGCGACGGCGCCCCGTTCCAGCGGGGAAAGCGATTTCCCAGCCCGTCGATATCCCCGCCCTTCACTGCAAAGGCGAAATTGCCGATCAATTCCTCAAGCGAAGTTTTTACGAAGATGCGTCCGCACATTGTGCTTCCTGTCGATGGAATATTAGATGTTCCGATTATGTTCTCGGCGGGGACGTCGTCAACGAAGCGTCAGTTGTGGCCGTTCAGGAATGCCCCTTCGCGGCCATGAGGACACAGAAATGAAGGATGAGAAGTGGGCGCCCCGACCTAGAGGCTGAGAGGAGGCCTGCCCCAGCAATCGGTCTATTGCGAAGCAAGCGGAATTGGCGGAAAAAACACGTCTGGCAAGCGGCGCGACAAACGAATCGGAAACCATCCATGCCCGAACTCCGCATCGACCCCTTCCCCTCGCCCGCCGAACTCAACGCCCTCTGGTCGGCAACCTGGAGCACGCCCAAAGCACCGGATTTCTCCCGCATCCTGCCCCGCAGCCTCGCCCATATCGGCTCCTATCACGACGACACACTCGTCGGCTTCGTCAACGTCGCCTGGGATGGCGGCATTCATGCCTTCATTCTCGACACCTCAGTTCATCCCGACATGCGCCGGCAGGGAATTGCGACGCGGTTGGTCAGGGAAGCGACGAGGGTTGCGCGCGAGCGCGGCGCTGAGTGGCTGCATGTCGATTTCGAACCGCACCTGACCGGCTTCTACCGCGCCTGCGGATTTACCCCCACCGAAGCGGGCCTCATCAAGCTCGCATGAGAGGTCTCAACAGGCCGCCCTCAAACGGCAGGCGCCAAGCCCGTCATCAGGCGGAATAGCGACGCCGACGGTCAGGCGCCGACGCGCAACGCCAAAGCGCGCCAAACGAATACAGTTTTTCACGCTTATACCGCGAGCTTATGTCCGAATAGGAAGGGTATAAATTAAAAGACTAAAATACGCCTTTTAGTTTGCAAATTCAAAGTAGTTCTCCAGTATTTCAGCCTTATCTTTTCGTTAAAAGGCCAAGAAAAAATCACAATTTTTCATTGAAAATATCATTAATAGTCGGCATAGATCCCCGTGGGGTTGTCCTCGGCCGAGCCGATAAACAACTATTTCGGGGATTTCTCATTTTTCAGAGTAAAACGCATCTTTCGGGAAGATTAAAATATGGCCTTGAATATTCTGGATACAAACGGCGCCACAATTACCAAGACAGGCACTGAATTCGAAGCCTACGATGTTATTCGCCAATCCGCCGCCAACCCTTCCTCGCCTGTCGCTCTGGTCGTCTCGGATTCCGGCGTGGCGGATCTGGCCGACGAGTTGGGCTCGGTCTCCGCAAACGTGAGAGGTTCAAGCGCAGACAATGCGATCACGACGGGCGCAGGCAACGACACCATCATAGCCGGCGACGGCGCAGACACGCTGAACGGCGGCGCCGGAAACGATCAGCTTATATGGCGGGGCTGACAATGACACGCTGAACGGCGGCGATGGTAATGACCTGCTCTCAGGTGACGCCGGAAATGACGTCATCAGAGGCGGCATGGGCAACGACACGATCTCCGATGGTGATATTGGCGGCTTTGGCCCGGAACTTTTCGACATCGACGCAGGCGACGGCGACGATGCCATCGCCGTGCGTGTATTCACGTCGCAGTTTTCCGGAACAATCGATGGCGGCGCGGGGATCGATAGTCTGCAAGCCCCTGAGCTAAGAGGCCTGACGATCAAGAACATCGAAATCCTTGAAACGGCGGGATATTTGGTTTCCGGTTCGAGCGCGCAGTTCGAAAGCTTCGATAAGATCGCCTACGCGAACAATCCCGCCAACAATTATAGCGCCTCATTGGCATTAACAGACAGCGCCCACGTCGATCTTTCCGACGAACTGGGAGATCGCGGGGCTTTCATTACCGGCTATGTCTCCGGCGTTGACGTCAAGACCGGCGGCGGCAGGGACGAGTTTACGGGCACCGACGGCAACGACATTTTCGACGGCAGTGGCGGCAACGATGCCATCAACGGCAAGGCCGGCGATGACAAATTGACCGGCGGGGGTGGCAATGATGCCATCAATGGCGGCGCCGGCATCGACACGGCTGTCTTCGCAGGCAATTTTACCAACTATTCCATGGCATTGAGCAATGGCGATCACATCCTGACGAGCGCCGTGGAAGGGACGGACACGCTGCATGACATAGAATTCGCGCGCTTTGCTGATGGTATCTACAATTTCACCACGGAAAAATTCACACTCGACGGCAGCAACGCCGCGCCGACCAACGTCCAGCTCTCGAAAACCTCTCTCTCCGAGGACACGCCGATCTGGACCACGGTAGGCCTGCTCAGCGCCAAGGACGCTGACGGCGACGTCCTCACCTACAAGCTGCTCGACGGCGCCGGCGATCACTTCCGGATCAACGGCAACCGCATCGTCACCTCCAAGACCTTCGACTACGAGACGGCCAAGTCGCACACAATCAAGGTTGCTGTCTCCGACGGCAAGGTCACGGTCGAAAAGGACATCACGATCAACGTCCTCGACGTCAACGAAGCGCCGGTCAACCAGGCGCCGATCAAGCTGTCTTTCTCGCGCAGCTCGATCTCCGAGAATGTCGCGATCGGCACCTCGGTCGGCCTTCTCTCGGCCGTCGATCCGGAAGGCGGCGCGGTGAAGTGGCGGTTGACCGACGACGCGGGCGGCATCTTCAAGCTCGTCGGCAACAAGATTCAGACGAAGGCCGCGATCGACTTCGAAAGCAACCACAGCCTGACCTTCACCGCCGAAGCCTATGATGCGGCTGGAAATGCCACCAGCCACGATTTCACGATCACCGTAAAGGACGTCTTCGAACCGTCGTTTACGAGCCTGTCGCATGAAGCGTTGATTTAATCGCGATATGATCGCCGGTGGACGCAAGATGCGTCACCGGCGATCTCGACAAAAAGGCCGGACTCCCCGCCTGGCTGCCCAAGCGGCCGAACTTTCCTGGTGATCGCCCGCAGACACCAGCCGGAGACCGGCAAGGCCAGCGGCCATGCCGGACAATCCCTTTCCAAAATGCAGCTCCACCTCAACGCCCGTTTCGGTTATGATTTCCGCTCATCCGAGGAGAGCCCGCATGCGCCTGCCCACATTCATCCTGGCCCTTGCCGTCTCAGCGCTCGCAGCCCTGCCCGCATCGGCCGAGACTTACAAGACACCGAAGGCGCTGCTCAAGGCTCTCTACAGTTACAACACCGACAACAGCGACGCCGAGGCGCCCTCGCCTTACTCGATCTTCTTCTCCGACCATCTGAACGAACTCCTGCAGGCCGACCTCGACAACACGCCCGAGGGCGATGTCGGCGCGATCGACTTCGATCCCGTCATCGCGGGCCAGGATGGCACGGCGAGCGACGTCCGGATCGGCCAGCCCATCCTGCTGGATGACAAGGCCGAGGTGGAGGTGCAGTTCGAAAACGGCGAAGAGGTGACGCTCTTCTACACGCTGGTGCGGCAACACGGCGGCTGGAAGGTCGACGATATCGCCAATCAGAAAGGGGATAATCCGTGGAGCCTGAGCGCGTTGCTGGGTGATGCGCAGTAGGCGATTGTCAATGGCCCCAAGATCAGCCCTCATGGTGAGGAGGCTCGAAGGGCCGTCTCGAACCACGAGGGCGGGCGTGGAAACCTCTGATGCACCGCATCCAGAATCGAGGTGATGGCACCGGTGGCCGCCCCCGTCTTTCGAGGCTTCAGCCTTTGGCTTCCGCACCTCAAGATGAGGGCGGAGCGAGGGCGGCGCCAGGGGCACTGGACCTCCCAGGGCTGCCCCCACCACCGACGCCAGCCCCCCGGCCATCCACCCTCGTGGTTCGAGACGAACCTGCGGACCTCCTCACCATGAGGGCTGATTGGTGTACCGAAGCAGCAAGCGCCGCCCGACGACAAAATCCATGCCCGGCTATCGAATCTACCCGCTCGTTCCGTTTCGGCACGGAATCCCGCTATGGCACAGCCGTGCAAGGAACCGCTAACTCTCCGTCAAGTATCTGAATCTTAGACATTTCCCGACTTCGATGCGGGCATGCCAAAATAATCCCGCTTGCTTTTTGCCCGAAAAGCTGGCACCAATTCACCTACTCGGGCATTTGCATGCCGGTGACTGGACTGATGTGGTAATCCCTTCCGTTTGGAAGGCGGCGCGGGACTACCCGCCTACGTAGACGTTCTTTCCCCGTACGTGACTTCTCCGACTGACCCTTCGTCCCAATCGATCGGGGCGAAAGCTAAAGCCGTCCGCTTCCTCTCGGGGGCGCGGATACTACACAGACTAAGGGAAAAGGACGATCCCAATGGCCACCAAGGGCACCGTAAAATTCTTCAACCAGGACAAGGGTTTTGGTTTCATCACGCCGGACGGCGGCGCAAAGGACGTTTTCGTCCATATCTCTGCGCTGCAGGCTTCTGGCATCCAGTCGCTGCGCGAAGGCCAGCAGGTTACCTTCGACACCGAGCCGGACCGCATGGGCAAGGGCCCGAAGGCCGTCAACATCTCGGCTTCGTAAGTCAGACTTTCCGCTTTGGCGGCATGAACGGCGCTCCGCAAGGGGCGCCGTTTCTGTTTTGCGGCGAGAACGTCATTTGTCGATCGCACCGCCAGATGTTATATGCGCGCTGAAGAGATGATCCCGCCCCATGGCGGTGCGGCGCCCATGCGGCACCCAGAGAACAACGAATTATGGAACGTCGATGACGCAGAAGAACCCGATTTTCGCGGTCGCCCCGATGATCGACTGGACGGATCGGCATTGCCGTTATTTCCATCGCCAGATCAGCCGGCAGGCGCTGCTCTATACCGAGATGGTGGTGGCCGATGCGATCATTCACGGCCCGCGCGAGCGGCTGCTCGGCCATGACGCCGCGGAACATCCGCTGGCGCTGCAGCTCGGCGGGTCGGACCCGTCCAAGCTTGCCGAGGCGGTGAAGATATCGGAACCCTACGGTTATGACGAAATCAACCTGAATGTCGGCTGCCCCTCCGACCGGGTGCAATCGGGCACCTTCGGCGCCTGCCTGATGCTGACGCCGGAAACGGTGGCCGAATGCATCGCGGCGATGAAGAGGGTCGCAATCGTGCCGGTGACGGTGAAATGCCGCATCGGTGTCGATGAGCAGGAACCGGAACAGGCCCTGCCGGAACTGATTACCCGAATTCTCGATGCCGGCGCCGACGCGATCTGGATCCATGCCCGCAAAGCCTGGCTGAAAGGCCTGAGCCCCAAGGAGAACCGCGAGATCCCGCCGCTCGACTATGAGATCGTCTACCGGATGAAACAGCGCTGGCCCGATGTCTTCATCGGCATCAACGGCGGCATCCGCACGCTTGATGAAGCCGCCGTCCATCTCGCCCATGTCGACGGCGTCATGCTCGGCCGCGCCGCCTATCAGAATGCGGCGATCCTTGCCGAAGTCGACCAGCGCTTCTTCGGCGCTCCGGCGGGAGAGCCGGACTGGGAAGGCCTGCGCGACCGGATGATGGCCTATGCCGAACGCCATATCGCCAGTGGCGGACGGCTGCAGCACGTGGCCCGCCACATGGTCGGCCTGTTCACCGGCCTGCCCGGCGCCAGGCGCTACCGCCAGATCCTGTCGACCGACGCGGCCAAAAGCGGTGCCGGGCCGGAAGTATTGGCGGCAGCCTTTGCGGCTGTGGATTTTTCGGGGACGGAGCAGCAGGCGGTCAGCGCCTGACGGGACGTGACGTCTTTGTCAGGACGTCCGCGCCATCGGCAGCAAGGTCTTCTTTTCGATCCGACCCGCCACCGAGAACACCAGTATCTCCGTATCCCTGTCGATCCTGCTGCCGTCCATCAGCCTGACGATATCGTCGACACCGCCGACCGGACTGCCGTCGATGGCGAGGATGTAATCGCCCTCCTGCAGCCCTCCCTTTGCCGCCGGCCCGTCGGGCTCGACGCGTCGGATGCGAACGGAGGTCGTCTGCACCGTCCCCGCCGCAAGCGCCACCCGGCGCGGCAGCACGATCGTATCGCCCGCGATACCGATGAAGGCGCGCCTGACCTCGCCGTAGCGGAGTATTTCCGAAACGACGAAATTGGCGGTATTCGACGCTACGGCAAAAGCGATGCTCTGCGCGCCCTGGATGACGGCGGTATTGACGCCGATGACCTCGCCGCTGGAAGACACCAGCGGTCCACCTGAGTTGCCGGGATTGAGTGCCGCATCTGTCTGGATGACATCCTCCATCAGGCGGCCGCTGGCTGCCCGCATCGACCGGCCGAGCGCCGAGACGATGCCGGCAGTAACCGTCCATTCGAAACCGAGCGGGTTTCCGATTGCGATGGCGATATGGCCTCGGCGCAAGCGCTGGGAATCTCCGAGCCTCGCCCAGGCGCCGGTGCTTGTATTGGCGCGGATGAGGGCGATATCGGTATCGACATCGCGCCCCAACACCCGGCCCTCCGTAACGAAGCCGTCAGGCGTGGTAATGCGAACGGCTTTGGCGTCGTCGACGACATGGCTGTTGGTAATGATCAGGCCGTCTGGCGAGACGGCGAAGCCCGAACCATGCCCTTGCCGGCCACCGACCCTCTCAATCCGGCTGACGGCCGGCCCGACCATATCGACAGCTGCTGCGATCGATTGTGAATAGGCATCGATCAGCACCCCATCATTTTGAGGCGCTATCGCCTTGTCCATGTAACCCATGATTTGATCCTCAGGCGGGAGTAGCCGTCGTCCGCGGCCCAAGCGGCCTTGGTTGCAACGGATCGCCATCATACTGTTGTTGAGGATTAGATGGTTGGGCCTCGAACGCGGTTCAAGTGAGCGAGGGTAGCTCCCGCAATTGCGGCTGCACGCGAGCATAACTAGGCGGACAGCTATATCGAACTACCCGGACAGATATCTTGAACGAACGGCAAAAAACTGGCTCACTGCAGATGTTCGCCCGTGCAATCCGCTGCCCTCGATACGCTATGACCAGCCTGTTACGGCGACAATGCATCGGACCATACAAACTGCGGTCATATCAATAGAATAGAAACAGGCCTTCAATAACAACATCGAGCCGGCGTTGCCTTCGGCTCAACCTTCTTGCCTAAGCCTCGGCGCGGCAGCGCTCGTCGTCTTGCCAATTCTGCCGGCAACGGCGCAAATTTCCGACCGCATCAACCCCACCAACCAAGGAAGCCATGAGATGAGCAAAGTCACCACCAAGGACGGCGTCGAGATCTTCTACAAGGATTGGGGGCCGAAGGCCGCTCAGCCGATCATGTTCCATCACGGCTGGCCGCTCTGCTCCGACGACTGGGACGCCCAGATGCTTTACTTTCTCGAGAAGGGCTACCGGGTCGTCGCCCATGACCGGCGCGGCCACGGCCGCTCGACCCAGGTCGGCGAAGGTCACGACATGGATCATTACGCCGCCGATGCCGCAGCCGTCGTCGAGCATCTCGATCTCAGGAACACCGTCCATGTCGGCCACTCCACCGGTGGCGGCGAAGCGACCCACTACGTCGCCCGTCATGGCCAGCCCCAGGGCCGCGTCGCCAAGCTCGTCATTATCGGCGCCGTGCCGCCGATCATGGTGAAAACCGATGCCAATCCCGGCGGCCTGCCGATCGAGGTGTTCGATGACCTGCGCCGGCAGCTCGCCGCCAATCGCGCGCAGTTCTACCGTGACCTGCCGGCCGGCCCGTTCTACAGCTTCAACCGGCCGGGCGCGAAGGTGTCGGAACCGGTCATCAACAATTGGTGGCGCCAGGGCATGATCGGCGGCGCCAAGGCGCACTACGACGGCATCAAGGCCTTTTCGGAAACCGATTTCACCGAAGACTTGAAGATCATCACCGTGCCGACCTTCGTCATGCACGGCGACGATGATCAGATCGTGCCGATCGCCGACTCCGCTTTGCTCTCGTCGAAGCTGCTGCAAAACGCCACGCTGAAGGTCTACGAGAAATTTCCGCACGGCATGTGCACCACCCATGCCGACATCATCAATCCCGACATCCTCGCCTTCATCAAGGGCTGATTGATCAATCTGCCGGGCGCCGATCAGGCGCCCGGCAGCCGGCATACCCGCGCGGCGAAATTATCATCTGCCGGCTGTAACAAACGGCCGCTGTCGGGATAGGCTGATCGACTGATAGCCGGTGACGCATTTTCTCATGAAACCGTTTTCGCCGATTTGCGTTTAGCGGCCATGACCAAAGAACGTGAACCCTCATCAAAGGCTTACCGGCAGGATCGTTTCGAAAACACCGAGCGAGCCGCCAAGGAAACCATCGAGGCTGAACAGCGGGCCCGCCGGGAAAAAACCAAGCGGCTGAAAGAACTGCGCCTGTCGAAGCAAAACGACAAGGATACGCCAACCGGGTAGACCTCCTCACTCGCGCCACCTGTCAGGCCGACGCCCCATCGGTCTCATTCCCAGCCGCACCGCCCTCGCCCCATCTTTCCTGGCGTGTACGCGCGCGCCACGAATTGTTTTTGAACATCGGACGTTCGCCCATCTTGCAGAGCAAAGATCGCGAAATTATCTTTTTTCCATCGAAAGCGATTCACGGCATCGAAAAGGGCAGATTGCGATGTCAGACAAGCTGTTCAGCACGCGTGACGAACCGCTCGCCTCCGAAGATCTCGATGTGTGCAGGCGTGTCCATGAAGCACTGTGTAGCGAGCTAGATATGGACAGATCGGGCGAGGAAGCCGCCCGTCTCGGCGCCCTTATCATCGAGCTTTACCGGCAAGGCGTGCATGACGAGAACCAGCTTCGATTGCTGGCTGGCGGAAGATGAGGCTGACCGGGCGCGTCAGGCGATGCCCGGCCTCCCCTTCTTCTCCGCGCCCCTGACCTTCCTCGTCACGTAGGGATAGGGACGGACGTTTTCCAATGATCGGCGCGATCAGAGGCCCGTGGTTTCTGTGCTCGTCGGCGCCGAGGTTTCCGTCGGATCGATGGCGGGCGTGGTTTCGGTCGTTCCCGAGACCTCTTCCGTGCTGCCCGTGTCGGCTTCCGTCGTTTCCCCAGTCACGGCAAGATCTGTCGTCGCGCCACCCTCGACCGCATCGCCAGTCTCGGTCTCGGTCTCGGTTCCGCCTGAAGGGGTTTCCGCCGCCGGGGCCTGCGCCGCCATGGTCTCCCGCATCTGGTCAATGGTGCCAACCGCCGTACCGACGCCCAGCGTATCCTTTGCCCAGCTGAGGGCCTCAGGGCTGACCGTGCCGGTCTTGGTGGCAGAGCTGAGCGCCGCCGCCAGCGCCGCATCGCCAATAGCAGGATCGTCGGCCGGTGGGGCAACGCCGTTGGCCAGTTCGTACTGCGCATAGGCGGTAGCGAATGCCGAGATCGCCGACATGCGCGGATCCGCCGTGTTCATCAGCGCATGGAAGTTGCGTTTGAGCGAATTGAGACCGGCGAGCTCGGCCGCTGGCTTCTTCGCCGGCTTTGCCGCAGGCACCGAGGCGATGGTCGTCTTCTTGGCCGGGCCCTTCGTGCTGACGGTCTGCTTAGCCGACTTCGCTCTGCCGGCCTGGCCAGTCTGGACCGCTTTGCCGGCGCCCTTGGCGCTGCGGCCGTTCTCGGTCTTGCCGCTGGAGTGCGTGCTGCTCTTTCCGCTGCCGCCGCTGTTGCTGCCGCCACCGCCATGGCTTCCGCCGCTGTTGCCGCTGCCGCTCCCGCCGCCGCCGTTGCCTCCTCCTCCGCCGCCGCCGTTGCCTCCTCCTCCGCCGCCGCCGTTACCGCCGCCGCCTCCGTTGCCGCCCTTGGCGAATGCAGGCGAGAGATCGGTAGATAGAATGGTGAGAGGTGAAAGCGCCACTGTCGTGGAGAGACAGAGAACGCCGAGAAGCCTGGAGAGCCGCATGATAATCCTTCCGCACTAGAGTGCTGTTGCAGCGGGATTGAACCAGCAGTCTCATAAAGATCTAATTGAGCATCTGCTTTCAATTTGAACTTCCTGCCGAATATTTCGGCGAGAAATGCCTCCACCATTCCCAGAATGAAACTAAATCCCTTCCCTTGCGTTATCCGCTCGATACATCCGTTTACCCAAGGTGAGTGAAATGAACAAATTCGCCATCATTGCCCTGTCGATAGCGACGGCCTTCTCCGGAATGCCGGCATCGGCAGGCCCCGTCTTTGTGCTGAGCCCGGCGCAGCAGGCGGCCGCGCAGCCAATTCCCGGTGGTGGCGAGGCCGGGATCATTACCGTCGGCTGCAATAACTTCACGAACTGCCCTGGCCAGTTTGATAACAATGACGACTGGTACCGCAAACGCCACCACTACCGCGACCGCAGCTACTATCGGGACCGAGACTACTATCGCGGCGACCGCTACGGCCGGCGCTATGGTCACCGCTACCATCGTGACAGTACCGGCGCCATCATCGGCGGCCTGGCGGCCGGCGCCCTGATCGGCGGCATCATCGCCTCGCAGCCGCGCGCCTACCGTTCCACCGGCTACAGCTCGCACGCCGAATATTGTTACGCTCGCTATCGGTCGTACCGCGCCTACGACAACACCTACCAGCCAAACTACGGCCCGCGCCGCCAGTGCCGTTAAACCCGTCTACCCGCACGCAGAAAGCCTCGCATGAAGGTGCGAGGCTTTTTCGGTTGCCGGCCTTTAATCAGCCTACGGGAAAACTCGCTGCTAAATTTCGAAGCGGGCTATAGGCGTAAACTCGCTGCAGAACAGGCCCCGCGCGACCAGACGATCGCAGCGCGCTGCGTGTTTCCACCGTCCTCACCGTTGGCACCGGTTTCGTGCTCCTCGTCGGCGTGCCGCGGCTACGGGCCCACTCGGAAAAGCGGCGTTCGAGAGCGGCCTCATGATGGAGGTCCGATGACCGTCTGGCCGGCGGCCTCGCAATAGGCCGAGAATGCCTGAAGATAGGCCTGCACCCTCAAACGGTTCTCCACTGTCTCGATGGCCCGAAACACCTCGGCCGGTTCCAGCGTCATCAGACGAAGCCGGAGGAAGATATCCGCTGCGAACCGATCGGTAATGGTCGCAAGGATCGTGCGCAGGCCCGCCAGCATGTCGTCGCCCCGATGCGATGCGTGCAGCAGCGCGACGGGCTTGTGGACGATCTGCTCTCCTGACACCAGCCAGTCGATCGCATTCTTCAGACCGCCGGGGATGGATCGCACATATTCCGGGCTGGCGATGATCACCCCGTCGCTCCGGGCGATCGCTGCGACGAAATCCCGCACGGCCGCGGGCAGAGCTTCCCCCTCGAGATCGGGCGAGAATACCGGCAAAGCTCCCACGCCATCGAAGATCGCAATTTCGATATCACTTGGTGCAACGGCGCGGACAGCCCGCAGCATGGCCGTATTGGTGGAATCGCGCCGAGCGCTGCCGGATATTGCGAGAATCTTCATGAGCCTAACAGCGATCGATTGACCGCGGCTGTCAACGCAAAAGGCTGTGGCGCCGCGCGTCTTTTCGGATCGGCAGGCGGCGCTGCGGCACCTCGAATTGCGCGATTGAGGGACAGGCAAAAGCGACTTTTGCTTGCACTGGCCGAGCCCGACGTTAGCTTGAGTTCCAATCCTCACAGCTGCCGAATCGGCGGGAAATAGAGATGACGGCTTTGATCGAGGCACGGGGCGTCAGCAAACGCTTCCGGCAGCACAAGAGATTTCCCGGTTTTCTGGGCGCCCTGAAGACGCTGGTGACGAGCGAATATACCGAAGTTCTGGCCGTTTCCGACATCGATTTCGACGTCGCGGCCGGCGAAGCGGTGGGGTATCTCGGCCCCAACGGCGCCGGCAAATCCACGATGATCAAGATGATGACCGGCATCCTGGTGCCGAGCGCCGGCACGCTCTCGGTGCTCGGCCGCACGCCGCATCTGAGCCGCATGGACAATGCGCGCGAGATCGGCGTCGTCTTCGGCCAGCGCAGCCAGCTGTGGTGGGACCTGCCGCTGGTCGACAGTTTTACCTTGCACCAGCGCATCTACGACATCCCCCTCGCCCGCTATGCGGATAATCTCCGCCGCTTCAGCGAACTACTCGACCTCACGCCCTTTCTCGACCGCGCGGTGCGCCAGCTCAGCCTCGGCCAGCGCATGCGTGCCGAGATCGTCATGTCGCTGCTGCACGATCCGAAAATCCTCTTTCTGGACGAACCGACCATCGGCCTCGACGTGGTCGCCAAGGATGCCGTGCGGCGCTTTCTTGCCGAGATCAACCGCGAGCGCGGCGTCACCATCATCCTCACCACCCACGACCTGCAGGATATCGAGACCATCTGCCCGCGGCTGATCATGGTCGATCACTCGAGGCTGATCTTCGACGGCGAATTGAGGAGCCTACGCGCGGCTTTGGGCTCGGCCCGGCGGCTGACACTTGAATTTGCCAGCGATCCAGGACCGCTGCCGCTCAGCACGGCTTCGCTCGTCAGCGACGAGGGCCTGCGCAAGAATTATCTGATCGAACGCGAAGACGTTTCGCTGGTCAGGATCCTGTCGGAGGTGGGAAGCGATCGCGGTCTCAAGGATGTGGCTTTGCACGAGCCCGACATCGAAGAGGTCATCCGCACCTTCTACCAGGGCCGCAACGCCAGGGCGCGGGCGTCATGAGCGCTTATCTCGCTTTTACCCGGAGTTCCTTCCATTCCCAGCTTGCCTATCGCAACGAGGTCTGGGCCAACATCTTTGGCAAACTGGTGCAAGTCGTCGCACGGGTTGCGATCTGGCAAGCCGCCTATGCCGGCGTCGGTGCAATCGCGGTCGAAGGGGTCTCGCTGCAGCAGATGGTGACTTACGCGCTGCTCGGCGGCGCGGTGATGGGCGCCACCCGGCCTGAAAGGATCATCGGCGAGATCGGCCGGTCGCTCAAGACAGGCGATATCGCTGTCTGGTTGCTGAAGCCGCTATCCTATCCGCTCTATCTCTTCGCCAACGAATGCGGCAGCTTTTTCTATCGGCTGATGACGCAGGTCATCCCAACCATCACCTTCACCGCGTTATTTTATGGCATGCTGCCGCCGGCGAGCCTGTTCCATGCCCTGATGTTCAACGCCTTCTGGGCACTTTCCTTTACGCTCCTATTCCTGATGTCGGCGCTCTTCGGCCTTATCGCCTTCTGGCTGATGACGAGCTTCTCGCTCGACTGGATCCTCGGCGCCCTGCTGCAATTGTTCTCCGGCCTGCTGGTGCCCTTCTGGTTCTTTCCCGAACCGCTGGCGACGATCGCCCGCCATCTGCCCTTCGCCTGGGTGGTCTATTATCCCAATGCCGTCTATCTCGGCCGGCTTTCGGCTGCCGACACCTGGCTTCATCTCGGCCTCGGTCTCGGCTGGGCAGGATTGTTCCTCTTGGGCGTCCTTTGGCTATGGCGCTCAGCCTCCACCCGTATCACCGTGCAGGGAGGCTGACCGTGCTCCTTCATCACCTCCGCGTCATTCCGCTGCTGGTGCGCATGTATGTCCGCTCGCAGATGGAATATCGCGGCGCCTTCTGGCTCGATCGTCTTGCACAGATCCTCTCTTACGGCAGCGTCTTCGCCACCATCGGCATCCTGCTTGCGCGATTCGACACGCTCGGCGGCTGGACCTGGCCGGAGTTGGCGCTGTTGTTCAGCTTCCAGCTGCTCGCCTATTCTCTCGGTGCAGCAATGAGCTTCGTGCAACTGCGCGACCTGGAAGAACTGGTGAGGCTTGGCACCTTTGATACGCTGTTGGTCAAGCCATTCAGTCCCTGGGCCTATCTGATCTTTTCCGGCCTCAATATCAGCTATACCGGTCACGTCATCCTCGCGGTGGCGCTGATGGGCTGGGCCGTCATATCCGTCGACTTCGGCTGGTCGGTCTGGTCGGTGTCATTCCTCATTGCCACGCTCATCAGCGCGGCGTTGCTGACCGCCTCGTTGATCACGATGATCGGCGCCACGGCACTGATCTGGGTGCGCTCCAATCACTTGTTCTCGATCTTCTTCGGCTTTTGGGAATTGACGCGTTATCCCCTCAACATATTTCCCGGCAGCATCCAGATCACCCTCATCACCGCGGTCCCATTAGCCCTCACCAGTTCGGTTCCCGTCGCCGCCCTGCTCGGCAAACCCGTCCCCATCCTTGGGGACTGGGCCGCGCCTGCAGCTCTGGCGGCCGGCCCGATCTGGGTGCTGATCGCAAGCGCGTATTGGCGCTACGCCACCGGGAAATACCAGGGTGCCGGCGGCTGATCGGGCCGGGTGACTTCCCTCTATATCAGGATGCCGGCGCCGACGATTTTGCGCGGACCTCGAGAAACGCTGCCGTCAGCTTGGCCAGCACGGCCGAGGTGCGTGTGCCGTTGGCTCCGCCGATCGGATCGACGATATGGATTTCCCGGAGATCCTCCATGAAGTCGTCCCAGAGCGCCGGCCCGCCTTCTTCGAGAAGCTGCGCGCGGATGCTCAACTCCTCGCTGACAGGCAGATGGCGCCGTCCCCAGGCGCCGATCATGGCGAAGACGGGAACAAGCTGGATGGCCGGCTCCTCGAGGCTATAGATTGCCTTCTGGCTGTGGCTCGGATCGTCCCGCCTGCTGATGAACCCGAGCGAGAGCAGGCGCTTCAACCTGGCTGCCAGAATATTGGAGGCGATTCCCTCCTCGGAATGGGTCAGGAGATCGCGGAAATGGCGACGGTTGCCAAACATGATATCCCGGATGATGATGAGGCTCCACCTGTCGCCCAGCACCTCCATCGTCAGGTTGATCGGGCAGCCCGACCGCAGTTCCATATCCACGACATGCACTCCTTGAAAAAACTGGTTGCAATATAGGAGCACTTATGCGACAACGCAACCGGTTTCAATTAGCAATCAGATGGAGGAGAACATGTCGAAGGTGCGTGTCGCAGGGTTTTCCCTGTCCGTAGATGGTTTCGGCGCGGGTCCGGAACAAAGCATGCAAGATCCGCTCGGCAAACGCGGAGCCGAGATGTTTCAATGGTTTTTCCATACCCGCACTTTCCGCGCGATGCAGGGAAAGGACGACGGTTCGCAGGGGATTGACGAGGACTATGCCGCCCGCGGCATGGCGAATTTTGGCGCCTTCATTCTCGGGCGCAACATGTTTGGCCCCATTCGCGGCGATTGGCCGGATGAGAGCTGGAAGGGCTGGTGGGGGCCGAACCCGCCCTATCACGCGCCAACCTTTATCCTGACGCACTATCCGCGCGAACCCCTCGTCATGGAGGGCGGCACGACCTTTCACTTCATCAGCGGCGGCATCGAAGATGCACTTGAAAAGGCGAAGGCTGCGGCCGGCGGCAAGGACGTGAAAATCGGCGGCGGGGTCAGCACCGTCCGCCAATATCTGCAGGCCGGCCTGATCGACGAAGTGCATTTCGCCATCTCGCCCGTCGTGCTCGGCAAGGGAGAAGCGATGTTCACCGGCATCGACCTGCCCGCCCTCGGCTTCCGTGTCGCCGAGCATGTCGCCACTGAACACGCCACACATATCGTATTGGCAAAATAGCGGGCAACCGATCGGCATCCTTTCCGCCAGTGCATGCCGCAGGCTTCCCGCGGCATGCACTGGCGAGGATGGGAAGCACGCGCAACAGGATCGGCGCCAAACAGTGCCAAAATAGCTGTGGAGTTGTTGGGGAATACGCGTAAACTAAGCGCCATTGGCACAGCGGCGTCGGCACGACCGCTTGAGACCATAGGCGCTTTTGAGCTTTTCGGATGGCACGACGATGCTCCTATCGCTCATCTCACTCAACGACGATGAAATAACAATCGTCACCGACGCTGTTCGGCGATGGTGCTGCGAGAGAAAGCTCGATATCGACAGCAGCGAAGGGCGCCGCGCCATCACCATTGCCGTTGATCTCGTCCAGATGAACACTGACCGCGACAGGCTTTTAGCCGAGCTGTCGAAGCAGCTGGACTACCAGTAGACCCCGACATTCCTCGACGCCACAAATCAGCCACGCCGCTGCTTCGAACGCTTAAAGTCGTTTTTCAAAGAACGTGTCGGGATATGGGTCGTCATTGAAACGGTCGATCTCGACCCAACCGCTTCCCCGATAGAGCTGTTGCGCCTCGGAAAGCGCGCTGTTCGTATCGAGACGCAGGAGCTTGACGGACAGTTCGCCGGCGATGGTTTCGACGGTCGTCATCAGGCGTGTTGCGAGCCCCAGGCCACGCGCGGATGGGGCGACCCACAGTCTCTTGATCTCCGCGACCTCGCCGCCATCGCCCTTCAATCCGACGCAGCCGATCGGCAGGCCATCGGACAGGGCCACCAGAAACGCACCGCGTGGACGGATCATATCCCCGGCGTCGGGATCGCGGGACAGCGACACATCGAAACCCTTCTCGAAGCGGCGTGCAAGTTCGCCGTAATATTCGCTCAGGCAATAGCGGGCATCCTCGTGCCGAGGGTCCGTCTCCTCGATCGCGATCTGGTCGCGCCTCAGCGAGGAAGCAACCATATCCATGGCGCGCAGAAGTTCTTCCGGGCGGCGATGGCGGGCCAGAAATCCTTCCGCCTGCGCATTGGAAAGCGCTTCATAGGCCTGAAACTCGGACCGGCCGTTTTCGGTCAATCTGACGATGCGGCGACGTGCGTCCTCGGGGTTCGGCACCGTTTCGACGAGCCCCTCCTCTTCCAAGCTGCGCAGCAGACGGCTCATCAAGCCCGAGTCGAGGCCCAGACAATCGCGGATCACCGCAACATCCGATTGTCCCCGGCCGATCGAATTGAGCACCCGCGCAGCCCCCAGCGGCCGTCCGCGTCCGAGGAACGAGCTGTCGAGAGCGCCGACTTCGGAGGTGACGGCACGGTTGAAGCGACGGACGCGAGAGATAGGATCGCAAACCATATATCTGACTTAAGTCAGATAATTGCCGCCGTCAATTCGAAACCCATCAGCCATCTGGCGGCTTGCAGCCGTCTTGCGGATCACCATCCCCTCGCCTATGGGATGGCAACGTCCCGCAAGGCCTCTCCCCGTGTTCCGTTTTGCTCTTCACGTGCTGATCGTTGTCATTCTGACGCTGCTCACGCAGATCGGCGGCATCGCCTATCTCATTGCCCTCGCCGCGTCCCGCGCCTGGGGCATCCGCCGCCTACTGGTGAAGCTCGCCATCTTCCTGCTTTTTTATGCCGGTGCGTCGTTTGCAGCAAACCTCGCAGCCCCGATGTTCAGGCGCGTTCCCCTCTCCTGCATATCAGGTGCCACAGACAGGCTCGTGGTTCGCTCCCCGATCTACTGCCTGCTGAACCGCAATTACGTCACGCCTGAGCTGCGCGATCTCGCAAAGGCGCTTGCCGCCCATATGGACGCGGAATTTCCAGGCACCGTCACCGTCGCACTGGATGCGAATTTCCCCTTTGTGAACGGCTTTCCGCTGCTTCCGCATCTGTCGCATACTGACGGGAAAAAGCTCGACTTCGCCTATTATTACAAGAATGCCGACGGCGCCTTCCTGAATGGCGCCACCCGCTCCCCGATCGGCTATTTCGCCTTCGAAGAGCCGGCACCGGGCGACGAACTGCCATGCGAAGGCCGCCACGACTGGCTGACCACACGCTGGAATTTCGACGCGCTGCAGCCGTTGTTTCCGGCCTATGGTATCGAGGAGCAGCGCACATCGGCTGCCCTCGCCTGGCTGACCAGCGAAGGCGTGGCACGCTTCGGCCTGCAGAAGATCTTCATCGAGCCGCATCTGAAGAACGCGCTTGGCATCACCGGCAGCCACGTCCGCTTCCAAGGATGCCGCGCGGCGCGCCACGACGACCATATCCTCCAGGTCGAGTAAGCATTAGCTGCAAGGATTGCGAAAAGCCCTATCGAGCAGCAAAGGTCCGACGAGAGCGAGGAGGTTGCTTCATATGAATATTTTCATTCTGCTGATCGGTTTTCCAGGCGTCGGGAAGCTGGCGATCGCCAAAGAATTAAGTCCGCTTTTCCCCGCAAAGATTATCGACAATCACTGGTTCAATAATCCGATACTGCGCCTGCTGGATGACGACGGGACGTCTGCCCTCCCGGAAGGAATATGGGAATATACCGGCAGAGTTCGGCAAGCCGTCCTGGATGCGATCGTGGCCTATAGCGCGCCCTCGGCCAATTTCATCTTCACGCATGCCGGGATTGAAGGCGATCCGCGAAGCATGCGCACCTTTCAGCAAATCGCTGCCGCAGCTCAACAGCGCCAGGCCTTACTTGTGCCCATCCGGTTGCTCTGCGATGAGGACGAGTTGGCACGCCGGATTTCCACTCCCGAACGCCGCGTCCATCTAAAATCGATAGATGTAGAAACCTCGAGAGAACGCAGCCGACGAGCCTGCGTTCTCGATCCTCAGCATCAAAATACCCTTATCCTGGATGTCACTTTCGCTTCACCGCAGGAAAGTGCTGCCGCCATTCGAAATCATGTGTTGAACGTCGTAGGCAATTTCTAACGTCGGTCTTTGCAGCCAAGCCGCCCAGCCGGTAAGGAATCTGTCTTGCCTGAACGTGCGCTGCTTCAAATCCCCAGGAGCCGCCGCGGATGCACGCTGGAAGAAGCCGCGGCTGCGGACGGAAAAGCCTCCTTCGCCGTCAGGAATTCCAATGTCAGCCTCGCGTATTAGCTTCACGCGTTGTGATAATTGCCAGGGTTTCCCCAAAGGCTTCGCGCCAAATCAGCGCCCGCACCCTAGCGTTCACAACGTTGCGAACGAACCGTTTGCGATACTCATGTCGTTGCCGTGCATAGGACCAACGGGTCAATTTTCTTCATTCGTTCAATAGCGTCTCTGAACTCAATGCCGCTCCCAGTGGCCCATTGCTCTGGAGTTGGTTCCGGCTCCATTCTTACGCTTTCAATGATCGCGACGGTGCTATCGTGCTTGAGCAGGTAAGTTACTATAAAGTTGCCCGAGCCGACCTCGGAGGAAATGGAGAGGCGGTCCGGTCCTGCAGCCGTTATCGTAATGTTTCTAAGAAGCGTTTTGTACTCTGTGCCGTCAAAAGAAATGTAATTGCCATCGCGCACCGCAAAATAAGGACCCTCGCAGAAAGTACCAAGGAAATGAAGCTCGCTGGCCACAAACTTATCTGCGATTGCGCTTTCATCCGCATTTGAACAAGAGGCCACAAACCCCATTATAGCTAGTATCAATGTAATGGAATGCTGGGGACGCCGTTGCGACGGCTTAACTCGCAGCCTTCTTTCGGCAATCTTGCTCATCGACAACTCGCGCAAAAACACAACGCACAGTGAATAACGGAGAGCGCTCCACAACCTGTTAATGACTTGGGTCAATTTAAGTAGATTCGCGGTTTCCCCATAAACAGATCATTCTACCTTCCCGGAATGACCAATCTCGGTAAGCAGTTAATCCCGAAATGCCCTGATTTTGCGCTGCTTGATCACCCCGCGGCGGATAGACCAGGAATTACCGCGAAAGGATTTGAGCGCCTGTTTGAAAGGCCTGACCAGCCGTCCCGCCGCAAGGTCGGCTGCTACAAGCATCATGCGCCCGAGCATCGCGCCCTCACCCGCATCGCGGATTCGACAGCGAATTTTGCTGAATCGAAGGTCAGCCCGCTCGTCGGATCGACATCCCGGACATCGGCGCTGCGCAGCCAGGCCTCCCAGTCGATGGGAAGTCGTAGATGAGCGTGTGATGCGCCACGCGCGCCTATCGCAATGGCAGCTCGTAGCTTCGCTTCAGCGTTTCCATCGGCACATCGGTCTTGACGCTGAGCACGCTCTGAATGCGGGTCAGGTGGTCGGCCTGGAAACGCCAATAGCTGTGAAGATCGGCGGTGACGATCCGCAGCACGGCATCACATTCTCCTGTCGTCAGGTAGCATTCCATCACCTCGGGAAACCGCTTGACAGCTTCGCCGAAGCGCAGCGTCACCTCGGCATCCTGGGTCTTGAACCATACGCGGGCAAAAACCGTCAGCCCCGCCCCGACCTTTGCCGGGTCCAGCACCGCAACATAGCGATCGATGATCCCCGCCTCCTCGAGCAGCCGCACGCGGCGCAGGCACGGCGAAGGCGACAGCCCCACTTCCTTTGCCAGTTCGACATTCGAAATGCGCCCGTCGCGCTGAAGCACGCGCAGGATATGGCGATCGATCGCGTCGAGGATTACCGGCATTTTATAGCTCAAGCCTCTTCTATAGTGGCATCATATGCCAAACGATCGCAATTTCGAGGATTCTTCGCAAGCTCATTGCGCAATACGTAGCCTATCGTTGCAAGCATTGATGTGGAGACGGCTGATGGCAAGACAGATAGATAAAATCGTGCTCGCTTATTCCGGCGGCTTGGATACCTCGATCATCCTCAAATGGCTGCAGGAGACCTACGGATGCGAGGTCGTGACCTTCACCGCCGATCTCGGGCAGGGCGAGGAGCTTGAGCCGGCGCGGGCGAAGGCGGCAATGTTGGGGGTCAAGGACATCCGTATCGTCGATCTCAGGGAGGAATTCGTTCGCGACTTCGTCTTTCCGATGCTGCGCGCCAACACGCTTTATGAGGGGCAGTATCTGCTCGGCAGCTCGATCGCTCGGCCGCTGATTGCCAGGCATCTGGTCGCCATAGCCCGGCAAGTCGGTGCTGATGCCGTTGCCCACGGCTCGACGGGCAAGGGCAATGACCAGGTCCGGTTCGAACTTGCCGTCAATGCGCTCGATCCGTCGATTAAGGTCATTGCTCCCTGGCGCCAATGGAACATCCGCTCCCGCATGCAGCTTCTGGAATATGCCGCGATGCATCGCATCCCGGTGCCGAAGGACAAGCGCGGTGAAGCGCCCTTCTCGATGGACGCCAACCTGCTGCACACGTCCACCGAAGGCAAAATCCTCGAAGATCCGGCCGAGGTTGCGCCCGAATACATCTATCAGCGCACGGTCGACCCCGTCGATGCGCCCGATACCCCCGAGACCGTGACCATCGGCTTCGAAAACGGCGACCCCGTATCCGTGAACGGGCAGGCCATGACACCCGCTGCCTTGCTCACCGAGCTCAACAGCTTCGGCGGCCGGCACGGCGTCGGGCGGCTCGATCTCGTCGAAAACCGCTTCATCGGCATGAAGTCGCGAGGCGTCTACGAGACGCCGGGAGGCACGATCCTGCTTGCGGCGCATCGAGGCATTGAATCGATCACGCTCGATCGTGCCGCCGCACACCTGAAGGATGAGATCATGCCCCGCTACGCCGAGCTGATCTACAACGGCTTCTGGTTCTCTCCCGAGCGGGACATGCTGCAGGCTCTGATCGACCGGAGCCAGGACTTCGTCAGCGGCGAAGTGACGGTACGGCTCTATAAGGGAAGCGCTACGGTCATCTCCCGCACCTCGCCCTACTCGCTCTATTCCGCCGACCTCGTCACCTTCGAGGAAAGCGCCGTCGCCTATGACCATCACGACGCCGAAGGTTTCATCAAACTCAACGGATTGCGGCTCAAGAGCTGGGCAGCCCGCAACGGCAGATGAGCCCAGCTTTGCGTCCGCGCGTTGGCAGCCACGACCCGAATCCGATTTTAAACGATCTTAAAAATACGCACTGAAAAAACTAATCGATTTTAATTTTATCATTAAAATTTTCTTGTTGCGGCGCAAAAGAATTTAGACATTAGCTATATCAGATGCTCACTGTGTTCGTTGGAGGAACTCGCATGACTGTGACATTTCCGCTTACCGAGAAGCGCGATGCGGAGGCATTGCTGAAGCACTTGACGATGCACAAACTCAGTTTTCCGGGAAACTGCGTCGTGTCGCTCAAAGCGCATATCGCGCAGGTATCCTCCTGGCATACAACAGCACTCGGCACTGCCCGTACGGCCTGGTAGGGATCGAATGTTCGGGCTCCTTGCCCGATGTCCGTGCCTTTCGCTCACGCACATATTGAAGCAATCCGGCCGGATTAACCCATGTGGAGATGGATGAGCCGAGCGCGTCGATAAGAGCCTATCTAACTGCAGGCAATCCCATGCCGACGAGCTTCAGGATTTCCTCGACCTTCGCATCGGGATCGGCTCCCGCTTCGACCTGGCCGTCTATCGTCAGCAGGGCCAGGCCGTGCGTCAGCGACCAGAGGAAGAGCGCGGCGTTCGGCACGTCGCCCGGCGTCAGGCGCTTTTCCAGGTCGTCCTTCATCTGCCGGTAGACCCGCATCCGCAGGGTGCGTATTTCCTCATTGCCTTTGGAATAGGCTTGAAACCCCTCCCCGAACATCAGCCGGTAGAGACCGGGGTTCGAACGGGCAAAGGCGACATAGGCGATGCCACCGGCAAGCAGGTGGCGCCGGGAACCGGCCAAGGCAGCATCGATGCTTTCGCCGAGTTCGGCAAACCCTTGTTCGGCGAGCGCCGCCGCAATGGCATCCAGACTGTTGAAATAGTGATACGCCGCCGGAGCTGAGACGCCGGCGCGGCGGCCGATCTCCCGCAGGCTCAGCGCAGCCGGGCCTCCCTCCTCCAGAAGCGCCCGCGCCACCGACAGCAGCGTCGGGCGCAGATTGCCGTGATGATAGCGGGTCGGTCCTTTGTCCGTGGTCATATCTCCAATCTTTACATCGTTAAAATCATGTTCTACTTTGCTCGCAATGACAAGCTCCGACGAATGAAGATCGCGATCAGGACAGCATCCTCCAATGTCCAGGCCACAGTCCGGGTGGTGGCAACAAGGTCCAGGTTTACAGATAAAGAGGCTTTCATGCGAGCAACGGAACCAAGCCGCACCGCGATTGGCGCGGCAGCCTATAGAGCCGCACATCAGAACGTGGATGGCGGCGCCATCTTCCGAGATCCCTATGCCCGCCGGATTCTCGGCGAGGAAGCAAGCGCCGAAGCCGATCTGAAGGCCGAGGTTCCCTCCACGCGGTCCTTTCGCCTCTTCATGGCGGCGCGAAGCCGATATGCCGAAGATTGCCTTGCCCTGTCCGTCGCCAAGGGCGTGAGGCAGGCCGTCATCCTCGGCGCCGGGCTCGACACCTTCGCACTGCGCAATCCTCATGCCGGCCTGAAGGTCTTCGAAGTCGACCACCCAGCCACGCAGAGCTGGAAGCAGATGCGGCTCAGCGAGATAGGCCTGACGCAAAATCTGCCGACATTCGTTCCCGTCGATTTCGAGCAGGAAGATCTCGGAATGCGCCTCGCCGATTGCGGTTTCGAACTCGAAACGGCCTCCTTCTTCATCTGGCTTGGCGTCGTGCCCTATCTCACGGAACCATCGGTCTTTGCCCTGCTGCGCTTCGTCGCCGGCCTGCCGAGTTCGTCCATCGTCTTTGACTACAGCGAACCCTTGGAGAACTATCCGGCGGAACGCCGAGCCCGCGCCGAGGAAATGGGAGCGCGCACGGCCGCAGCCGGCGAACCATGGCTGACGCATTTCGATCCCAAACAGCTTGCGGACCGATTGCTGAGCCTAGGCTTCCGATCTCTGGAGGATATCGGCCCGACCGAAATGGCCAAACGTTTCGGCCTGCCCGCAGATGCGCCCGATCGCGGCGCTGGTCCCCATGTCGTATTCGCCGACAAATAGGAACGGACCCAAGGCTGTCGTTCGCTGCAGACAGCCGTTGATCCGCTTGCAAAAATTCCTATTCTGGCCGTCGCCATCCCGGCCGCTGCGACAGGAAGTTTGGATTCTCTCATGATGACTTCGAGCCATCCCGATCTCAGCGACATCCACTATGGCGACTGGGTGGATCGCCGATTGCCGGCCGCATGGCGGCCATATACGCGACTGGCGCGGCTGGATCGGCCGGTCGGAATATGGCTGACGCTTTTCCCGTGCTGGGCTGCCCTCATCCAGGCATCGCGCGGCCTGCCGGACCTCGGTGAACTCGTGATCTTCTCTCTCGGCGCCCTGCTGATGAGAAGCGCCGGCTCCACGGTCAACGACATCGCGGATCGGAACTTTGACGCTCACGTTGAGCGGACCCGTTTTCGGCCGCTTGCAAGCGGAGATATCGGCACGCTGCAGGCCTTCGTCTTTCTGGTCGCCGAACTCATGCTCGCGGCCTCGCTTCTGTTTTTCCTGACGCCTTACACGCGTTTGATCGCAATATCGGTTCTGCCGCTCGTCTTTGTCTATCCGCTCTGCAAGCGCTTCACCCACTGGCCCCAGGCCGTGCTGGGCGCGGCGTTCAATTGGGGCATGCTGATGGCATGGGCCGAAATTGCCGGCCATATCCCGGCCGGCGCTGTGCTGATGTGGGCCGGGGCCGTCGCCTGGCAGATCGGCTATGATACGGTCTATGCCTATGTCGATGTCAGGGATGACACCCGCCTCGGCTTGAAATCGACGGCAAGCCTGTTCGGCCGGCGCGGCAAGTTGTGGATCGGCTTGTTCTATGCTCTGGCCGTTGCGGCGTGGTCGCTGGGGGGCTGGCTGTTGGAGATGTCGCCACCTTATGCAATCGGAATGCTGGTGATCGCAGCCCACCTTGCCTGGCAGACCCGGCGGATCGACCTTGCCCGCCCTGACCTGAATTATCGCCTGTTCCTCGCCAATATCCTGACAGGCGTGCTGCTCGCCGGCGCGGCTCTGTCGGGCACATGGTAGACAGCTCGAGGACGTGACGCCGATGACCTATTTCAAACAAGCCGCGTTCGCTGCCACCATGATGCTGGTAGCAACGATGACACCCCTGCATCAGGCCCATGCCGAGCAATGCGACCAGGAGACTTTCGAAGAGGCGAAATACGTCGTCTGCACCCTGCAAACGGGGAAATCCGACCTGCGCCTGTTCTGGAAGGGCGCCGATGGCGAGCCTTACCGGACTTTTTCAAGCCTTGCCGAAGCCGTTGGCGCAGAAGGCAAGACGCTGGCGCTGGCCGTCAATGCCGGCATGTACCGGGCGGATTTTTCGCCGATGGGGCTGTATGTCGAGAACGCCAGGGAATTGAAACCCGCCAATACCGCAAAGGCCGAAAGCTCCGCCGGCCAGGTGCCGAATTTCTACAAGAAGCCGAACGGCGTATTCTTTCTTGGTGAAACCGGCGCCGGCATACTGCCAACCGATGAATTTCTGAAGCGTGCGCAGAAGGTGCGGTTCGCCACGCAGTCCGGTCCGATGCTTGTCATCGCCGACAAGCTGAACCCGATTTTCATCCCCGGCTCGACGGATCGAACCCGCCGAAGCGGTATCGGCGTCTGCGCGGCGGGCACGGTTCGCTTGGCGATCAGCGAAGATGGAGTGAATTTCCACGATTTCGCACGGCTCTTCCGCGATCAGCTGCAATGCCCCGACGCCTTGTTCCTCGACGGTGGAAACGGCGTCGGGCTGTACCATCCGGCGATGGGCCGCAACGACCGCTCCTGGCACGGCGGCTACGGCCCGATGCTCGGGCTTGTCGAATAGTGGCCGAGGAAATCCGCCTGGATCGAAGGGGCATCGAGCCGCGTACCGCATCTTGATTCACCTCAAATCGGTCGCGCACCGAAAAACCGTGCCGTGGCGGTGATCAGCTTGTCCAGCACCTCGACGTTCTCAGAAGTGTTGAAAATGTGATCCATCGGAGCCTCCCAAACTTGGTATGCACCCTTGTGCGCTTGAGCGAATTTTGCCGCCGTTCCCAGAGGAATAGCAGTATCCAGACTACCTTCCGCAATAAAAACCCGTCCACGATAGTTGGCAATCTCGTCCAACGGATCCAGATTTTCGACGTCGGCAAAGAATTCATGCCCGAGGGTTAGCGATACGCCCCACGGCATCTGGACATTGGTAGGCGATCGGCTTGCGAGCGCCCGTTCATACACATCGCGCCCGATCAAGGCTGGAAAGGAAACTTTCGGTTCGCCGACGGGAGCCCAGAGCGCGACCGCCGCTGGTCGATTTGTACGGCCCGCCGCCACAGCAGCAACCAGCCCACCCTGGCTCCATCCCAGCAGAAATATCGCATTTGGACCAGCCGACAGCAGATCGCTGACGAAGTCCATCGCAGCGATGCAATCCTCGACCTGGCGATTATACGTGGTGTCTTGAAAATGTCCGCCGCTTTCGCCGACACCTCGAAAGTCAATCCTGAGGCTCGAAAAACCCAGAGATGCGAGTTTCTCCGCCGTATGAGCCAGGATACCGGTGCCGGTGTGAGAAATCATAAGTTCGTGCCGCGTTCCTCCGAACCCATGGAGAAGCACGACAATCGGTGCGTTTTCCGAGGCTGCCAGACACAATGTTCCGACAACACGACACCCACCGACCTCAAAGCTTACCGTTTCTTCTTCGGCCATCACTTCCTCTGAACTGACCCATCAAAGCCTATCCCCTCCCCGCACGCGTCATTTCGGCCCGCATCCAGCTCGAGTCTCCCCAGGTGGAGAGCCAGATCATCACGTCGGTCAGGGCACCGATGACGGGCAGCAGCAAGGCGTGGCGCAGGCCCCGTCTCTTCTGGCTGTCTTCGGCTTTCCTCAGATGCGCCAGCTCCTGTTCCTGGATCGACGCGATGAGGGCGTGAAGCTCGGGATCACGCTGGGCAAGGAAAGCCAGTTGGTCTTCGAGATGGCGATGGACCGTGCTTTCCACCGCCTCTGTGCAGATCCAGATCATGTTGCGCCCGCCAAGCGCCGTCAGCATGCCGAGCACGGAACCGCCGAGGCTCCAGAAGGCCATGACGCGACAGGGCCTGGCGCGCCTTGCAGGCATTGCCTCGCGAAACAGCCGGCAATGCTCGATTTCGTCCTCACGCATTTCTTCCAGCGCCGGCACGATGCCGGGAAACAGCCGCCGGGCCATCAGGATCTGGGCGCCATAGATCCTGATGGCGCCGAACTCGCCCGCATGGTTGACCTTGAGAATGCGACGGACGGTGACATCGGGGTCGCGCATTCCCGCGTTGCTCGGCGGATTGATCATAACCACTCTGCCCCCGGTTCCCTTGCCGGCAGTAGGCAGGATTGCCGCCGTGATCGTCAAGGGGTGCCGCAACGGACGGGCCCGGCAGCCCGTGAGTGAGAAGCCCTTTCAAAAGCCACCGGCCTCGCATAGGCTCGGGCCAGCAACGTAGGAAAGCCGGATGGACTATATCAATTCGCTCGCATTGCTCGTCAGCGTCTACATCGCCTCCCTCGTCAGCCCCGGGCCGAATTTCATCATCGTCACCAACACAAGCATGACGGTATCGCGCGCTGCCGGGCTCTTCGCAGGTCTCGGACTTGCGATCGCATCCCTGACCTGGGCCATCATGGCGATGGCGGGGCTCGGTTTTCTGCTGACCCATTTCGAATGGCTGCATATGATGTTGCAGGTTGTCGGCGCATTGTATCTGATCTGGCTGGGCCTGAAGATGATCCGCAACGCGTCCAAGCCCTTGAACCCGACGGGACCGAGCGAAGTCTCTTGGCGCTCCGCCATGCGCCGCGCTTACGTCGTCAGCATGACCAATCCGAAATCGGTGGCTTTCTTCGGCAGTATCTTTGCGCTTGTCATCCCCACACAAGCGCCCGTCTGGCTCTATTGCGTCATCGCCCTGACGTGCTTCCTTCTTTCGGCCCTCTGGTATTGCGGCCTGGCCTTTTTCTTTTCGAACCCGCGCGTTTCCGCCGGCTTCCTGCGCTTCAAGGCCAGCATCGAGCGCGTGATGGGCGCCGCGCTGATCTTGATCGGCGGCCGCCTACTCTTGGTTCGCTGACGGCATCCGAAAGCACGTCGCGCAAAACCGTGCAGCGGCTTTGCGGCAACGACATCGCTCGTCAGGTCGCAGGCGAAGCCGGTTCATCGATGTCTTCGGGAATGAAGCCGCCGGTCTGGCGTTTCCAAAGACGGGCAAACAGGCCATCGCGTTCGACCAGCTCGTCCGGCCTGCCCTCTTCCACGATCCGCCCGTGATCGAGCACGACGATCCGGTCCATCCTGGCGATGGTCGAGAGGCGGTGCGCGATGGCGATCACCGTCTTTCCCTCCATGACGAGGTTCAGCCTCTCCTGGATGGCGGCTTCGGATTCGCTGTCGAGCGCCGAGGTCGCCTCGTCCAGTACCAGGATCGGTGCGTCTTTCAGGAGAACGCGAGCGATAGCGACACGCTGCCGCTGGCCGCCGGAAAGCTTGATGCCGCGATCGCCGACGAAAGCGTCATAACCTTTGCGGCCTTCGCCATCGGTAAGATCGGCAATGAAGGCATCGGCGCTTGCCATCTTCGCCACCTCTTCGATCTCGTCCCGCGTCGCCTCCGGCCGGCCATAGCGGATATTATCGCCGACCGACCGGTGCAGCAGCGCGACATCCTGCGCGATGACCCCGATGGCGCGGCGAAGGCTCGACTGCGTGACCGCCCGAATGTCCTGCCCGTCGATCAGGATCGCGCCGTCGCCGATGTCGTAGAAGCGCAGGAGCAGATTTGCGAGCGTGGTCTTGCCGGCGCCGGAGAGGCCGACCAGGCCCACCTTTTCGCCGGGCCGCACCGTCAGCGACAACGCATCGATGACCGGCTTGCCCGACTTGTAGGCGAAGTGGACTTTTTCGAAGCGGATCTCCCCGCGGCTGACCGTGAGACTTGACGCATCCGGCCGGTCGGTGATGGTCGGCGGCGTCGTCATGACCGGCATGGCGTCCTTGATCGTGCCGATCGCTTGGAAGATCTGCTGTCCCATCTGCAAGAAAGTGAAGGTGTGCCCGGACAGCCGGTGCAGGATATAGACCGCGCCGACGAACTCGCCGACCGTGAGAAAGCCGTTGATGAGCCCGGAAAAGCCGATCGAAAGCATGGCGAGCCACAGCATCATGTTGAGCGCCACGACGATCAATTCCGACGTGCGGTAGATGCGTTGCTCCTTGTGCTGCGTCTGCACGGATTTCTGGATGATGCGGCGGATGGCACCCGCTTCGCTGTCTTCAGCCGCAAACTGCTTGATCATCTGCATGTTGGTGTAGAGATCGGTAATAGCACCGGCGACGAGGCTGCGCTGCTTGGCGGTGCGCCGCGAACGCTCAGTGAAGACCGGCGCCATCCTGATGGCGAGCGCTACATTGAGCGCGATCCAGATGACGACCGGCAGGGCAAGCTGCCAGGACAAACTCACCAGCAAGAGCACGGAACCGACCATCTGCAACAGGAAGCGCGGAATGGCCTGGAAGGCGACAACGATCTGCTGCTGGACGGAGGACGCCACTTGCGACAGGCGCGAGGAGACCTGTCCGGCAAAAACATCGTGAAAGAAAGCCAGATCCTGCCGCTCCACCGCCTTGTGACCCTGCCACTGGATGGCGGCAGGCATACCGACGCCGAGCGTATGCGAATTGAAAGTGTTGAGAAGAAACGAGGCGATTGGCATGGCTGGAAAGATCAGGAGGCCGAGGAAGGCAAGCAGCGGCCATTCACTGTTCAGGAAAGCAGGCGCGCCCTTTTGAGTCACACCGTCGACAATGACCGAAAGCCCCCAGACGATCGTGAGGTTGATTGCTTCGATCGCCATCGAAGAAAGCGCCAAAGCGATGAGAACGCCTCGAAACATCGAAATGAAGTGCAGAAGGACGGCCGCAGGCCCCTTGGAAGGCAGCGGCCGGTACGGAATGTCGAGCGGCCGGATCCAGGTTTCGAAGGGACGGTAGATCGCATCGGAAATCGACATGGGCCGCTCGGATCAAAAATTGGGATGAAGCGTGGACTCGGCTGCGCCAAGTCGCAGGGGATCATCTTTCGGCCGCCATCTCAACCAGAAATTTCATAAGTTGACCAAACGGGCTAGCGAGCGGAGGGAAGCGAGGCGCTTAAAAGCCCAATTGCGATCGCCTCGCGATTGGGGCAGGATGCACCTGAAGAAACAGCAGATTGAACGAACACTCATGCTGACGGGCTCATGTCATTGCGGCAAGGCAAGCTGGACGCTCGAAGGCGATCCCGGCTCGGTCACCGCCTGCAACTGCACCCTCTGCCGCCGCTACGGCACTCTCTGGGCCTATGATTACGAAGGAGAGCGTATCGCGCTCAGCGGAGAAACCGCCTCCTATACCCGTTCCGGCCGGGAGACATCGTCCCTCGAAATCTTGTTCTGCCCATCCTGCGCCTGCGTCTTGAGCTGGCGCGGCCTGCGGCTTCAAAAGGATGGTCGCCGGCGCATGGCGGTCAACATGCGGCTTGCGCCGCCGGATCTCGTCGCCGATCTGCCCATCGATCATTTCGACGGCTTGGACACCTTCGAAGATCTTCCCACCAAAGGGCGCTGCGTGCGCGACCTCTGGTTCTGACAGCCTGATATCTCTTGGCTTCGGGCAGACCCCTCAGCCGCGCCGGGCCGCCTCGATCGCTGCGACATCGATCTTCCTCATCGTCATCATCACATCGAAAGCCCGCTTTGCCTGCCCCCCACCTGCCGCCAGCGCTTCGGAGAGGACGCGCGGCGTGATCTGCCAGGACACACCCCATTTATCCTTGCACCAGCCGCACTCGCTTTCCTGGCCGCCATTGCCGACGATGGCGTTCCAGTAGCGATCGGTTTCCTCCTGATCGTCGGTTGCGATCTGGAACGAGAAAGCCTCGCTGTGTTTAAACGTAGGCCCCCCGTTCAGGCCGATGCAGGCAATACCCGCCACGGTGAACTCAACGACCAATACGTCGCCCTGCTTGCCATCCGGATAATCTCCCGGTGCCCGAATGACGGCGCCGACGGCACTGTCGGGAAACGTCGCCGCATAAAAGCGGGCCGCCGCCTCGGCGTCTTTGTCGTACCATACGCAGATCGTGTTCTTTGCCATTGCGCGGGTCCTTTTCGCTTTTCGTTTCGAATTCCCTCGGTGAAATAAGAAGCAATCCGGGTTTCTCCAGCCCACCGAAACAATTTCCCGGCGGCGATCGCCGCGCCCTGCCAACTGACCAAAAGCGCGATAGCAGAAGACGCCGTGACCGCGACATCCATAAAAACAAGAACCTGAAACCATCGCATGAATCAAATTCTAAGCGATACGCTTTTTGTGTCCTTGCCACAAAACTCGTGTCAGACTGCGTAAGCTGCGCATCGCAAGCGCGCCGATCGAAAGGCCGAACCATGCATAGATTCACCGTTACCCTCACCCGGGAGATCGAGGCCGATACCGCCGAAGAGGCTGCCTTGCTCATGTACCAGGAACTATCAAAAGGATCGGTCCCTGACCGCTACGCGGTCACCGACGAAACAAGCGTGACCATGGAGGTGAAGCTGGATCGGGAAAAGGCGGATGAATTCGCCAGCATCGATCACACCGCCGATCCCGGCAACTGGTAAGGGCCAGCCGTTCACGGGGACGGCCTGAGGAGATCCCCACTTTGCGCCGGGAGCGGAAGTGCGGTAGGTGCAAATCCCTTCTCCGGCGCGAACGCCGGATGAAGACAGCCCCTCCATCGGAATACCGCAGCAAGGAAAAACTGTGACGCCACCAATCAAAATAGCGGTCGCCGGCGCGAACGGCCGCATGGGTCGCGCCACCCTGCCGCTGTTGGCGGCCGATCCGGCTTTTGCAGTCGTCGGCGGCATCGCTCGTCCCGGCTCCATCGGTGGAGGGCTGATCGACCGTTCGGCTGCGATCGCCGCCGCCGACGTGATCCTGGATTTCACCACAGGACGTGCCGCCGCTGAACTTGCCGGCTTGTGCGCCTCGGCCGGCGGACCGGCCCTGGTAATTGGGGCGACGGGTTTCGAACCGGACGAACTCGAACGGATCACGGAGGCCGCCCGGACGATTCCGATCCTGCGCTCCGGCAATTTCTCCATCGGCCTGAATATGCTGCTCGGCCTCGTCGCCCAGGCCGCGCGCGCCCTTCCCGCGCAGGGCTGGGATATCGAAATTCTCGAAGCCCATCACAACAGGAAGATCGACGCGCCGTCCGGCACGGCGCTGATGCTCGGTGAGGCAGCCGCCGCAGGCCGAGGCGTCTCCCTCGCCGCCGTCGAGCGGCGCGGCCGCGACGGCATCACCGGCGAACGGCGGCCCGGCGAAATCGGCTTCGCCGTCCTGCGCGCCGGCGGGCTCGTCGGAGAACACAGTGTGCTGTTTGCCGCCGCCGAGGAAGTCGTGACACTTTCGCATTCGGCGCTCGACCGCGGCATGTTCGCCCGCGGCGCACTTGCCGCCGCTCGCTGGGTCGCGGGACGCACAGCAGGCGAATACAGCATGCAGGATGTCCTGGATCTGGCCTGAGAAAGGGCGAAGAGACAGGGTAAACGGAGGCTTGAAGTGCGTTCTTGAATCAAAGTCTAAGCGCGTCCCTGGTTGCGCCCAGCCCTCTAGAGAGCCTCATCCTGAGGTGCCCCGCAGGGGCCTCGAAGGACGAGGCGGCTGCGCCAGCGTGGATGATGCGAGAAGCAGCGCTGCGGCGTGTCCTTCGAGGCTCCGCCCTATTATCGGGCTGCGCACCTCAGGATGAGGGACGACGGAGGATGCCGCGGCCCAAGAACAGGCGGTGAATTGCCGTGGGTTTGCCCCGGCAACGGTTACCCCTCCGCTCGCGCCAGCCCCAAAGAGAGCCTCATCCTGAGGTGCCCCGTGGGGGCCTCGAAGGACGAGGCGGGCGCGCCGACACAAGATAGGAGCAAGGAGCAGCGCTGTTGTGTCCTTCGAGGCTCCGCCTACGGGCTGCGCGTGTCAGCATAAGGGACGTGGGAGGATGCTGCGCCCTTTCATTTGGCGTCTCCCTGTCTCTGCCTCCCGCCTCAACCATACCTGCGTTAAAACAAAGGCTTGACGCCCACCCCTGAATCAAAACCTACACCGGCACGCCCACCCTATCGAGGATCGCAGAGGCGACAACGACTTCGGTCCCGGCAAGACCTACGGAGCAAAATAGCGTTATATCCTCAGGCGATCCCCGCCCGGCGGCTTTCCCGGCAATGATGTTGGCAAGGTCGGCCATGCGATCCTCGTTGCCGCAACCGGCGAGGAAAAAGGGCGAAGCGTAAGCCCGGGTCTGTTCGGGAGAATCCGTCGCGATCACGGCAGCGGCGTCCGCGATATCAAGACCGAGTTCGTATCCCTCAAGCATTTTCGGGCCGACGGTGTTGACGTGGACGCCGGGCTTCAGATCGCGCGCATGGAGGACAGGCGCTTGGCTCGCCGTCGCGCAAATGACGATATCTGCCTCATAAACAGCTTCTGACACGCTTTCGACGGGCTCCACCTCCAGCCCCAGGGTGTGCTGCATCTCGCTTGCGAAGGCGGCGCGATTGTTCTCGTCGCGGCTGTAAACGCGGGCGCGGTCCAGTTTTCGAACGGCGGCGGCTGCGGCAAGCTGGGTTCGCGCTTGCGCTCCGCTGCCGATGATCCCGACGATCCTGGCGCCGGGCGCGCTGAGATGGCGGACGGCGAGACCTCCGATGGCCCCGGTCCTGAGGTTGCCGAGGCGCTCACCGAGAACGATGCCCTTGAGCCTGGCATCGTCGGCCGACCACACCGCGACGATCTGCGAATGCTCTACCCCGTCGAATGTTTCGTACACGCGAAAACCCGCAAGCGGTTTGTCGCCAAGCATGCCGCCGACGGTGAAGACGAGATCGCCTCGATCGGGAAAGGACACATGATGCCGGGGCGGAGAGACCAGCCGATTGCCGGCTCTCGCAAGAAAAGCGGTCTCGAGCGCATCGATAGCAACACCCATCAACGCATTGTCGGCCAGATCCTCGTCTCTCAATATTTTCGTCACGGGCGAACCTCTACCAGCTTGTGTCGGCATCCTCCCACCCCAACCGTGCTTGAGGTCAATAGATCAGGTAGAGCAAATGCGCTACAATTTCGCGCGAGGCCTAATCGACCAGACGGCGGGCCATGATGACGTCGTCGATCTCCCTGCCCTCTTCCAGAACCCCGGCAGGGATCCGGCCGACCTCGGAGAAACCCTGCCGCGTATAGAACCGGATCGCCGCCGCGTTCTCCGCGCTGACGAAGAGTTCGAGCTGCCGGATGCCGATATCGCGCGCATGATCGACAACGACATCAAGAAGCCTCTCGGCAAGACCGGTGCCGCGCAGGCTCCTTCCGATGTAGACCATGATGATCGTCGCCCGATGGGCCATCTTGCTCGACCGCTGGCGGAGCAGGCCCATGATACCGACGGGCTCACCGCCCTGAAACGCAATGAAAACCGGCTCGCTCAGGCGGTTGCGCCACTCATCCAGGGAAAGAGCCGCCCAGTCTTCGTAGCGGCTGGCAAAGGAGGCGGGTTCGGTGCGAAGCGCTTCCAGACGGATGCGCCGGAAGGCCTCCACCTCGCCTGCCTGGATGTGCCTGATCGTTACGCCGCTTGCATCCATTCGGAGACCTCCCGGATATCTCAGCTGTCGTCATGACAGTGTGTTCCGGCCGATGCAAGCGGAGACGATGACTGAAATCCGGCCCCTATTGCACCCGCCTCGCGCCAACGCCTGGAAGAGCCCATCCCGAGATAGCCCGCAAGGGGTCCCGAAGACAGGATGCGCGGGCGGCGGAAGAATGCAGGGGAAATGCTGGAGCGTGTCCTTCGAGGCTCCGCTTCAGGATGGCGGAAGATGCCGCACCCCAGAAAGCCTCATTCTGAGAGGCCTCGAAGGACGAGGCAGGCTCCGGCTGCAATTACTGCGCCGGGGTTCCCACCCGGCCGCCCTTCCGGACGCCCGAGGGTTCCCCGTCCGTCGGCTGGTTCGTTGGCCGCAGGTCCCATTGATTGGACGGCCGGACGGCCGGTCGCTCGGTCGCCGGCTCGCGCGTCGACCGTACAACCAGATTATCCGGCTGATCGGTGGACCCCGTCGCCGATCCATCGGCTGACCACTCGGTCGTTTGATCGCTCGGTTTGTCCAGCTTGAAGGGGGCAGTCTGACGGACAATGACGAGAAGAACTATCCCGACCACCATGCAAATCAGCGTATAGAGAACGAAATACTTCAGTGCATATCCCTCGCTGATTGGCAGAGCGGCCTTGACAGCGGCGCGAATGATATTTCCGCATCATTGAATGATACTTGAATAAAAGGCAATAGATTTTAGATGAAACCAGTAAAATTCAGAAATGAACCACGCATAATAAGATAGTTATTGGCGAGTCACAGGAAACATCTCCCGCACTGCTCGATTTATCTTGGCCATCCCGGCAAAGGCGAGACGCGCATGTCAACGTCGGCTGCCGCTCAATCCTGCCATCTCCCCCCCGGAATTCGCGGGGTGCAGTTCGTCAAAGATGCGCGTCGGCTGGCGTCACAATGCCTCACCCCGCGCCAAAACACTTGCCTGTTCCAGGCTGATACCCTTGGCGAGAGGATCGGCATGGCGGTGCGCCAACCGCCATTCTGCGCCCTCGCGGCGATAAACCAGGGTAACGCGCAACGGCCAGTCCTGCATCGGCAGACCGCCGACCTCCACCCGGCATCGTTCGATGACGGCAAGGACAACCATGTCGGCTGATGCATAAGCCTGCACGACCTCCTGTTCGAAGGTACCGTTGGCGAAGAAACGGCCGATCGCCTGCCAGCGCTCCCGCGTCAACTCTGCCTCATGCGTCGGTCGCCCGCCGAATGGCGACATCAGCGTGTAATCGGCCGCGTGCGGGTTCAAGACGCGGTATGCATCGATGTCGCCGCGCATCAGCGCCGCATTCGCCTCGGCCGTGCGGCAGATGAGCTCCGCACACGCCTTTTCGGCGATGGAACTCTCGGCCGGCATTGAACTGGATGGGAATGACATGACCTTGCTCCTTCAGCGCTGCGAACGCCGTTTGCGCCCGCCACAGGACAAATCCCACTTCAGCGACACTGAATCCAATGATATGATTTCAGCGATATGCTGAATCCAATTGACCTCTCCCGCAGCGATCTCAATCTGCTCGTGCTTTTCGAGGCCGTGCTGGAGGAGCGTCATGTCGGCCGCGCCGCCGCGCAGCTGAACCTTACCTCTTCAGCCGTCAGCCATGGGCTGGGCCGGCTGCGGCGACTGCTGAACGATCCACTGTTCCTCAGAGCGCCCAAGGGCGTCGTGCCGACGGCGCGCGCCATGGAACTGGCAGCACCGATCGCCGATGTGCTCGCCCGCGTGCGCAGCATGCTTTCGGACGCCGAACCCTTTGATCCCGCAAACTCCACCCGCCGCTTCACGATCGCCGCACCGGACGGCGTTTCCGCCGTGCTGCTGGCGCCGCTTCTCGACAAGCTTCACCGCACCGCACCCGGCATCGATATCGGCATCCGCCAACTGCTGCCGGCGCCGAAGGAAACCTCGCCGGAGCGTGCATGGCGCGACGCATTCGCCGATCTCGACGACCGGCTGACCGATATCGCGGTCATCCCCACCGAGCACATTCCGCAGCGCTTCCATCTCAGCCGGCTCTATGAGGAGGATTTCGTCGTGGCGATGCGCACCGGCCATGCCTTCGCCGGCGAACCGAGCCTGACCAGATATTGTGAGATGCAGCATCTGGTCGTCTCGCTCAGCGGCGATCCCCATGGTTTCGTCGACGAGGCCCTGGCTAAGCACGGCTGCGCGCGGCGTGTCGCGCTGACCGTGCCGAATTTCACATTCGCCCTCGCCATCCTCGCCGAGACCGATCTGCTCTGCGCATTGCCGAGACGGTTTGCCGCCATTCATGCGGCGCGCTTCGGATTGGAAAGCGTCAACGCGCCGCTGGAGCTCACGCGATTTCACATCAATGCCGCTCTGCCCAAGGTCGCCTTGATGGATGCCGGCGTCGCCTGGCTGCTGGGTGTTCTTGAGCAAACGCAACCGGCGGCGGCGTAAGGCTGCAAATTCCGCGCCCCCCAAGATCGATCTTATATTTCGCCGCCGAGACAGCGTCGGCAAGATCGGTTAGACTGCCTGCGCCGACAGCTTGCGTCGAGGGGGACGGTCGGCGGCAGGGGGATCCGCATGTCGGCAATTGCATCTCTGTTTCAGGAAGCTGCCCGACTTGCGGCCGGGTTTCGGCAGGCGGCACCCGCCCGCCATATGCCCACTCACGACTACGCCACCTCGCTTGCCTGTTTTGACGAGCCGCTGCCAACGGTCGGTTCGCAGATGCTTGAGGTCATCACGCAGCTCGCGGATGGCGCCGAACCCGGGCTGCATGCGACGACAGGCCCACGCTTCTTCGGCTGGGTCATCGGCGGTTCCCATCCCGTCGGCGTCGCAGCCGATTTCCTCACCAGCGCCTGGGGCCAGAATGCCGGAAACCATACCGCCGCCCCGGCCGCTGCCGCCGTCGAGACGGTCGCTGCGAGATGGCTTCTCGATCTCCTGAAGCTGCCGGCTGAAAGCTCGGTCGGCTTCGTCACGGGCGCGACGGTGGCGAACTTCACCTGCCTTGCCGCCGCCCGCGGCGAGGTGCTGCGCCAGGTCGGCTGGGATGGCGATGTCCGCGGCCTGTTCGGCGCGCCCGAAATCACCGTGCTGATCGGTGACGATGCTCACACGACGGTATTCTCCGCGCTGCAATTCCTGGGCCTCGGCCATGATCGCGTGCTGCGCGTGCGCACCGATCCGGTGGGACGGATAGACCCGGCCGCGCTGGACGGCGCGCTCGATACGGTCTCCGGTCCCATCATCGCCATTCTCCAGGCGGGACAGATCAATACCGGCGCTTTCGACGACTTCGCCGCGATCATCCCGCTGCTGAAAGCGAAAAGCGCCTGGGTACATATCGATGGCGCCTTCGGCCTCTGGGCGCAGGCGTCGGTGAAGACCAGCCATCTCAGCCGCGGCATCGAAGCCGCCGACAGCTGGGCGACCGACGGCCACAAATGGCTGCAGACCCCCTATGATTGCGGCTATGCGATCGTCCGCAACGAGCTCGCCCATCGCCGCGCCATGACGATCGCCGCAAGCTATCTGCCGCTCGCCGGCGAAGGCGAACGCGATCCTTCCCACTACGTGCCGGAGCTATCAAGACGGGCGCGCGGCTTTGCCACCTGGGCAATGCTGAAACATCTCGGCCGCGAAGGCGTGGCCGCTCTCATCGACCAGTGCTGTGCCTCGGCACGCCTTGCGGCCGACCTGCTCGGGCGCGAGCCCGGCATCGCCATTCTGAACGAGGTCGCGCTGAACCAGCTCGTCATCCGCTTCGCAGCCGACCGCCCGGACGAAGAAGGCGATGCCATGACCCGAAAGACGATCGAAAAGATCCAGGCGGATGGCCTGATCTTTGCCGGCGGCGCCAAATGGCACGGCCGCGACGTGTTACGCCTCTCCGTCACCAATTTTCAGACGACATCGGATCAGGCGGAACTGGCGGCGGAGAGCATCATCGCTGCGTTCAGGAGCGTCAGCGGCAATTCTCATCAGCGCTAATGCATGTCGCCCGGAAGTGTACAGCGGTTCCGGGATAACGACAGGCATCAAAACAAAAGCCGTTGCGTCCTTTGCCAATCCATAGCCCTGCAAAGTCTGGCCGCTGGCACGCAGCGACACCGTCGGGTGACACAAGTGCACCCTTCTCTCCGCCCTCATCGTCGCACTGCGACGACTGAGCTGGCGCGGTACCTGGACAATTGCACGCGATTGGATTGATTGCCGCCGAACAGGTAGACGTACTGCCGGCGCTGGTCGATGTGATCGAAAAGGCTGACATGAAAGCGCCTTCCGGTGCGGATGACCACAACATCCCCTCGCCTGGCGGCGCCGAAGAACACCGGCTTGCCGAACTTCCTCCAGGACACCGCCATATTGGGGTTGGGCGGTGGTTGTCGCGAAGATCGCTTGGCGACAAAGGCCAGGAACGCCCCGCACCACGATACCCTGCGGGGATTGATGCTGAGGAAGGAGATGGAGCGTTCGTGCATGCTCTTGTACTTGACCGCCGTGCCCAGCATGTCCGCCTCACAGGGCACGGCAAGCACCGTGAGGACGATGACGAGAATAACCTTCATAGTTACCCACCATTGTTTGTATAACGCTGAAATTCCGAAATGTGGCGAAGAATAAAACAGGCGCGGCAACGTAGAAGCCAATTATGGCGTGATTTAGAAACAACTAATACTGGCATTTTGACGGCGGAAATTAGGCTGGAGAAAGGCACGAAACCGCTGCAGGCAGGGGCTGGCCCCGACCATCGAAAACTCAGCAAACCGCATGTTTTGTCGGGCCGAAAGACTAGAGTTTCGCCATCCAAACCCAGTTCCTTCTGGGTAGGATGACCCGCACCCGCAAGTGATTGAGCAACAAGTTGATTCACCAAAAAGTTGACAGCAGTGAGCGGTCGCGGCCATCACCTATACGAGCTATATTTAAGACGACCCCAATAATACTTAGTCGCGATGGGAAATACATTGCGCCCGCGCCCATTCAGCAGCCAAAGCTGGTCGTGCGCCACCCTGTCGGTTGTGGAGATGGACGCTGCCGGACAGCGGATAGCCGGCGCGGCGAGTCAACCGTGAGGTTGCACCGGTTCGGGCCGGCCTGTGACCGGATCAGTATCCGCGGCAAGCGCTCTGGTGACCAGAAGTGCCGCGGCGAGAACAGGGACGACTGCCCAGTACGAGAAGCGGATGCCGAGGTGTTCGGCAACGAAACCGAGCAGCGGCGGCCCGGCGAAAAACACGAGAAACGTCGTCTGCCCGAGTGCTGCAACGCTGACCGGTGCAGGGCGATCCCTGCGCCGGGCCGCAGCCGAGATGGCAAGCGGATAGACCGATGAGCAGCCGATCCCCGTCAGGCCGAAGCCCGCAAGCGCGACAACAGGATGCGTCGCCGTCGCAACCATCACGACACCGATGGCCGTAATTCCAAGGAGGGTTATGGCGACCGGGCGGGGATTGAAGCGGTCGATGACAGGGTCCATGCCGAGCCGTCCGATGGCGATCAGCAAGGAGAAGATGGTCACGCCGAGCCCGCCGACGAATGGTTCGACGGCAAATACGTCCCGCATATAGATTGCCGACCAATCGACGCTTGCGCCTTCGGCAAGAAGCGGAGCTGCGCCGACGAGGCAAAGGGGCAGCAGCCCGACGGTGGGAAAAGCGATAAGCGGCGCATGTCCGGGGTGAGCATCGCGCCGCTTGGGCGCATTCTCGATCCCGGAGAAAACGATGGAACCCGCAATCAAGACAATGACGAGGATGAGGAAAGTATGCAGTTCGATCGAGACGGCAGCCTGCCGCATGCCGGCGGCAACAAGGGCGGTGAGGCAGAAGCCGAGGCTCCACATGCCGTGAGCCCGGCTCATGATGCGGTATCCGAGCAGCGCCTCATGGCGATCGGTTTCGATATTGGCGTTGATCTCGAATGCCCCGGTGAAAATGCCGGCAATGAAGAACAAAGGCACCGCCGACGGAGCCGAAGGCATCCAGGCGATCAGCGCCAAAAACAGTGAGGCGCCGAAGACGGTGACGAAGGCGGTTTTGCGTGCACCGAGCCTCTCGATGAACCTCACCGAGAACGTCAGCCCGCACAGAACCCCTGAGGACAAGACAGCGAGCAAAAGGCCGAGTTCGCCTTCGGCAAGACCGAACTTGCGCTGCAGATCGGGCAGCCGCGAAAGAAACGCACCGACGGAAAGGGCCACGGCAAATTGAATGAAGAAAATGCGATGATGCGGCTTCATCTCGGGGACTTGCTCCGATTGGGGCGGGGATTGAAGTCCAGGCATCCGAGATAGCCGGACGTTCCGACGAAATGGCGACTGGCCCAAAAATCCGCGGTTCTCGCTTATCTCCCACCGTTGCTGACACTTCCTGTCAGCATGCTGGTGCCGCCGCTCGTTTCAAGAGAAGTTGGCGGCTCGCCGAAACAACCGTCAAGCCAACTGTTTGTGACGCCAAAAGCGGATGCTGGCCTCCCCGGCCCGCCTTCTGCCCTCACAAAAAATTCGCACCCGCATCAATTTACTTGCCGTTCTGCAATGCGGCATATGTTTGTGTGCATGGCCAAGTGGCATGAGCGGGGAACCATGACGTCAACGCGTGCAGACAATACGGGTGAAGGTGCCGGCCGCAAGGGCTTTGTCGGACTGGTCGTCGGCGCGATCGGCGTCGTCTATGGCGATATCGGCACCAGCCCGCTCTATGCCCTTCGTGAGGCGCTGAGGCCCTTTGCCGCCGATGGCGTGCATGAGGCCGAGGTCATCGGGCTCATTTCGCTGATGGTCTGGACGCTGACGATCATTGTGACCTTCAAATATGTGCTCTTCCTTCTCAGGGCGGATAATGACGGCGAAGGCGGCACGCTTTCACTTCTCGCCCTCCTGATGAAGAAGATGGGACGGAACGTCCCCGTGCTCTTCTTCGCCGGCCTGATCGGAGCGGCTCTCTTCATCGGCGATGCGATGATCACGCCTGCTCTGTCGGTCATGTCGGCGCTCGAAGGCCTGAAGCTGGTCACCCCGGCCTTTGCCGACTATGTGCCGCTGGCGTCGGCTGCGATCATGATCGTTCTGTTCGGCGTCCAGTCGCGGGGAACCGCTGCCGTTTCGATGTTTTTCGGGCCGATTACGGTGTTGTGGTTTCTGGCGATGGCGGCGGGCGGCCTGATCCATATCGGTGACGACTGGGCTATTTTGGAGGCGCTCAATCCGGTCAATGCATTCCTGTTCCTCACGCATGCCGGCACTGTCGGCCTCATCGTGCTCGGCGCCGTCTTTCTGACCGTCACCGGCTGCGAAGCGCTCTATGCCGATCTCGGGCATTTCGGGCGCCGCCCGATCCAGACGGCATGGTTCGTGCTCGTCTTTCCGGCATTGCTTCTCAACTATCTCGGACAAGGCGCGCTCGTTCTCGCCCATCCCGAAACGGCTGCCAATCCATTCTTTCTGATGTATCCCGATTGGGCCTTGCTGCCGGTGGTGCTGCTGGCGACGATGGCGACGATCATTGCCAGCCAGGCTGTCATAACAGGTGCGTTTTCGCTGGCCCGCTCGGCCGTTCACCTCGGCTTTCTGCCGCGGCTGCGGATCAAGTTCACGTCGGAGACCAACACCGGCCAGATCTACGTGCCGAGCGTCAATCTTCTCCTCTTGGTCGGCGTCCTGATGCTGATCTTTTCCTTCGGCGACTCCGAGTCGCTGGCGACGGCCTACGGCATCTCGGTGACCGGAACCATGGTCATCACGACCATGCTGGTCTTCCAGTTCCTTCGCGCCGTCTGGGGTTACTCCCTCGTGCTCGCCGCTGCCCTGCTGCTGCCGCTCTTCATCATCGAAGTCCTGTTCCTGGCGGCCAACCTCTTGAAGATCTACGATGGCGGCTGGGTTCCGGTCGCCCTTGCGCTGGCGATCATGATCCTGATGTGGACATGGACCCGCGGGCAGGCCTATTTGAAGAGACTGCGCGCCAACAATGAAATCCCGCTTGATTCCTTCATCAGATCGATCGAGCGAAAGTCGGACCATTCGCCGGTCACCGTTCCGGGAACGGCAGTCTTCCTGACCAGCGTCCCGGACCGGACGCCGAACGTTCTGCTCCACAATCTCAAGCACAACCACGTGCTCCACCAGCAGAACGTCATCCTAACCGTCTGGACCGAAGACGAACCTTATGTCCCCGACAACAGGCGCATCAAGATCAGCCAACTCTCGCCGCGCTTCGTGCGCCTCGATCTCACCTTCGGCTTCATGGACGACCCTGATGTCACCAGGGCGCTGGCGCTCTGCCGGGAGGGAGGTTTCAAGTTCGAGATCATGAAGACCTCTTTCTATCTCGGTCGACGGAACCTCGTGAGGACGCCGAACACCGGCCTGCCCGGCTGGCAGGAGCGCATATTCATGGCATTGGAAGGCTTGGCGATCGATCCTTCCGATTACTTCAACCTGCCGTCGAACCGTGTCGTCGAGCTCGGCGAACAGATTGCCATTTAGCGCGGGAAGCCAAGTTTACAGTGGCCGGATAGGCACGCGCCGCGGTGCGAGATACCGAACGTCAGGCCTTGGCCGAGATCGCGCTCAGTTCCTCGAGATCGAGATCGCGTTCTAGCTCGTCCAACGTCTCGTCATCGATGTCGCCGGCGCGGTGGAGGCGAATGAGTTCCCGGCGCCCCGTCGCAACCGCTTCGAGAACAACGTCGAAATGAGCATGGAGCAGCGGCACGTAGTGCTCGGTTCTCTCTGCATAGTCGACAATAGCTGTCGCCCTGCGCTGATAGCGCTCCAGCAATTGCGGATGGATGAGCTTTCCCTCTGCGTCATAGGCCAGGTTTTGCACGATCCCGAGCTGCACCTGTGCCATGGCGGCTTCCGCCTGGCTCATTGTCAGGCGCGCTCTTTCCGTCTCGGGCGCCAGCCGCGCCCAGGCAATCACCCGCCCCAATGTTGTGCCCTGCACGAGTACGGTTCCGAGAATGACCGTAAAGGACGTGGCGAGAATAAAGTCACGGCCGGGGAAACCCTCCGGCAAGCTCAGCGCCAGGGCGAGCGTGACCACGCCGCGCACGCCTGCCCAGCTCAGAACGGTTGCCCCGCCGGCGCCGAGCGGCCGAGTTCGGGTGAACCCCAGCGCTGCACATGACTTGATGACGAGATCGGAGGCAAAGACCCAGGCAAACCGCGCGGCCACGAGTGTCACGAGGACTGCCAGCATCGGCAGTCCCATTGTCGCGATCACGGTGCTGAAGCCGCCGCCGCGTTCGACGACATCCCGGAGCGACAGCCCGATCAATGTGAAGACCGCCGCTTCCATCAGGAAGATCATCACCGTCCAGAACGACGTGCCGCGCATGCGCGTCGCCGCTGAAAATACCGTATGCTGGTGCCAGGAGGCGACCAGTCCCGTGGTCACGGTGGCAATGACCCCGGAAACATGCAGCAGTTCGCCAAGCAGATAGGAAATCCAGCCGAGCAGCACGGTGGCCGCAATGATCAGGTAATCGTCGCCGAGATGCCGGATAAGTTTGACCCATGCGGCTGCGATGACGATGCCGACGATGGCGCCGCCGAGCGCCAGCACGAAGAAGTTGCCAACCGCCTCCCCCGCGCTGAAGGCGCCCGTTGCGGCGGCGGCAACGGCAAAACGGAAAAGAACCAGGCCGCTCGCATCGTTGAGCAGGCTCTCACCTTCCAGCAAAATCTGCAGCCGCCGTGGCAGCCTGACGCGCTCCAGCACGGCGCGCGCCGAAACCGCGTCCGGCGGCGCAACGATCGCGCCCAGTGCCGCGCAGGCGGCCCAGGGAAGTGACGGAAAGATAAGATGGACGACAACGGCCACGACGGCGCAGGTGAAGAAGACCGCACCGACGGCAAGCGAGGCGATCCCGATCATGTGGCGCCGCAGCCGCGACAGGGCAATCGACCAAGCGCCATCCATCAACAGCGGCGGCAGGAAGATGACCAGCACCAGCCCGGGATCGACTGAAATCGCCGGCAGTCCCGGCACAAACGCCAGCAAAGCGCCACCGGTCAGCAGCGCGACGGACGGCGGCAGGCCGAGCCTGTGGGCGGCATAGTGCAGCGCGATGATTGCCAGAAACATCGCGATAACAAGCTCGAATAACTGGGTTGGTTCCATGTGCCCTGCCCTGGCTCAGCAACGAATGTCGGATGCCCGCCGCAAAGAGTTACAGCGGCCTTGCGCATCTGAAAAGACACGACGCGCTGTAAAGGCTGCGGAACCGGGAATGGCAAGTTTGGAGACTTTGGCTCTTTCTGCCATCAATCATTGCCTGGATTTAATTGGAGTTTGCTGCGCATCCTCCTTACACGCTGCGTCTTCAGGAAAGGAAGACCGATGCAAAGGCGAACTCTGGTGCTGGGAGGTGCGGCCATTGCGGCCTCGACCGTGGCTGCAGCGGCGATCTGGCCGCGGCGGCATGTCACTGTCGCCGCCAGGGCATTCGACTGGAAGGGAACGGATTTCCTGAGCGGCGGCACAAAGTCGGTCGCATGGGAAAAGCTGCCTGCGCCGCTCTTTCGCAGCCGTCCGAATTGCATCGTGACATCAGCACAAACCCTTGGCCCCTGCCACGTCAGCAATATTCCGACCCGTCAGGACCTGTCGGAAGGAAAGGCCGGATTGCCGTTGCGGCTGGCCGTTCGTATCGTCCATGCCGCCGATTGCCGGCCGATCGAAAATGCCGACATCGAAATCTGGCATACTGATCATCGTGGCATCTATTCCGGCCGCGAGGCCGCCGACATGTGTACGCTCGGTGATGCCGAGGCAATCAGCGGCCTCGCCTTTCGCGGACGCCAGCCGACGGATGCGGAGGGGCAGGCAAGCTTCCTGACGGCCTATCCCGGATGGTACAAGGGCCGCACGCCGCATGTTCACTGCCGTATCCTCGTCGAAGGCAAGGAGCTTCTCGTCAGCCAGATCTATTTCGACGACACGCTGAGCGACATCATCTATGGCGAGCATCCGGACTATCTTGGACGACCTCCCCGCGATACCCGCAATGAAGCGGACGGCATCATCCCGGAGGATGCCGCCGATCACATATTCGACTTCGAGAAGCTCGATGGCGGCGTGCTTTCCGCCACCATCACGATCGGCCTCTCTTCGTAGGCGGAGAGCAGAGAAAGCCGCCGATCGCCAACTGCCGGCCGTGCCGGACTTCCTCCAGAACAGAGGTTTTAAAGGACGATCTTGCATCTGGTATGAAACCAGATGCAGCATTCCTGCGTACTAACTCTCGACAGCGGAATACAGGCAGCGAGGGTTGATGGTATGGTCAGGAAAGAAGGCGTCGCACACATCGTCCGGCAAGTCGCCGAACAGGGGCTGGCCAGGCTGATGATGAGGCTGCCCGCGACGAGGGCAACGATCAGAGCAGCCGCGGCGAGCCAGCCCCATCTTTACGAACTGTGCGGAGCCTATGGCGAGGCCTGCGCCGTTCTTGATCGCATGCGCAAGGATCAGTCGGCCGACCCGGCGATCGTCAGCGAATACGAGATCATCTGCGCCGAAATCGAAATCGACGTCACCAGGATCCTGCTCGGCGGCCGATGAGCTGCTGGCGGTATCCTTCTGTCAGATCAGCACACCATCCACATCGATGGAAATGCTCAGCGTATCCGTATCGAAATGATGCGCAGCCCCATCGGAGATCTTATAGTGGAACGTCTCGCTCACGTCTGCGCTAACGCCGGCGAGCTTCGCCGCATCGAGCGTGTAGCTGTAGTCGCCGTGATCGTCGACATGGATGGTGCCGTATTGGCCGGTCAGCGTCAGACCGTTCTTGCCGACGACTTCGCCCTCGAAGCGGCGAAGCAGCAGGATCCCATTGGCCGAACTGTCGTTCTCCAGCAGATTGCCGTGATGGGCGTCATCCGTGTCGGCTGAGATTTTCAAGCTGTCATGGGCCGCGACAATTATCGGGGCCGCGCCCACATGCGTTGTATCGCCGGCAACGTGACTATCAAGGCTCACGAACAGGGCATCAGCCTCCTCGAGCGTCGTGTTGTTGCTGACGGGAAAGGTGTTCGCGGCGATGATGGCCGGCGATATGCTGTACGGCGTCACATCGCTGGCGATGACATTGTCGTGGAAAGCCCCGGATGCAGGCCTGTCGACCTTCAGTGCCGCCTGCGACAGGTCGTCGAAAACGTTGTTGTGGACGTCGATATCTTCGCGGACGTAACTGGTGGTGCCGGCAGAGCTGACCACCACGCCCCATACGCCGTCATGGATGTAATTGCCTGAGATATCATAGTCCCTCGTGTCGCCCTGGTCGCCGAGGCCGACGGCGTAGGACCAGCTGTAGCCGCCGTATCCCGATATGTCGTTGTCGTGGATGGCGATATTCGTGCCCGCCTGGGCGGCCACCCCGAAGCCGCCGCCAACCAGCGTATTGTCCTCGATCACGGCATTCACAGGCCGGACGAGCGCCAGCACGCCCTTAGGGCTAACGGCGCCCGTCTGGTCGAGATAATTGCCGCTGATCAGGATGTTGCTGCTGTCGTTCATCTGCACGGCATCTGCCGTGGTGCCGTGAGCATTGGTGACGGTATTGTTGAGAAGGGTGACGCCGTTGATCTTCTCGATCCAGACGCCGTCGCCATTCACGTCGTTGATCGTGCTGTTTTCGATGGTGATGTTCGAGCCCGTCCGGAAGGTGACGGAACCGGACTTGCCCGCCAAACCGGTGTGATCGACCTCGACATTGCGCACCGTCCAGTTCGAAACATAACCGCCATAGATGGCTGCTCCGCCGGTATCCGAGATCTTGATGTTCTCGATGACGATGTTCGACGCATAAAGGCTGTGAATGCCGTCGCCTGGACTATGGATGACCGGCGCATCGCCGATCCCGTAGCTGCCGATGGTGATCGGGGCGCTGGCGGTGCCGGAATATTTCAGGTCGAGCTGATCGTTATAAACGCTTCCGGCGGCGAGCAGCACGGTGTCGCCGGGCTGCAGCTTCAAATTTTCCACCGCCCAGAAGGATGCAAAAGGCGCATCCTCGCTCGTGCCGCTGTTGTTGTTGGCGCCTGTCGCCGAGTTCACATAATAGACTGTCATATCGCCATATGCTCGCATTGTCGCGCAGCTGTTTGGGGATCAGCTGCGATGAGTGGATCGGATGCGGTCGGGGCGAAAGGCCATAGGACAATCTTCGATTGTCACGACGGCGGTAGACAGGCTGTGGCCTGCAATGCTCCCGAGAAGCCTGGCGGTGGCTGCATCCTCGACAATACAACTTAAGAGAAAATAATCTATAAAATAACGACCGAAAGGTGAATGAAACGGTAACGGACCGTTTGCAATGAACGTAAGGGAATGGCCGCCCCCGACCTTCAACGCCCCTCACGGGACGCTTCAGGACGAGGGCGGAGAGAGGCCGTCCCCCTATCCTAGCTCAGCAAGCCATCCATATGGATGAAGACGGTCAGCGTATCCGCGTCGCTGTGATGCGAGGTTCCATCGTCGATGCCGTACTTGAAAGACTCGCTCACATGCCCGCTATGGTCGTCGGGCAGCTTCGTTTCATCGAGCGTATAGGCATAGTTGCCCTCCCGGTCCACGTGGATGGAACCGTAGTCTCCGGTCAGCGTCAGGCCGTGTTTGCCGACGGCTTCGTCGCCGAAGCGGCGAAGCACCAGCGTCTCGTTGTCGGAGCTGTCGTTTTCCAGAAGATTGCCGCGATGGGCCTCGCCCGTATCGGTGAAGATCTTCAGATTGTCGTGGACGGCGACGACTGCCGGGTCGGCAACCGCCTCCGTCGTTGCGGCAACCTTGGTCTCGGTGCTTGCAAGCGCCGTCTCGACATTTGCGACCGTGTGGTTGTTGCTGACGGAAAAGGTGTGCGCGTCGACGATGGCGGGCGATATGCTGGTGGCCTTGACGCCGGTCTCGATGGTGTTGTTGTAGAAGGAGCCGGATGCCGGCCTGTCGACCTTCAGCGCCGCCTGGGTGAGGTCGTCGAAGACATTGTCGTGGACCTTGATATTCGTGAGGCTATAGCTAGTGCCGGTGGCGCCGCTGACGGCCACGCCCCAGGCGCCATCGTGAATATGGTTGCCCGAGATGTCGTAATCCCGCGCACTGCCCTGATCGCCGAGGCCGACGGCGAAGGACCAGCTGTAACCGTGATATCCCGATATGTCGTTGCCGTGGATGGCGACGTTCTTGCCCGCAGGCGCGCTGATGCCGAAGCCCCCGCCGGTCAGGACATTGTCCGCGACCACGGCATCGGTGGCCCGCACCAGCGCGATCCCCCCCTTCGGACTGACGGCATGCGTCTGGTCGAGATGATTGCCCTTGATCAGAATGTTGCTGCTGTCGTTGATCTGCACGGCATCGGCCGTCGAGCCATTGGCGCTGGTGACCGTATTGTTGAGAAGTTTGACGCCGCTGACCTTTTCGATCCAGAAGCCGTCGCCTTTGACATCCGATATCTTGCTGTCTTCGACCGTGACGTTCTTGCTGTTCCTGAAGGTGACAGCACCGGCACTTTCCGACTGCCCCGACTTGGCGATCTCGACATTGCGGACCGTCCAGTTGGTGACATCGCCGCCATAGATGGCCGCACCGCCGGTGTTCGATATCTTCAGGTTCTCAATGACGATGTTCGAGGCATAAAGGCTGTGAATACCGTCGCCGCCGCTGTGGATAACGGGTGCGGCCCCCGTTCCGTAACTGCCGATCTTGATCGGCGCAGTCTCGCTGCCGGAATATTTGATATCGAACTGTTCGTTGAACACGCTTCCCTTGGCAAGAAGCACGCTGTCTCCCGGTTTCAGTCCCAAGGATTCCACTTTGGACAAAGTCGCAAAAGCCGATTTCTGGTCCGTCCCGCCATTGCGGTCGGAGCCAGTCGCTGAGTTCACATAGTAGATTGTCATATCGCCAATGTTGCCCTGTTCGTCGGATCGCTACATTGCCACGCGAATCGACCGGAACCGGCCGTCCGAACGCGGCGGGGGCAACCCGCCACGGCAAAAGGGCGAGAAGATGTTGTCAATGCGGCACGGGGTCGGTTTGCGGACCTTACTCCACAGGCAATGCCCGGATTTGCTAAGCCACTGGAAAGATGCAACTTATCCGAAAAATTTCCGGCGGCGTAATTGCATGAATCGGCGGCGTGTGGGGATGGAGCCAGGCAATAAAAGGCCTGCCATGTGGCCCCCTCATCTGCCTGCCGGCATCTTCTCCCCCAGGGGAGAAGCGGGCAAGACGCGAGCTTCGCGTCCACAGCGGATGCGTCCGAGAAGGGCAAGACGTCGCCTCGATTCCTCTTCTCCCCAGCGGGGGTCCGAAGGACGGGTCGAGACCCGTGGCTCGACCCCGGTCGATGCCGGCAGGCAGATGAGGGGGCCACACGGCACGGCCGCCAAGGTCTTCCGAGGCACGACTTCACCCCCTCGCCCGCAACGCCGCCCTCAGCGGCAGCCTTGCCGCCGCCAGCGCCGGCAAGGCGCCGCCGAGGATGCCGATCGCCAGCCCCAGCAGCCCGGCGGTCAAAATCACATCTGGTGTCACGACCAACTGGAAAGCCATCTTGGTGTTGTTGGCGCCCATCGTGCTCGCCTGCCAGCCGTTAAAGGCAAGACGGGAGGCGATTGCACCGGCTGCCGCTCCCAGCGCCGATAGCAGCACTGCCTCGACCCAGGTGGCGGCGAAGGCCGGCAGGCGGGAAAAGCCGAGCAGGCGCAAGGTGGCGATCTCGGTCGCGCGGTCGGAAACCGAGCTCATCATCGTATTCAAAGCGCCCGCCGTCGCGCCGACCGCCATCAGCAGCGCGACTGGCCAGCCGAACAGGCGGATCAGGCTCTCGGTGCGCTCGGCCTGCGCGGCATAGAGATCGGCCTCAGGGATTGATGTGAGCGGCGTGCCTGATATATCGGACAGACGCTCGAGCAGCACCGCCAGTGCTGTTGCAGGGTCGCCACCGGCAAGCCGCACGCGCAGGCTCTGCACCTGTCCCTGGCGGTCGAAGGCCGATTGCACCGCGTCAAGGTCCGCCCAGATCTCGGATTCGAAGGCGCTGCCGCCGGAGGTGAAATGGCCGGCGACGGTCCAGTCGACCGCGCCGAACCGCACCCTCTGGCCAACGGCAAAGCCGGAGAAAGCGTCTGCGATGCGAGCGCCGACGACGATCTCGCGTGCGCCCGGCGCAAACAGCCGCCCCTGCGAAAGCCGGGCGCGGCCGCGCAGATCGAGCCCCGTGCGGTCCATGCCCCGCAGCGACAGCGTCTGCTCGGCACCGTCGCTGCCCTTTACATCGATCGGCACGATGGTCTCGCGCGACAGCGACAGCCTGCCGGCCCCGTCGCGCGCGATCCCGGTGTCGCCGCTGATGGCGGTCAGGCTGCGGATCGCATCTGCCGGCACGTCGGAGCCGGTTTCCTGGCTGGTGCCGCCGCCGAGGATGACGGCAATGTCTGGCGAGCCGGCCCCGGCAAGAGCCGCCTCGAAACCGCGCGCCATCGCCAGAAAGCCCGACAGCACCGCCACCACGAGGGCGACCGACAGCACCATCGACAGCGAAATCGTGAGCCGCCGCTGGAGGCTGCCGAGATTGATTCTGATCATGAGAAAGGTCTGCTTGAGCGCTGATGACATTGGACTATCTCGTTTTGAAGGCGTTGACGATCGGCAGACGCATGGCGTTCACGGCCGGCAGCAACCCGGTGAGAAGGCCGAGCCCGGCAATGATCGCGACGGATTTCAGCAGCACCTCACCGCTGAAGACGAGGCCGAATTCCGGCCCGATCGAGAGCGTCGCGAGCTTGGCCAGAACGAGCCCGCCCGCCCCGCCGATGGCGAAGATGAACAGCGTCTCGCCGAGAATGAGCACGACGATGTGGCCCCGGGAAAAGCCGAGCACCTTCATCACGCCGATTTCGAAGCGGCGCTCGCGGATGGCAAAGAGCATGGTATTGACCGATATCATCAGGATCGTCACGAAGGCGGCGCCGACGACGAGGCTGACGATCAGCCCGACATCGGCGAACTGCCGGAGAAACCCTTCGAGGAACTGTTTTTCCGATTGCGTCCGGGTCTGCGCCGCCGAATTGGCAAAGAGCGCGTCGATGCGCGCTGCGAGCACGCCCGAAGCGATACCCTCGCGCGGGCGCACCATGAAGGCGTCGACCGTATCCCTATCCCGTGCGCGGGCTGAATTGACCATGTCGTAGCGGGCGAGCATGAAATAGGTGTCGGTGCCGGCATCGGCCCCCTCGAAGATGCCGGCGATGGTGAAGTTCCAGTTCCGGCTGCCGTCGGCCTTCAAGAGCTGGCTGGTAAGGCCGATACGCTGGCCGACCGGCCAGCCCTGCGCCTCAGCCAGCGCCTTGCCGACGAGCACCCGGTCGCCGCCTTCTTCCAGCGCCGCGATCAGCTCAGGCGTCAGCCCGAGTTCGGCGCCATTGGCCGCGGCAATCGCCTGTGGATCAACCGCGCTGACGGCCACGACATTCTTCTCGACCTCGACGAAGCCGCGCATGCGTGCGGTATAGGCGACGGCCGCGACATCGCCCACCGCCGCGATCCGGTTGAGATAGGCAATCGGCAGCGGCAATCCCCGGCCCGATTTGTTGAACACGCCGAGCAGATTGTCGCTGGCGTCGGCCGCACCCTGGCTGCCGCTGACGAAACTCGCCGTCAGTCCGTAGATCAGGAAGGCGATGCCGACCGAAAACATCAGCAAGATCGCCCGCAGCCGCTTGCGCCAGGCATTGCGCTGCATCAGCTGGAAAAAGGTCATCGGCCTTCCCCCTCGACGAATTCGCCCTTGTTGAGATGCAGCGTGCGTCGGGCAAAGGCGGCGGCCTCGGGATCGTGCGTGACCATGATAATGGTCTTCTGAAGCTCGCGATTGAGGAAGCCCAACATCTCCAGGATATCATTGGCCGATTTCCGGTCGAGATCGCCGGTCGGCTCATCGCAGAGAATGAGATCGGGATCGGCGACGATGGCACGGGCAATGCCGACGCGCTGCTGCTGCCCGCCCGACATGCTCGACGGAAACTGCCGCTGCCGCCCGGCAAGCCCGACCAGATCCATCACCGTATCGACACGCGCCCGCCGCTCCTTGCGCCCGAGCGGCTTCAAGAGCAGTGGCAGCTCGATATTCTCCGCCGCATTCAGCATCGGCAGCAGATTATAGAATTGGAAAACGATGCCCATGCTGTGCGCCCGCCAGGCGGCCCTTGCCCCTTCGCCCATCTGCTCGAGATGGCTGCGCCCAATCCGGATCTCGCCGGCGTCAGCGCTGTCGATGCCGCCGAGCATATTCAGCAGCGTCGATTTCCCCGAACCCGACGGCCCCATGACCGCGACGAAATCGCCGCGCGGAATGGCAAGGTCGAGCCCAGAGAAGATCGGTATCGTCTCCGCCCCGATCCGGAACGCCTTCCTGACGCCGGCAAGCGCGATATAGGGATCTTGAGTGTCCGTCATTCTCTGCTCCTTGGTGGTTCGTTGTTTTGAGGCCGGGAACCGGTGGCCGCCCTCGTCCTTCGAGGCCCCTGCGGGGCACCTCAGGATGAGGTCGGAGAGAAGCTGCGCTCTGCGGCACAGGAAGCCAAAACGCACGGCACTCGATCAGCCCGCCGCCGCGCGGCACCCGATCAGCTTTCCAGCCACACGGGCACACCGATCAGCCCTCATCCTGAGGTGCGCAGGCCAAAGGCCGGAGCCTCGAAGGACGAGGGCGGGTGATGAGCACCCCCGCCTCCCCCACCAGCAGCCGGATGCGCGCCGCCATGGCAGGCCGCATGCCGGACGGCGGCGACGTCAGCGACAGGCGCAGCGTCACCGTCCCCTTTTCCCGCGAAACGACCGGCGCGATCTTCGACACCGCGATCGCAAAGGGCTGGCCGGGAAAGCCGTCGAGCACCGCCTCGCCCGACAGGCCCGGCCGCATCAGCGCGATATTGGCCTCGGCCACATCGGCATCGATGACCAGGCTCGCCGTATCGGTAATAGTGAGCAGGCTCTCATCCTCCCGCACACTGTCCTCGCGCGAAAGCACCGTGTCGCCGACATGCGCGTCGAGCCGCGTGACGGTGCCGGAGATCGGCGCACGCACGGTCAACGCCTCCACCTGCTCGCGCGCCTTGTCGATCTCGAGCTCCGCCTTTGCGACATCCTGGCGTGCCTGCAGGGCGGCATTCTCGGCCTTGTCGACAGCCGTCCTCGCCTCCTCCAGCGCCTGTGCCGACATGGCATCGCGCCCGGCAAGCCGCTCGCTGCGCGCAAACGACGAGCGCGCCTGCGCAAGCTCGATCGTCCTCGCCTCGAGCGCCAGCGCCGCCGCCCGCCCTGCTATCCCGGCGCCCCGAAGCGCAAAACGCGCGCCGGCATCGTCAAGCCGCACCAGCACCTGCCCGGCGACGACGCTGTCGCCCGCGTCGACCTCGACCGCGACGATCCGGCCCTCATATTTGGAAAAGACGGTGGCGATATCGGGTGCCACGACATGACCGGAGCCAGTGATTTCCCGGGTCGACGCAGCCGTGCTCTTCGCTCCATCCTCGGTCGGCGTCCGCACCGCCTCAACAGCGGCACTTTCACTGGCCTGCGCCTTCACCCGATCAGCAGATATCGCAAGGTCGCCGCCCGAATACCCCGCAAGCGCGGTCTCGACACGCTGCAGCGTCTCAGGTCTATAGAAAAGAGCCGCCGTCAGCGATGCCATCGCAGCAAGGACAAGCATAGCGCCGGGGATCACACGCCGCCGTGCATGAGGCTTCGGCGGCTCGGTCTTCAAGGCCCCGGGCTCGATCGAAAGCGATCTGAGTTTGGCGGCAAGGTCTCGGTCATGTTCTGTTGTCGTGTTCATGCCGGCAAACATCGCCGACCCGGCAGAAATCGCGACCTCGAACACGATCCAGGCAGTCCTCGATCGCGATTGTGTACGTGGCCGCCCCCGTCCTTCGAGGTCCCTGCGGGGCACCTCAGGATGAGGTCGGAGAGAGGACACGGCTTGTATCGCTGGAAAACGCGGTGCCCTGCCGCCGATCGTCTAGCCGCAGGGCGCAACAACTAGCCCTCATGGTGAGGAGGCCCGCAGGGCCGTCTCGAACCACGAGGGCGGGTGGCATGCCGATACGTTTGAGCGCCCCCGTCCTTCGAGGCCCCTGCGGGGCACCTCAGGATGAGGGCGGAGAGAGGACACAGCTTGTGTCGCTGGAGAACGCGGCGCCCTGCCGCCGAGAGTTAGCCGCAGGGCACAACAATTAGCCCTCATGGTGAGGAGGCCCGTGGGCCGTCTCGAACCACGAGGGCGGGTGGCCACCACAGCCCATCCATTGCCGAGGAAACACCGCCCTCACCCCTTCCTCTGCCGCCACGCAACCGGCGTCATATCCGTCACCCGGCGGAATTCGCGGTTGAAGTTGGACTTGGTCTGGAACCCCACCTCGAACATCACCTCGGTCACCGATTTCGCAGTGCCGGCAAGCAGCCGGCAGGCCTCGCCGATCCTGTAGTCATTGACATATTGCGAGACGTTCTTGTCCATCGCCCGGTTGATCGCCGCCGAAATCTGGCGGGCGGGAATGCCGGTCTTGCGGGCCAGCCGGTCGAGATTGAGATTGGCGTCGCGATAGAGTTTGCGGGCCTCCATCAGCGCATCGACCGCAGCGATCGTTTCCTTGTCCTCGCTCGTCTCCGGCCGCGGCGCCGTCTCCACCATCTCGGCCGGCGCCCGGCTTCCGCTGGCGGCGGCCGCCGCGATGCCGAGGATGACGAGGACGGCGAGATTTCCGATACTGATCAGCATCAGCGCCCGCGCACTATGGGCCGAGGTGAGGTCGAGGAAGACGAAGGTATCGAGCGCGGCCGAGAGACACAGAGCGGCGGCCGCAAAGATGATCGCCCGGTAGGCCGGCACCGCCCCTTCGAATGGCGCCAGCCGCAGCGCATCGGCGCCCGGGCGCATCAGAAGCAAAATGGCCAGGGCATAACCGACGAAGATCAGCACCAGCGCGATATCGATCGCCTCGCGCCAAACGGCCATCAGCAGCAGGACAAGCGCGGCGGGAACGGCGTGCAGAGCGACCCGCGCCGGCAGTGGCCGCCGGCTGGTCCGCACCAGCCGGGAAACCCCGGCATAGGCGAGCGGCGGCACCATCGCCGCAATCACCGGCGCGATCAAGCCGATGGCCTGCACTCCATATCCCCAACGCAGGCCGGAGAGCACGGATTGCAGCGCGGCGAGCAGGATGAGCGCCAGAAATGGCCGGTTCGGCACCGCCTCCTCGTCGCGCCTGAGGACCGTGACGAAGAGGACAAGCAGCAGCAGGGCAACGGCGAAGGGAAGCGGAATAAACAGCATGGCCTGACAGGATCGTGGCGAATAGGCGGCCATCATTGCCGAGATCGTCGCCCGGCGCGACCTCCATCATGTTTTAGGACGTGTTTTAGGTGGGGATTTTGTGGGGGATCCGCCGGGATCAGCGGCGACCCAGGAACGCCAACACCCGGGTGATGAGGAGCGCGGTCGCATCCGCATCATAGGACGGCAGCGAACTGTCGGCAAAATAGTGCTGATCGCCAGGGTAGAGAAAAAGCTCCGCGTCCTCGACCTTCGCCACGATCTCGCGGGCGGCATCTATATCGCCCTCGCCTGCGAAAATCGGGTCGTTGTCCATGCCGTGGATCTGGACGGCGACGCCCTCCGGCCAAGGCCCGAAAGCCCATTCGCCACTGATCGGCAGGCAGGAGTAAAAAAGCAGAGCCCCGCGGGCACCAGGCCGTGTCTGTGCCAACTTCTGCGCCGGCAGTACGCCGAATGAGAACCCGGCATAGACCAGTTCGCGAGGCAGGTCGTCGGCGATCCGGACGCCACGCTCCCGCATGGCGTCGAATCCGATCTCGCCGATATAGGCAAGCCCCGCCTCGATGCTGTCGAATATGCGCCCGTAGAACAGATCAGGCGTGTGCACGATGTGACCGGCGGCCGCAATCTCGTCGGCGAAGGCGCGCACGCCAGGCGTCAGCCCTTGAGCGTGGTGGAACAGCAAAATCTCGGCCATATTTGCTCCGGTTGAGATAGTCGCACCTGATGACCGATATCTAAGGCGCGGCACCGAAGAAGGCGAGCCGGGTGAAGATCGTATAGTCCGCTTCCGATACCATCAGTGCCACGAAAACCAGCAGCAGCACCGGCGGCAGCAGGATGGCGTAGACCAGCGCCAGCCGTTCCCAGGCCATGTGCATGAAGACGGCGACGATCAGCCCGGCCTTCAGCATCATGAACAGCAGGATCAGCGTCCACCGCAGATAGCCGTGGATCCCGAGATAATCGACCATATAGGAAAAGGCGCTGAGCACGAAGAGCAGGCCCCAGACGAAGAAATAGAGCCCGATCGGATGCTGCTGCCCGTGATCTTGTGCGTGCAGGGCCTGTGTATGCGGGCTTTGCCCATGCGCTGCTGTCTCGCTCATGACGACCTCACCACAGATAGAAAAACGCGAAGATGAAGACCCAGACCAGGTCGACGAAGTGCCAGTAGAGGCCCATGATCTCGACGGCCTCGTAGCGCCCTCTCCGGCTGGTGAAAAAGCCGCGCCGCTCCACGTCGAAATCGCCCCGCCAGACCTTGCGGGCGGTAATGATGAGGAAGATGACGCCGATCGTCACGTGGGTGCCGTGAAAGCCGGTGATCATGAAGAAGGTCGATCCGAACTGTGCGGCCCCCCACGGGTTCTCCCAGGGGCGCACGCCTTCGGTGATCAGCTTGGTCCATTCGAAGGCCTGCATGCCGACGAAGCATGCCCCGAGAAGCGCCGTCAGCAGCATCAGCACCGCGGTCTTGTGGCGGTCGCGACGATAGCCGAAATTGACCGCCATCGCCATGGTGCCGCTGCTCGAAATCAGCACGAAGGTCATGATCGCGATCAGGATCAGCGGAACATCCTGCCCGCCAATATGCAGCGCGAAAACCTCGCTCGGATTGGGCCATGGCACGGGCGTCGACATGCGGGCGGTCATATAGGCGATCAGGAAACAGCCGAAGACGAAGGTGTCGCTGAGCAGAAAGATCCACATCATCGCCTTGCCCCAGGAGGCGGTCTTGAAGGCGCGCTGATCCGAGCTGAAATCGGCGGCGACACCGCGCAGACCGGCCGGCCGGAGGCCTGGCTCGCCATGCGTCTCGATAGTCTGTGCCATCTGCAAACCTCCTGGTTCAGCCCCTATTTCAACAACGTCCGGCAGAGATCGACGAAATCATTCGCCCAGCCGGCAAAAAGCGCAAAAAGCAGGAGCCAGACGGCGAGCATGAAATGCGAGTAGATGCTGGAAAGATCGACGCTGAGGCGCAGTCTTTCCGGCGCGACGTCGGTTGAGAATGCCTTGACCGTCGTGTGCGTGAGCACGGCAAGCCCGCCGAGAATATGCAGCCCGTGCAGGCCGGTCAGCATGTAGAAGAAGCTGTTGGCGGGGTTGTCGGCAAGCACGTAGCCGGCGGCCGTCAGTTCCCGCCAAGCCTGGATTTGTCCGACGAGGAAGAAGACCGCAAGCGCAAGTCCCGTCACAAGCGCCGGCCGCAGGGCTTCCATGCGGCCGTGCCGCGCTTCTCGTTTGGCCCATTGCAGCGCGGCGCTGCTCAAGGCCAGTGCTGCTGTGTTGACCCAGAGCAGGCGCGGAATGGGCATCCCCCACCAGTCCGCCGACGCCATGCGCATGAAATAGGCGCTGACGGCAAGGCTGAAGAGCGCGCCGACGACGCCGAGAAACACGAAGAGGCCGATCTTCACCGCCGGCACGGCTGGCCGATCGGCGCCGTCATGAGCCGGCAGCTGCACCGACCCCGTCTCCAGCCAGGGCTTGGATGTCAGCCGCTGCCCGGAAAGCCACCAGATGATGATGGCGGCGACTGCGGCAAGGAAGACCAGGATGACGTTCATGCCGGAACCTCCCGGGTGACGCCATCGCTTGCCGGCACATTTTGCGGGATGAAATCCTCGGCCGCCCCCGGCACGCTGTAATCATAGGCCCAGCGGTAGACGACAGGCAGATCCTTGCCCCAGTTGCCATGTGCCGGCGGCGTCTGCGGCGTCTGCCATTCGAGCGTTGTCGCCCGCCACGGATTGCCGCCCGCCTCCCTGCCCCGGAAAAGGCTCCAGACCAGATTGAACAGGAAGACCATCTGCCCGGCCCCGACGATCAGCGCCATCACCGTGATGAAGATGTTCAGCGAATGGGCCGAAGGCGGAACGAAGGCCGTCTCTCCCATCTCGAAATAGCGGCGCGGCACGCCGAGCAGGCCGAGATAATGCATCGGGAAGAAGATCGCATAGGTGCCGAGGAAGGTGATCCAGAAGTGGATATGGCCGAGCGTGTCGTTCAGCATGCGGCCCGTCACCTTCGGATACCAGTGATAGATCGCCCCGAAGATGACGAGGATCGGCGCCACCCCCATGACCATGTGGAAATGCGCGACGACGAACATCGTATCCGACAGCGGCACGTCGACGACGACATTGCCGAGAAACAGCCCGGTCAGGCCGCCATTGACGAATGTGACGATGAAGGCGAGCGCAAACAGCATCGGCAGCGTCAGGTGGATGTCGCCGCGCCAGAGGGTGAGCACCCAGTTATAGACCTTGATCGCGGTGGGCACGGCGATGATCAGCGTCGTGGTGGCGAAGAAGAAGCCGAAGGCCGGGTTCATGCCGCTCACATACATGTGGTGCGCCCAGACGACGAAGCTCAAGCCCCCGATAATGACGATCGCCCAGACCATCATGCGGTAGCCGAAGATGTTCTTACGTGCATGCGTGCTGATCAGGTCGGAGACGATGCCGAAGGCCGGCAGCGCGACGATATAGACTTCGGGATGCCCGAAGAACCAGAACAGATGCTGGAACAGGATCGGGCTGCCGCCGCCATGTTGCAGCTGCGTGCCCATTTCGACGATCGCCGGCATGAAGAAGCTGGTGCCGAGCACGCGGTCGAACATCATCATGACGCAGGCGACGAAGAGGGCGGGAAAGGCGAGCAGCGCCATCACGGTCGCGGTGAAGATGCCCCAGACGGTGAGCGGCATCCGCATCAGCGTCATGCCGCGTGCGCGTCCCTGCAGCACGGTCACCACATAGTTCAGGCCGCCCATGGTGAAGCCGATGATGAAGACGATCAGCGACGAAAGCATCAGCAGGATGCCCCAGTCCTTGCCGCCCGGCGTGCCGGAGAGCACGGATTGCGGCGGATAGAGCGTCCAGCCGGCCCCCGTCGGGCCGCCGGGCGCAAAAAAGCCGGCAGCAAGGATCAGAACCGCAAGCAGATAGATCCAGTAGCTCAGCATGTTCGCGTAGGGAAACACCATGTCGCGCGCGCCGACCATCAGCGGAATGAGGTAATTGCCGAAGCCGCCGAGGAAGAGTGCAGTCAGAAGATAGATCACCATGATCATGCCGTGCATGGTGATGAACTGGTAATAATGATCGGCATCGATGAAGGAGAGAGCGCCGGGAAAGGCCAGCTGAATTCGCATCAGCCAGGAAAGCACCAGCGCCACCAGGCCGATCGAGATCGCAGTGATCGAATATTGCACGGCGATGATCTTGGCATCCTGGCTGAACACATATTTGGTCCACCAGCTGTGCGGATGATAAAGCTCGACATCCTCGACTTCGGCGGAGGGGATGCTGCCGGATGGAATCTCGACCATGATCTCTCTTCCCTTTCCCCGCCGGTTCCGTGAACCGGCCTACGACCGCTGCGCCGAAGTCAGTTTGCCGGCGGCGGCTCTCCCGATGACGCCGTCAGCTGGGTGAATGTCTGCTGCTGCCCGAGCCAGGTCTGGTAGTCCGCGTCGTTGTCGACGACGACGGTACCACGCATTTGCGGATGGCCGACGCCGCAGAGTTCGGCGCAGAGGATCTCGAAAGTCCCTGTCCGCGTCGGCGTGAGCCAGAAATAGGTGATCATCCCGGGGATCATGTCCATCTTGGCGCGGAATTCCGGCACATAGAAATCATGGAGCACATCGACGGAGCGCAGCAGGATGTGCACCGGCTTGCCGATCGGCAGATGCAGCTCGCCGCCCTCGATGATGATGTCGTCGAGGCCGCTTGCGTCGTTCTTGTCGAGACCGAGCGGGTTCTCGGGGCTGACGTCGCGCGTCTCCGCGCGGCCGAGCTTTCCGTCGGCACCCGGCAGGCGGAAGCTCCACAGCCATTGCTGGCTGACGACCTCGACCGATGCGGCATCGGCAGGCACCGTGATGAACTGGTTCCACACGATGAGGCCGGGCGCCAGCATCGCCGCGACACCGACTGCCGTTCCCCCTCCCAGCAGCAATTCCAGCCGGCGGTTCTCGGGCTCATAATGCGCCCGGTTGCCGGGCTTGTGCCGGAAGCGGAAGACGCAGTAGGCCATGAACGACACCACCGCTACGAAGACGATACCGGTGATCCAGAAGGTGATGACGAGGGTACTGTCGATATAGGTCCAGTTGGACGCGATCGGCGTCCACCACCACGGGCTCAGCACATGAAACAGCACGGAGCCGACGACAATCAGGACGAGGATCAGCACGACAGCCATTTCCGCTCCTCCTCGAGCAGGTTGACCCGTGAAACCGCATTCCGCAACAAGTCCGTCTTTATTATCGCACAGATAGAAAATATCGGCAATTACGGCAATTTAGCCATGCGCCACCCGGCCGCGGCCCGTCATTTGGGGTATTGCCCGTCACTGCGAATATTGCCCGTCACTGCGAATATTGCCCATCACTGCGAATATTGTTTGAGATAGGCGATGAGATCGGTGATCTCCTGATCGTCCTTCACGCCGACAAAGGCCATCTTCGTGCCTTTCACCTTTGCCTTCGGATTATGGAGGTAGTCGCGCAGCACCGTCTCGTCCCAGACGAGGCCGCCTTCACCGGCCGCCTTCATTGCGGCCGAATAGGCGAAATCGGGATGCGTCCCGGCCTTCCTGCCGAAAAGCTTGTTCAGCGACGGACCGACCTTGTTGGTATCGGACTCGACGACATGACAGGTTGCGCATTTCTTGAAAACAGTGGCGCCAGCCGTCGCATCACCCTCCTGCGCCCCGGCATGACCGGGGAAAAGGGCAATCGCAGTTGCACCAATCAGCAGAACAACACGGTAATCCATGGCAAACCTCATCCTCCTCAAGGTCGCCGGCCACTCACACCCTCCATTATCTCTCGCGTGTGGGTGGTGGTTGTTATGGCTAGAAGCTTAATCCTTCGCGGATGCAAGTCAATCGCCTCACAGTTGGGTTCACCTGAACGCATATGAGATCAGGTGAACCCGGCGCGGACAACGGCCACTACATCCCGATCGAAAGCGCCTCCGTCACCGCCAAATCCGCCATGGCAAGTGCTGCCTCGCGAGTCTTGGCGGCGGCGATGAAGCGGCCGTTGTGGCAGAAGCTCGCGCCCTCTATGCCGCAAACCGCCTCTAGCTCTCCATTGGCGAGACCGGCCCAGGCTGCCGGCAAATCGGCCCTGAGCTCGAAGCCCTCTTCGGCCCGTCGGATGCCGGTCACGCACCAATCCTTTTCGCGCGGATGGACGACGAACAGCAGGTGATCGGCCCCTGCCTTGACGATGGCGGGACGGAACGGCATTCCCCTCGGCAACTCCAGAACGCGCCCCTGCCCCGCAGCCTCGATTGCCCGATGCACCATCGCCTCGGCCCGCAACTTTGCAGCGCTCTGGGCTATCCTCGCCTCGACGAAACTGCGGGCAATGGCAAGTGCTGCGTGGAAGGCGCGATCGTCGGCCTCGGGTTCCGCTTCGTCGAAAACCGGTTTCAGCGTCTCCAGCAGCGCCGGCAGCGTCAAGCCCGCCAACGGTCCCGAGGGGCTGAGCGCGCCATTGTCGGTCAGATCGATGGGCAGCACGAAGCCCGCATCGAAAGTGCCGTGCACAGCCTCGACATGAGCTTCGGGAAGGCCGGAGGCTGCAAGATAATCACGGCCGTAATGCTTCCAGATCAAGCCAAACGAGCTGTAGGGCTGGCCATCTTCGCGCGTCGGCGCGCCGCGCTGGTGGTGATCGAATATCCCGGCAGCAGGATCATAGGCACCGCCGACATCATAGATGATGCGGCCTTGCCCCGGCGTGATCCATTCCGGCGCCCGGCTGCGGACGATACGCGCCTGCGGAAAAAGCCGGGTCAGAATGACGCTCGACAGCAATTCATCGGCATGGAAGCCACCGGAATGGGTGACGAGGAAATCGGGGATCATGGGAGCTTTGCGCCTTGTCGTTCGCGGAGGGTCCGCTTGCGGGTCGGAACCAGATAGCCGTTGCCGGCGACGATCTCAACCCATGCTTGGCGCATTTCACTTCAGCGCCGCCCTGCCGCTCGCCACCCATTCGTCTTCATTGGGTTTGCGAGTGACACCGCGAAGCCGAGAACGAGTCACGGTCGATCTCCAGGATCGCCGTTGCAGCCCTCGCAAAACTGCCTATTCTCCGGCGTCGAAATGTTCCTTTGCGAAAGCGAAAGAGGCGGCGCTTGCAAATTCCTCCGCAGTTTCATGTTGCCGAGACCGCGGGATGGCTGGTGAACCACCGGATGAACTCCGCCCTTCCCGGCTATCTCATGATCAGTTGCAAGACCGACACGACCGACCTTTCGGATTTGTCCGAAATGGCGTTGGGCGAATTCGGCCCATTGCTTGCAAGAACGCAGAAGGCGCTGAAACAGGACCTGAATGCTCAGCGCGTCTATATCGGCCGATACGGGCACTCGCCCGGTTATCCGATCCATTTTCACGTCATCCCGATATATGACTGGGTGGAAGAGTTGTTCTGGAAGGACAGCCGGTATCGTCTGCTCGAGAAGTTTGCAGAAGGACCGGGAGAAACCGCAACGGACGGCGCGGAGCTGACGCTGTTCGTCTGGCGCGAGTTCTGTGAACGCGCAGTGCCGCCACCGGCCCAAGGGCCATCGGTCTTAGAGGTCATTGCGTTACTGCGGGAGGTAATGCGGTTTCCGGCGCCTTGATTTCGTGCATCGAGTCAACCGCCTAAGGCAACGCCGGTCCCGGCTGACTTGCAACAAGCGCACGGCCGGCCGCCGCGCCGGCATGAAGGCAGATAAGGCCGATCGCGGCCAGAGAATTGATCAGCAGGACATTCGCCACCACAGACGCCGAAAACGCTCCCTCGCCTGACGGAAGCACGGCCGTCGCGGCAAAGAGCACGCCTTCATAGGCAACGAAGCCGGCCATGAAGGCGCCAGCCGCGGCGACGCTGAGGCCGGCGGCAAGGCGAAGCACGCCGAGCGCTGCGGCCAGGGATGCGAATGCCGCAATACCGATCGCCAGACCCCAGGCATAGCTGTCCCAAGTCTGGGGATAGCCGAGCACGAGATAGCCGACCATCTGGTTGGCGAGCCAGGCCAGCAGAACCGCCGTCAGCGCCATGCGCCGGGGAAGAATGACCGCCGATACCGCCGCCAGGGCCACGAAGGGCGTGACGCAGGCAAAAACCAGGCTGAGAGCGACACTTGTACCTGAAATGATGACGACCCAGGCGACGGCGAAGCCGGGGATGACGGGGCGCAGGGGAAACTGATTTCGTTCGAGCATCTCGAAACTCCGTTCGACCGGGGCGGCGCATACGCCCCGAGAAATCATACGCCAGTCCATGAAAAAGGCCAGTGAGGTCATATCTCCTCCTTGAGATCGACAGTCCCGGCCGTTCCTCAATCCATCACGTATTGGATATGATGCCGGCCATGCACGGCCGATTTCTGGACATGGGCGCGTACCCCGAACACCCGGCCGATCATCTCCTCCGTCAGCACCTGCTCCGGCGCGCCCGAGGCGACGACCTCGCCTTTCTGAAGCACCGCCAGGCTGTCGCAGAACATCGCCGCCAGGTTGAGATCGTGCAGCGCGACGATGCAGGTGATGCCGAGCTTCGAGATCAGTTGGAGAATGTCGAGCTGGTGCTGGATATCGAGATGGTTGGTCGGCTCGTCGAGCAGCAGCTCGCTCGGCGTCTGCGCCAGCGATCGCGCAATATGGACACGCTGGCGCTCGCCGCCCGACAGCGTCTGCCAGAGCTGGCCCGCCCTCGCCTGCATGTCGACTCGCACCAGCGCTTCCTCGACGGCGGCATCGTCCTCCGCGCCGAAGGGCGCAAGCAACCCGCGATGCGGCGTGCGGCCGAGCCGCACCACGTCGCGCACGGTCAGCTGCGTATCGGTCGTCGACTGCTGCTCGACGAAAGCGATGCGTCGGGCAAGGGCTGCGCGCGACAGCGAAGCGATATCGTCGTCGCCCAGCCGGATGACGCCGCTGCGGACCTTGCGCAGCCGGCAGATCAGCCTCAGCAGGCTCGATTTGCCGGACCCATTCGGCCCGAGCAGACCGAGAACCTTGCCCTTTGTCACCGTCAGGCTGACGCCGTTGACGATGACCGTATCGCCGGCGGCGAAACTCACCGCGTCGATGGTAATGCTCATGCGCTCCTCCGCACGCGATAGAGGATGACGGCGAAGGCCGGTGCGCCGAAGAGCGCCGTGACGACGCCGATCGGCAAGACCTGCTGCGGGATGATGATGCGCGAGACGATATCGGCGCCGACCATGTAGATCGCGCCGCCGAGCGCCGTTGCCGGCAGCAGCCGCCGATGGCCCGGCCCGACGAGGAAGCGGGCGGCATGCGGAATGACCAGGCCGACGAAGCCGATCGAGCCCACCACGCTGACGACGCTTGCCGTCATCGCCGCCGTCAGGCCGAACAGCAGGATCTGGACGCGGCGCACGGCAATGCCGAGCGAGGCGGCTGCATCCGTGCCGAAGGCGAAGGCGTCGAGCGCCCTGACATGGGCCATGCAGATGACGAAACCTGTGAGCGCGATCGGCACCGAGAGATAGACATCCGGCCAGCGCACACCGCTGAGCGACCCCAGAAGCCAGAACAGGATGCCGCGCGCCTGCTCGGCATTCGCCGATGTCGTCACGATGTAGGAGGTCAGCGCATTGAAGAGCTGCGAGCCGGCGACGCCGCACAGGATGATGCGCTCGCCGGTTCCCCCCACACCCGTCGCCAGGAAGCCGACCAGCAGAAAGGCGATGACCGCGCCGATAAAGGCGCCGCCGGACAGGCCGAAAACACCGTAGCCGAGGCCGAGGATCATCACGCAGACGGCTCCGGTCGAGGCGCCGGCGGAGATGCCGAGTACATAGGGTTCGGCCAGTGGATTGCGCAGCAGCGCCTGCAGCACGGCGCCGCAGAGCGAGAGCGACGCGCCGGCGCTGGCTGCAACCAGCGCCCGGCTCAAGCGATAATCCCAGACGATGCCCTGGTGGATGCGGCTGAGCTCGAACTGCGTGCCGAACAGCCGGTTGGAGACCGCCTCCGCCGTCGTCGCCAGCGGGATCGCGATCTCGCCGATCGAAACGGCAAGGCTGATCATCAGTCCGAGAAGGAGAAGGGCTGAAATGGTGAGCGCGGCAAGCGCCCACCATCCTTGTTGCCTGACCGACACTGCCTTCACTGCGACAGGCCGAAGGATTTGATGCCGTTCGCCAAGGTCTCGATGCCGTCGATCGTGCGGATCGTCGGGTTCATCGATTGCGCGTCCATCATCACGAAGTGCTTGTTCCTGACGGCATCGAGTTCCTTGGTCACGGGGTCGTTCTCGAGAAAATCGATCTTGACCTTCGGATCGTCGGCGGCGTAGCGGCGCCGGTCCATGGTGGCGAGCACGATGACGGCCGGGTTCGCCTGGGCGATGGTTTCCCAGCCGACCAGCGGCCATTCCTCTTCGGTCGTGACGACATTCCTGGCGCCGATCGCCTTCAGGATATAGGCAGGCGCGCTGTTCTTGCCGGCGATGAAGGCATCGCCGTTGACTTCCTTGCTGGAGAACCAGAAGACGATAGGCAGGTTCTTGCCCGATGCGCCGGATATCGATGCGACGGCATCCGCCTCGCGCTTCTTCAACTTGGAAATCAGCGCATCGCCGCGCTCCTTCACGTCGAAGATCTCCGAGAGCTCGGCGATCTCACGGTAGACCAGCTCCATCGTGAACAGCTCCTTGCGCACACCGTCGCCGCCATCGGTGTTGACCTTGGCGACGCAATCGGCCGGCGCGAGATAGGTATTGATCCCGAGATCCTGGAACTGCTCCCGCTTGCCGACGGAGCCCTGTGCGCCGACATGCCATTCGAACTCGGCCGCCACCAGGTCGGGCTCCTGTCCGACGACGGATTCGAAGCTCGGATCATTGTCGGCGAGACGCTTTATCTTGCTGTTGGCCCCGGCATATTGCGGCAGGACGGGACCGACCCAGACGGCCGTGCCGGCGATCTTGTCGGCAAGGCCGAGCGAGAAAAGAATTTCGGTCATGCCCTGGCCGATCGAAACGATCTTCGACGGCGCTTTCTGGAAAGTCACCTGCTCACCGCAATTGGTGATGGTCAAAGGATAATGGGTGGCGGCAAGGCTCGGTGCCGCAAGGCCGATCAGCCCGAAGGCAAATGTCATGGTTGCGAGAATCTGGCGCATGGAAACCTCGATTGAAGGGAAAAAGCACGGTTATGCCGCACGCGCGGCCGAAGACACGCTGACGCGCGCGCTAGCCGCAGGAGGCCCAATCGAGACGGATGCATGCCGGAATTCGGCGAAGGTTCAGAAGGTCAATCATGTCTGTTCCTTATCCGGGCATCCCCGCCCGGTTGATTGGATCGTGATTGACGGCAGGTCTCCTGGCTTGCGGATATCCGTCTTTCATCCGCCTTCCCGCGATATATCGCAGTGGCGAGGCTATCAGCCCTTCAGAGATGGCCAGTCGCTGGCCACTTCTGAGATGATCGACAATCCGCATACAGTTGCGGGGGCAGCCACGGTCTCGGTCCCTACTGGGTCGTCCTCACCGTGTTCCCTATTAATCCCCTTGGAGTCATCTTCAGGGAACCGTCGCCCCCAGTTACGTTGCCGGCCCGCGCGACGTCAATGATTATTGCGGAGGATTGAGTTTGGGTGGGTGAAAAATGGAGATGGAACGTGGGAGGGCTGGTGGCCGGCGTGATGCCAGCATCCTCGCCTCCTCAGGATAAGGCTCTCTTCAGCGTTGGCGCCGCTTTCTCCCGTTCCGGGGCGCGGCATCCGCCAACGTCCCTCATGCTGAGGTGCGCAGCCCGAGAGGGCGAAGCCTCGAAGCACGCCGCAACGCTGCTCCTTGCTACAGACGCATCCAGCTCTGCAAATGGAGCACCCGCCTCGTCCTTCGAGGCTTCGGCCAATGGCCTACACACCTCAGGATGAGGCTCTCTTGGGCGCCGCCGCTGCATCCCTCAAAGCTGGCCATGAGGGCGCGGCATCCGCCAACGTCCCTCATGCTGAGGTGCGCAGCCCGGGAGGGCGAAGCCTCGAAGCACGTGCCGCAGCGCTGCTCCCTGCGTTCCTACAACGCATCCAGCGGGATCTTCAGATACCGCCGCCCATTTCCCTCCGGCTCCGGCAATCTGCCTCCCCGAATATTCACCTGCAGCGCGTGCAGCATCAGCTTCGGTTTCGGCAGCGTACGGTCTCGCGCCTGGCGCAGCGCCACAAAGCCGGCCTCATCGATGCCCGATATATGCGGATTGGCGCCCTTCTGGGCGGTCACCGTGCTTTCCCAGCGGGGATGGCGACCGCCAGGCTGATAGTCGTGGCCGGAAAAGAGCCGGGTCTCCTCGGGCAGCGACAGGATGGCCTGGATCGAGTGCCAGAGGGCGCTGGCGCTGCCGCCGGGAAAATCCGTGCGCGCCGTGCCGGAATCCGGCGTAAATACGGTGTCGTGCACGAAGGCGGCGTCACCGATCACATAGGTTACCGAGGCAAGCGTATGGCCGGGCGAGAACATCACACGGGCTTTAAGCCCGCCGATCTCGAAAGTGTCGCCCTCGGCAAACAGCCGGTCCCATTGCGAGCCGTCGGTTTCGAGTGCCGGCCAGTTGTAGATCTCCTTCCAGAGCAGCTGGACCTCGGTGACATGGGCGCCGATCGCCGTCGGCGCGCCGGTCTTTCCTTTGAGGTAGTGCGCGGCGGAGAAATGATCGGCATGTGGATGCGTGTCGAGGATCCACTCGACCGTCAACCCTTCGCTGTCGATATGCGCGAGGATGGCGTCGGCATTGGTCGTTCCCGTCGCACCCGACATCTCGTCGAAATCGAGCACCGGATCAATGATGGCGCAGCGTTTCGTTACCGGGTCCGAAACGACATATTGCACACTGCAGGTGCGGGGTTCGAAGAAGGCCTTCACGACAGCCGCCTGCCCTGCCCGCTTTTCCAGCCAGCGGCGTGCGCCGGCAAGATCGAAGCCGAGGTTTTGACCGAAGGCCTCGACGTCCCCGGACTGCATCCGCCCGTCGAGCACCTCTCCCAGCGTATAGAGCGTCAGTGCCCGTGTGCCGCTCTTGCAATGAGCGACGACCGGCCCCTTCGCTTGCATCATCGCCCTCTGGAAGGCGCGGATATCGGCCTCGGTAATCTCGGGCCCTTTCACCGGCACGAAGCTGTAGGCGAGCCCCGCGGCGGCGGCGGAAGCCTTTTCCGCCGCATCGCCCGGCTGCCCCGGCTCCTCGCCATCCGGCCGGGCATTGATGACGCCCGCAAAACCGTCTGCCGCAAAAGCAGCAAAACCGGCGGCATCGGGCTGCCCCGCCACCGATATCAGCTCATTGACCCTTACGGATGTCATCGAAGCCCCCGCGCTGCCTGCATCGGCAGTATCGCATGTATATCGGTACAATCTCACAAGTATATTGCCGAGCGCAAGAATAGTCGCTTGGCGCCGCTCCCCGCGCCTGCAACCGTGCCTTCGCCAGCCCGCCTGCCGCCTGGCAGGCGATGGCGCGGGAATAGAGCATGAGGGGATCAGGCATCGGGTCGACAGACGCCAACGTCCAAAAGAGCCTCATCCTTATACGTTGCCGTTGCTGTATAATGCGGCTGTGCGGCGGGGATGCGTGTCATCCCTGGGTTTTTAACTCGCACCTCAGCGAGCATTCCGTCGCCATGTCTTCGCTCGAACGGTTGGTTGGGCCTTGAGCCCGCGTTGCAAGGAGGAGCACCATTATCCCTTGCGCCAGCCCGATATTCAGCAATGCCGGCCGCCGCCATGCTCCTTCCTGGCCGCTCGACATCGGCAACGATATCGGCCTAAGGTCCAGGCGCGATGGACTGGATAACGCTCGCAAATGCCTTACGGGATCAGCCTCAAATGTCTGAACGAGACCGCATCGCCGGTTTTCAAACTCTGGGATCAAGCAGCGGCATTCGAAGAGACGGCTTCGATGCGGGCTTTGAATTATCCTCCGCACCTCACCCTCGCAGTTTATCAGGCGTTTGATGCAGATCGATTGGGCGAGGCGCTCGAAGGTATTTTCTGGACGCGCCCCACCGTGACCGTAGCCTTTTCGGGCATCGGCTATTTTCAGAACGACTTTCTCGTTCTCTGGGCGCGCCCGATCCCAGACGGCGCTCTTCTCCAACTGCACGCGGCTCTCCATCGAAAGATTGATCCTACCTTCTGTCATGAGCACTATCGACCCGGCAATTGGGCGCCCCACTGCACCATTGCAGCGAAAGTGCCGAAGGCGAAATCAGCGGCCGCGATCAAATGGGCGAACGAAAACAGCATGCAGTTCTCGGTAAATTTCGACGCCGCCGATTGTGTCCGGTTTCCGCCTGTTGAGATATTGAGCGAGATCAGGTTGGCGCAGCGATGATGCTGCCGGCGCAAGGCTACATTGTCGGCCTGATGGTTCGACGCCAGTCGCAGAATCCACCGCTGCGACTGACATCCTCAAACCATGCTCCAAAGCCGCTAGACGCGCCACTCCCCATCAGCATCGGCTGACGCGGCAAACTGCGCGACGCCAACGTCGCCGGACAGCAGCATCTCCTTGCGCGCCCGGCCCGCCCCGATCGTCGGCAGGCGATCGGCGAGTGCGGCGACGCGGCAATCGAACAGAACGGGCATGTTCACCTCGATCATCTCCAGGATCGCATCGTCGAGTTCGGCCGGCCTCTCACAGCGAATGCCGTGTCCGCCATAGGCTTCCGCCAGTTTCACGAAATCCGGATTTCCGTGCTGCCGAACCGCTCCCTGATCGCCATTATTGAGAATGAAGATCTTGATCGGCGCGTTGTGCTGCACGGCGGCCGACATTTCCTTCATGGTCATCTGCACGGAGGCATCGCCGGCTATGTCGAGGCTGCCGGGATTGGCGATCTGCACGCCGAGGGCGGCGGGCAGCCCGTATCCCATCGTCCCCAGGCCGCCTGATATCATCCAGCGGTTCGGCTGCTCGAAGCCGTAATATTGCGCCGCCCAGATCTGATGCCGGCCGACCTCCGTCGTGATGTAGGTATCCCGATCCTTCGTCAGTTCGTAAAGCCGCTCGATGGCATATTGCGGCATGATGACGTCCTCGCGCATCGCATAGGAAAACGATCGCCGTGCGCGCCAGCCTGCAATCATGCTCCACCACTCGGCCAATCTCGCCCGGTCCGGCGCCCGCTGAAGCGCCCGCCAAAGACGAACGAGCTCGGAAAGCACGTCGCCCGCATCGCCCCGGATACCGATATCGGCGCGTACAGTCTTGTTGAGCGAGGCAGCATCGATATCGATCTGAATCTTCCGGGAATTCGGTGAAAAACCATCGACGTCGGCGGCAAGCCCGCCGTCGAAGCGCGCGCCGATGCAGAGCATAAGGTCGCAGTCCTGCATCGCCATGTTGGCCTCATGGGAGCCGTGAAGCCCGGCCATCTTCAGCCAGTTCGGACTGGAAGCCGGATAGGCGCCGAGCCCCATCAGCGTCGACGTGACGGGAAAGCCGGTGAGATCGACCAGCTCGCGCAACCGATTTACCGCTTCGGGGCCGGAATTGATGATGCCGCCGCCCGCGCAGATAACCGGCCTGCGTGCCGTTGCCATCAGAGCGATCGCAGCCTCGATCTCCCTCATGCCGCAGCTGTGGTCCGGCTGGTAGCTCGGTCTCGGGGCGACAGCCTCAGGCGGTGCATAGCTGCCGCTTGCAAACAGCACGTCTTTGGGCATGTCGACCAGAACGGGTCCGGGCCGGCCTGACCCGGCGATGCGAAAGGCCTCGTGGATGACCGCCGCGAGCTCATTGACGTCGTTGACCAGCCGATTGTGTTTCGTGCAGGCTCGGGTGATGCCGACGGTATCGCATTCCTGAAACGCATCGGACCCGATCAGCGTCGTCGGCACCTGGCCGGACAGGCAGACGAGCGGCACGGAATCCATCAAGGCATCCTGAAGCGGCGTGATCGCGTTGGTAACGCCGGGTCCAGAGGTCACCAGCATGACGCCGACCTTGCCCGTCGAGCGGGCGTAGCCCTCGGCGGCATGGCCGGCTCCCTGTTCATGGCGGACCAGAATGTGTCTGATGTCTTCCTGCTGGAAAAGCTCGTCGTAGATCGGCAGCACGGCTGCGCCGGGGTAGCCGAATATATGCTTGACGCCATTGTCTCTCAGCGCCTGGAGAACGATTTCCGCGCCGGTCATCTGCGCGCGCGGGGTGTCGATGGAATGACGGGGTCTCATGGTTCCGTTCCTTGATCAGTATGACGATGTGTGGAAAGTCCGACGAGGCGCCCGCCCCGGATTCAGGGCATAAAAAAAGGCCCCGTCAGGAGCCTGCTTACCGCGCATGGGTGCTTTCGCCGGATGGCTACACCATCCTGCCCATGCGCCCGATCACCACTGCCAGAACCATTGCGATTTTCATGGCGTCACAGCTAAAGCCAAATCGGGCCGCCGTCAATGCTTGCGGAGGACGGTGGCCTTCATCAATCTGCAAACCGCCCGCCAGAGAACGGCGGACGGTTGCAATGTCGTGCGGCGTCCCGCTATGCCAGGATATGCAAGCCTAGTTCTGGCCCTGCAGGCGATCCATCACCTGGAGCAGGAGATCGGCGCAGGCCTTCATCGGTTCGTCCTCGGCGCATTTCAGATCGATCCTGGTGTCGCCATCCTCGATCCGGAAATGGGCGGCCTTGGACGGCGGCGGCGGTGGCGGGCGATGGCCACGGAAACCACGGAAGCCTCTGTCGTCACGGAAGCCCATATCGTCTCTCGAACGATGCCACCGATCATCGGGGCGATCTCCCGGCCGCGCATCCGGCTCGCCCATCATCCGCTCGTCATCAGCGGAAGCCGACGGATTCGTTGGCGGCGGCGGCGGTGGCGGTGGCGAGGCCGGGTCGACCGCAGCGGGTGGGGTCGCGGCGGGCGGCGGGGTGGGCGGTTGTTGGGCGAAGGCGGCGCCGGCGAGTGCGGCAAGAGCAAGGCCTGATAGGAGAAATCTTTGCATGGGAATTGTTCCTTTGCCGGAATTGAGAAGCACGTCTGTAAACACCGCAGCGCGGCTATGGTTCATGGACCGTCAAGGCCTGTGATCGAAATCCTCAAATCGTCTATGCGGCGGACCTTTCGGCGGACGCAGCGCTTCGGTTCGTCCGTCCTGGCGAACGAGGTAGCTCGCATGCACGAAGCCGTCGTCGAAGCGTCCCTGGACCGTGACGGCTTCGTCACGGCTGACGAGAGTGCCGCCCTCGCCGGCCCGGCCGGTTTCAACAAGCGCCTTGCCGCTGTCATCCTGCAGCACGAACTTATTGCCGTAGATCTCGGCGACCTTGCCTTTGATCGTCACGAGGCTCGATGCCGGCATGGCCGAAATCGCCACCGGCGTCAGCGGCGCCATTTCCGGCGTGGGACGCATCATCTTGACAGCACCGGCGCCCCCGGCAGCCCCGATGACCAGCGCCACGGCGGCGGCGATGATGGGAAGCGCCAGCCGACGCCGGCGCTGTCCTGGCGGGACGGGCATGGCTGCGCCCTCGGTCTGCACGTTGTCATGGTCTTCATTCGGCATATATCTGCTCCTTGCATCAGTCGTTGCCGCACTCTAGCCGCCCCATCCCCTCGCCCGCCTGAACCTCTCCGTTCAGATTGAGTTAAGCTCGGCCCGATAGTTTTGGCCCGTCCCCGGAGATGCCCAGCCTTGAGGAAAGCCCTGCCCCATGCGCGTATTGCTCGTCGAAGATGACGAAGACCTCAGCGGCCGGATCGCCGCCGTGCTGCGATCGGAAAACTTCGTGGTCGATATCGCTCGCAACGGCGAGGACGCTCTCCATGCAGGCCTGACCGAACTCTTCGATGTCGCGATCCTTGACCTCGGCCTGCCGAAGATCGATGGCGTCAGCGTGCTGAAGGAGTGGCGCGAGGGCAGCCGCAACCTGCCGGTTCTGGTGCTGACGGCGCGCGACGGCTGGCCAGACAAGGTCGCAAGCTTCAAGGCCGGCGCCGATGATTTCCTCGCCAAGCCCTTCAAGGTGGAAGAACTGGTGTTGCGCCTGCGCGCCCTGGTGCGCCGGGCGGCCGGCCACGCCGCCGCGCGGCTGACCTGCGGCGCGCTGGTCTTCGATGCCCAGCTCGGCACCTTCGAACTCGACGGCCTGCCGCTGAAGTTGACGGCGTTGGAATGGCGGGTGCTCTCCTGCCTGATGCTGCGCAAGGAGATGATCGTCGACCGGCGGGAGCTGACCGAGCGCGTCTATGACGGCGATGCCGAGGTCGACTCCAATTCCATCGAAGTGATCATCGCCCGGCTGCGCAAGAAGCTTGGCGGCGACCGCATCGAGACGGTGCGCGGCCGAGGCTATATGCTGACGGCGGCAGCGGCGCCATGAAGGCTCCGTTGTTCAAGCCGAGATCGATCGCCGGCCGGCTGCTGATGTTCTCGGGCATCTTCGTGACGCTGGCGCTCGTTGTAGCCGCGATCGTGCTCTGGCTGGCGCTGAAGACTGTGGTGCGCGAGCAGGTCGATCAGCGTCTCGACACCCAGATCGGCGCCCTTGCCGGCGCCGTGACGCGCGACGCGGCGGGAAGGATTGCTCTCTCCGCGCCGCTCGATGCACCGCCCTTCGATCGCCCCTCCTCCGGCTGGTATTGGCAGATCGACGATGGAGAGCAACGCCTGACCTCCCGCTCCCTGATGAACGGCACGATCGATGCGCCGCCGCCACGGCAGGATCTGCGCCATATGCTGATGGGCATGCCGACATCCGGCACGGGCGGCGATCGTGGAAGAGGGCCGCTTTACCTTCGCCAAGCCGTCCGCAGCATTGACGGCATGACGCTGACGATCACCGCGACTGCGCCGATGATCGCCCTTGTCGGCCCGGCGCTACGCGCGCTCTTCTGGCTGGTTCCCTGCATGCTGCTGCTGGGGCTTGTGCTGATGGCGGGCACCCTCTGGCAAATCCGCTTTGGCTTGCGGCCACTGGCATCCATGGCGGCCAATATCGACGCCATCAACCGGGGAGAACGCGCCCGCCTGCCGGAGGAAACAAGCGCCGAGCTTGCGCCACTGTCGTTGAAAACCAATGCACTGCTGGCCGCCAGCGAAGAGCGGCTCGCGGCAACACGCATGCAGTTCGCAAACCTCGCCCATGGCCTGAAGACGCCGGTGGCGAGCCTGCTGCTGGCGCTCGACGAGCAAAACGATCCCAAGGGCGCATTGCGGGGCCTCGCCGCCCGGATCGACAACAGGATCAAGCACCACCTCGCCGCTGCCCGTCGGGTGATGGCCTCGTCGAACAATGTTGCCAGCACCGATCTGGCAGCCTCGGTCGCCGATCTGCATCGGGCGATCGGCCAGATCTACGCCGAGCGCAGCATTGCCTTCGACACCGATATCGCCGACCGCCTGTGGGTCGCCTGCGACGAAAGCGATGTCGAGGAAATGCTCGGGAACCTGATCGACAACGCCTTCAAATGGGCCACCTCGCGCGTCACCGTCCGCGCCCGCCGCGACGGCCCGACCGCCCGGATCACGATCGAAGACGACGGCCCGGGCATCCCTCCTGATCGCCTCGCCGCCGTCATGCAGCCCGGCGTCCGGGAAGACGAAACCGTCCCCGGCAACGGCTTCGGCCTGAGTATCGTCAACGAGCTTGCCGGGCTCTACGGCGGGTCGCTGGTACTGGAGGCGAACGATGCGGCGGGATTGCGGTGTGTGTTGTGTCTGCCGGTGACGGTAGGAGCGGCAGGATAGGGTTCAAGGCGTAATCGTCACCGCTCGACATGACGCTCTCTCCCTCAAATCCACAAGCAAACCCGTTTCTCCCTGGCAGCCGCTCTCGCCGAGATGTCTTTCGCCTCGCCTCCGCCTTGTTGGGCGGCTATCCTAAGCGCCGATTCGCTATCCGCGACGAGGGCGTGGCGTGAACGAAGCATCAAAGGAGAGCGCGATGACGGACGCCAAGGGCGGCATTTCGGGACTGCGGCCGCACATTACTGTGATCGGCGTCGGTGGTGGTGGTGGCAATGCGATCAACAATATGATCGCGGAAAACCTGGCAGGCGTCGAATTCGTCGCCGCAAACACGGATGCGCAGGTGCTCGCCACCTCCAAGGCGACGCGCCGTATCCAGCTCGGCGCCAATGTGACCGAGGGTCTCGGCGCCGGTTCCCTGCCGGAGGTCGGCCATGCGGCGGCCGAGGAATCGATCGATGAGATCATGGATCACCTGGCCGGCTCGCACATGTGCTTCGTCACCGCCGGCATGGGCGGCGGAACAGGCACGGGAGCAGCACCCGTCATCGCCCGCGCCGCACGTGCGGCCGGCATCCTGACGGTCGGCGTCGTCACCAAACCCTTTACCTTCGAAGGCAACCGCCGCATGAGAATGGCGGAAATCGGCATCGAGGCGCTTCGCCAGGCCGCCGATACGGTCATCGTCATCCCCAACCAGAACCTCTTCCGCATCGCCGATGCGAAAACCACGTTCGCCGATGCCTTCATGACGGCCGACCGCGTGCTCTATGCCGGCGTTGGCTGCATCACCGATCTCATCGTCAAGGAAGGCCTGATCAACCTCGATTTTGCCGACGTGAAGTCGGTCATGCGCGGCATGGGCCGCGCCATGATGGGCACTGGCGAAGCCTCCGGTGAAAGCCGCGCGATGAAGGCGGCGGAAGCGGCAATTGCCAACCCGCTGCTCGACGATATTTCGATGAAGGGCGCCAGGGGCGTGCTGATCTCGATCTCCGGCGGTTCGGATATGACGCTGTTCGAAGTCGACGAAGCGGCAAGCCGCATTCGCGACGAGGTCCAGGAAGACGCCGACATCGTCGTCGGCGCCATCTTCGACCGCAGCCTTGACGGCAGGTTCCGCGTCTCGGTCGTGGCGACCGGCCTGGAAGGCGGCGCCATGCCCGCCTCCGCCTCTCAGCCAGCCGCAGAGCAAATCCAGACGCGCACGCTGCAGTAGCGCCGCCGCTGTTGACCAGACGTCGCCCGGTACAAACGAACGGGGCGACGCCATACGGTTAAGGCCCGTCAGGCGAACAATATGTCCGAGATGTTGTGCACGACGGAGATTTCGTCGGTCTGAGAGTTGGTGATGTAGATCGAATCCGCCGCAGCGTCATACGCCACGTTGGTGGTGGAGTCGTCTCCTGATATGGCGATGTTGACATCGATTGCTGTCTTGACCCCGGTTTCGAAATCGAATGCCGTGCCGATATGCTCGCTGCCGAAGGAATCGCCGAAGAAGAACGTGCCGTCGACGGCAAAGCCGTATCCCAGCCCACCGGCAGCGAAAGTCTTGGATTCGATCGGGTTCAGCGTGTCGGGATCGATTTTGGAGACCTGCCAGGTCGCATCATCGATGCGGCCGACAACGTAGATGCCTGTGGAATCCTGCATCGTATTGACGGCCGTGAATCCACCCCAGTCGAACGTACCCGCGCCATTCTCGCCGATAAGGCCGGGGATCGGGTCGCCTTGCTGATCGAGCGATCCGTCTGCGGCATCCCATTTTGCGAGATAGGTCTGATCGGGGAAAGGACCTTCGCCTCTGGCCTCGTTGGTTCTTCCGATGATCTCGCCGCCGCGGACTGCAAAATAGGTTCCACTGATGTCATATTCGCCACGGTCATATTCGCCGAGAGAGATGGCGCCGCTGGCGTTGTCGGCTTCAAATGCGGCGGCGTTGTCGTAAATATACACCATGGAATCATCCGGGAAACCATGGCCGGAGCTGACGTAAAACTTGCCCGTTTGGTGATCGACCGCGACCCCCTGGAGTTCGTAATGGTCCAGGAAGGGGCGCACCACATCCGCCTGTGCCTCGACATGATTGGTGTTCAACGGCTTGCCGTCCGTCACGCCGTCGACGGTCAGCGAGATCACGCCGGCATCCGCGTGACCGGCGCCGTCGGAGACCTTGTAATATTGGAGCTTCTCCGTGACATGCTCGCCGTCATCGAGACCCGCCTTCACGGCCGGATCGAGATTGTAGGTGAAGCTTCCGTCCGCCGAGAAATGGAAGGTGCCGAATTCGCCGGCGACGTCGGTCGTCTGCCCCTGGCCAGTTCCGACATTCGTGCCCTCGACCGAACGCAGGAAGAGTGTGCCGGCCTCTCCGGCGTGATCATTGGCAAGCACGTTGCCGGCGATCTCACTGCCTTCGCGGAAGGAGAAGGTGTCGTCGACCGCGACCGGCGGGCTGGTGACCCCGTGAATATCAAGCGTGAAATGGCCGACATCCGTATTGCCGGCGCCATCGGAGATCTTGTAGCCGATCGTCTCGGTCAGCGTCATTCCATCGACGAAACCCGCCTTGGCGACGTCGCTCAACGTATAGGTATAGGAGCCGTCAGCCTTGACGTGGAACGTCCCATGCTCACCCTCGATATCGGTGACCTGCCCACTCTGCTTGGCGAGAATCCTCTCGCCGTCGAAGAAGTTGAGAAACATATTGCCGTTGGCCGCCGCTATATCGTTATCCAGCAGATTGCCTGAGATAAAGTCGCTCTCGTAGACGGTATGGGAGTCATCGACCGCCACGGGTTTTGCAAACACTGGATATCTCCTTCAAGATCCATTCGCCTTCGTCGATCGGGAGGAAACAGCCATTGCAGGGTAAGGTCAAATGATTTTCTAGCTGAGGTGGTATTTTAGTGATTTACAATTTCGTCACATCAGCCGGGCCGAAGATCAAGAAAGCCTCATCCTGAGAGCCTGTGAATCTATCGATTTTTTGATTTTTCGATGCGAGTTAAATCAATAACTTAGCGCTCGTAAAAACGACGAAAGATTCATAGGCTCTGAGGTGTGGAAGCCGAAGGCTGAAGCCTGGAAGGACGAGGCGGGTGCGCCGGCGCTCCACGCCCGCAAGAAGCAACGTTTCGGCGCGTGCTTCGAGGCTCCGCCCTCTCGGGCTGCGCGCCTCAGCATGAGGGGCGCTGGGGAATGCCGCGCCCGCAACAACAGCAGTCGGAGGATGGACGCCAACGCCCAAGAAAGCCTCATCCAGAGGTGCGCAGGCCGAAGGCCGGAGCCTCGAAGGACGAGGCGGGTGCGCATCGCATCAGGCCCCGCACTTAGAAGCCGACTAGCGTTCTCACCCCACCAGACCCCTGATCTTCTCCGCATCCTCCATCGTCGCCGGATTGTACACCACCATGCTGAGATCCGGCCGGCCATCCACCTGGAAGGCGGAATATTCGAAGGAGAGCAGTCCGAGCACCGGATGCTTGATGTGTTTGACGCCCTCGCCATGGGTGCGGACATCGTTGTCGCGCCACATCGCCAGGAATTCCGGGCTCTTGCGGCAGAGTTCCTCGACCAAGGGCTCGACCTCGGCCGCAGCACCCGCGCGGGCCGCGTCCACCCGGAAGGCGGCGACGACGAAGCGGGCGACGCTTTCCCAGTCGTATTGGGCGGCGCGCACGCGCGGATCGAGGAAGATGAAGCGCAGCACGTTGCGTTCTTCCGGCGGCAGTGCGCCGTAGTCGGTCAGCAGCACGGTTGCCGCCCGGTTCCAGGCAATCACGTCCCAGATGGCGTTGCGGATCAGCGCCGGGCTCGGGTCCAGTGCATCGAGCACGCCCTGCAGCCTGGGCGTCACCCCGTCTTGCCTGCAGTAGCGCACCTCGGGCGGGCGGCCGAGGCCGATGAGGAAAAGATGCTCGCGCTCGATATCGGTCAGCATCAGCGCCCGCGAAATCCGGTCGAGCACGTCGGCCGACGGCGCGCCGCCGCGCCCCTGCTCCAGCCAGGTGTACCAGATGGGGCTGATATTGGCACGGCCTGCCACCTCCTCGCGGCGCAGCCCCGGCGTGCGGCGACGCTCGCCGGCAAAGCCGAGCGCGGCCGGATCAAGCTTGGCACGGCGGTCCTTGAGATAGGCGCCCAGCCGGTTTTCAGAAGTGACGAATTCGCTCATCCTGTTAGTCATTATACCATGATAATGTCACTACTTTACCATGATAGCAGGACGGTCGATATCTGTCTCCAGCAAAACAGGAGAGGTTGACATGCGCGTATTCGTAACCGGAGCAACCGGCTGGGTTGGCTCGGCCGTCGTCAGTGAATTGATCGCTGGCGGACACCAGGTGCTCGGCCTCACCCGCTCCGAAAAAGGAGCTGAGGAATTGGCGGCCGCCGGCGCAGCGGTCCATCGCGGCACGCTCGAGGATGTGGAGAACCTGAAGCGCGGCGCCGCCGAGGCCGATGGCGTCATCCACACGGGCTTCAACCACGACTTCTCGAAATTCGCCGAAAACTGCGCCCTCGACCGTCGCGCTATCGACGCGGTCGGCGAAGCACTTCAGGGCTCCGGCCGTCCGCTGCTGGTCACATCAGGCCTCGGCCATGCGCCGGGCCGCATCGGCACCGAGAAGGATCCGCCCATGCCGACCTCCGAGACCTACCCTCGCGCCTCCGAAATCACCGCGGTATCGCTTGTGGCGCGCGGGGTGCGCGCCTCCACCGTCCGGCTTCCGCCGTCGGTGCATGGCCACGGCGATCACGGTTTCGTGCCGATCCTGATCGATTTCGCCCGGCGCACGGGTGTTTCCGCCTATATCGGCGAAGGGCAGAACCGCTGGCCGGCGGTGCACAGGCTCGATGCCGCCCGTCTCTATCGGCTGGCGCTGGAGCGCGGCGCGGTGGGCGGCCCCTTCCTCGCGGTCGCCGAGGAGGGCGTGCCGTTCCGGAAGATCGCCGAGGTGATCGGGCAGCGGCTCAATGTTCCGGTGGTCTCGAAGTCCCGCGAGGAAGCGGTTGAGCATTTCGGCTGGTTCGCGATGTTTGCGGGCTTCAACGTGCCAACGTCGAGCGAGCGCACCCGCGCACTCCTCAACTGGCAGCCCACCCAGCCGGACCTGCTCGCTGATATCGACCACCCGGCTTATTTCGGTGGTTAAGACGCCGCCCCCCGAGAGCCTCATCCTGAGGTGCCCCGCAAGGGGCCTAGAAGGACGAGGCGGGCGCGCCATTAGGGGATGCCGCCGATCTTGCAGAAATGACCCCTACCGCATCCACCCCTCATTCATATCGGCGGGATCGTCCCGCAGAAAATATGGAACAGTGTCGTGCCTCATCGGTTGTCCCGAGGTCGCAACCTCAAACAGGGAGCCGAAAATGAGCAAGACCAACGTCCGTGAGCTACAGAAACGCGCCGAACAGCAGGTCAAAAACACCAGCGCCGGCGGCCACCTCGGCGGCACATATTTCGGTCAGCAGCCCGACGGCAAAACTGCCTCGGACAGCAGCAACGACAGCGCCAAGGCGCGGCCGAACGACGGGAGCAATTGAGCGGCGCGTGCCGCCCGCTTACGTGGTGGCGATATCCCTGCTAACTGTTGTCGGGAGATCCACGTTTCCTTCCTCATTTCTGTTCTTGGGCTTTGACCCAAGGACAGAGATGAGGATTCTGGGTGAGCGTTTTCTGTCAAATCTTCTACAGGCATGCACACGCCGCAACGCCAGCCGGTATCGCCAGCCGCGCGTTCGCCTGGCCCGTACCCACACCATCCCCACTCGTCATTGAACGGCAACGCCTCTGCCCTACCTTCTGCTCGCGGCCGGCTGGCCGGGGGATACGAACTGGGGCGAAGGCGGAGGGGCGACGTGACATCCTATTCGATCGACGATGCGATCCGGGAGCTTGCTCCGGTACTCGGCAAGGCGCCGGCGGGTGCAGTCAGGGCCGAATGGACCGCCACCACCCTGCAGGCCGGCCATTCCTCCCGCACCGGCGGTTATGTCGATGCCGAGGGCAAGCATATCACTCAGGATTCCACCCAATCGTTCGGCATTATCGAGGAGGTCGTCGAAAAGCTCGATGCGGCCGCAACGGAGCGGTTCAACACGGTGGTGATCCGCTGGAAAAAACCGAGATTTCCCTTGATGCGGGCGCAGCTGACCCTCGAAACCACCTATGACCAATCGATCGTTCCGCGTGGTCCCGACGATCCGATTTACGAGGCTTCCGCCGCCGCGCGGCGCGCCTTCTGGCAGAGCCGCGGCCTAGTGCAAGAGGGTTTTGCCGTCGAGCGTGCGACGGCCAATATCTATAACCAGACGAAATGGTTCGGCCCGCACCGCCGCATCCTCGCCATCCATGCGCCGGAAATGCTGACGCTTGCCACCGACGGACTGTCGACCCCATGGGCCGGCATATCCGATCAGGAGAACGGTGTCGAATGCGAGCTTTTCATGGAATTCAACGCTGCGACAATGGATGCGGAGGAGATCGGCAATTGGGGCAACTTGCTGATCAGCATCGGCGACCTCGTGGCCGACGGGCATCGCGTCGCCCGCGATGTCGACAAGCACGGCGCCATCCTGTTCTGCCGGCTGACCGATGACTACCGCCCGATGACTCGGATCATGCTCAGCCGCGACCCCGACCGGATCGACGGCCTGCCTTTCGGCGCCGCGCCGCTGATCCGCGCGACGCCGATCGCCGAAGCCGAGATCGAAGGGCATGACCTTTCAGAAGAGTGGGGAGCCACCGCAGCGCGTGCGGCGCTGGCCAAACGCGGCATCCTCCGGCAGCCCACCTGAGGGCTCTCTTGGGCCGCCGGCGTAAAGCCCCGGCAGCCCTGGCGCAATCGCGCTATTCCTGGATATCGGGCTCGATCACCCTGGCGAGGTTTTTCAGAGACTCCTGCCAGCCGAGATAACAAGCCTCCGGCGGGATGAGGTCGGGCACGCCTGCTTGGGTGATATCAACCTCGGTACCGACCGAGACCTTTTTCAGCGTCACAGTGACTTCCATTTCGCCCGGCAGGTTCGGATCGTCGAACTTGTCGGTGTAGCGGACGCGTTCGCCGGGGACGAGCTCGCGAAATTCGCCGCCGAAGGCATGGCTGTTGCCGGTGGTGAAGTTGCGGAACGACATTCTGAACGTGCCGCCGACGACCGGCTCCAAATGATGCACGGTGCACAGAAAGCCGTTCGGCGGCAGCCACTTGGCAAGCGCATCCGCCTCGATGAAGGCGCGATAGACCTTGTCCGGGCTGGTCGCGAAGACGCGATGCAGGCGTATGGTGTTCGGCATGGTGATGATCCCTTGTGGTGGAATGAACGCGCTAAGGACGGACAAGCCTTCGCCGATCCGACACGGGATCGATCTTTTCTTCAAGAAAAATCGCTTGGCGCCGTGCAGCCGTCAGCTCGGCATGCCTTCGAACTGCGGAAGGTGGAGGGGCGTTGCCCAAGCCAGCCGCCGTTTGGTGAACATCTCGACGCCGGGCTGTATCAGCTCAGGCCGATCCAGGCTGCCAAGGGTGACGAAGACCAGACCAGGAAAGCTTTCGAGGTTGCTGCTGAACAACCGTGCACCGCAATCGGCGCAGAAGTTGCGATCGAGCCCCTTGCCGGAATCGGCGATGTAGTGAAACGCCTTGGCTTTGCCGGCAGTCAGGGTGAAATCATCCTGCGGCACGGCAAAGAAGGTGGCCGCCTCGCCGCCCGAGGCTTTCTTGCAATCCAGACAATGGCAGTCCGCGACGAAGGTCGGATCTGTGTCGAAGCCGAATTGCACCGCGCCGCAAGCACATTTTCCCGTATATTTCCTACCCATGCCGGGGTCCTTCATCCGTTTCAAGATCGGCGGCGGAGCTCGCCCCTACGCCTCAGGCCGCATCCTGCTTGCCCAGCGCATGCAGCAACAGGCGTGCGGCCTGCTTCGACGAGGCCGGGTTCTGCCCGGTAATCAGCTGATCGTCCTGGACGACATGCACCGCCCAGTCTTCCGTCGTCGAAAACTTCGCCCCCTGCTCTCTCAGCACGTCTTCGAGCAGGTAGGGCACGATCTCGACCAGCTGCACGGCAGCCTCCTCGGAATTGGTAAAGCCGGTCACCGTTCGACCCTTAGCGATCGGCCCGCCGTCCGGAGCCTTGACCTTGGTCAGGATCCCCGGCGCGTGACAGACGAGCGCCAGCGGTTTTCCCGCAGCAAGCGTCTCCTCGATCAACGTGTGGGCGTTGCGGTCGTTCGTCAGATCCCAGAGCGGGCCATGGCCGCCGGGGAAGAATACGGTGTCGTAATCGGCCTGGTCTATGTCGGACAGTTTCAGCGTGTTGGCAAGCGCAGCCGTTGCCGACGGATCGCGTTCAAACCGTCGCGTGTCTTCGGTTTGAAACGCCGGCTCGTTGCTCTTCGGATCAAGCGGAGGCTGACCGCCTTTGGGCGAAGCGAGCACGACCTCGGCCCCGGCATCACGGAAGACGAAATAAGGGGCGGCGAGCTCCTCTAGCCAGAAGCCGGTCTTCTTTCCGGTATTTCCCAGCTGATCATGCGATGTGAGAACCATGAGAATTTTCATTGCCCAGCTCCTTCGGCCGGCCGGAGGACAAACTCTCCCGCGTCCGGTTTAACGGTGAAATACTGCCTGCAATCTCATGCTGAATTGGCAGAAATCATAGATCGACTGCACCCGCGATACAAGCTCTCCCTTCCGCCATTGGTATCGGCCAATCAGCTTCTGTGACTTCTGAGGCTCGGGTGTATGAAGAAGGACGGATTGGCCATAGGATCGATCGACCGCATTCGCCATTCCAGGGACCTGAAAAGTGAGCAAGCCGAATTATCGGGACATCGCCCGCCATGCCGGCGTCGGGACGGCCACGGTCGAGCGGGTCCTGAACGGACGCGGGGGCGTGCGCCCGGAACTGGTCGAGAAGGTGATCATTGCCGCGCGTGCGCTGGATTATCCCCGCACGCTCCCGGACACCCATCGCGGCCTGCTGCGCATAGAGGTGTTGATGGTCCGTCCGGAAACGACCTTCTATCAGCGGCTCTCCGCAGCATTCGAGAGGATCGCGGCGACCCTCGACCCGTTGGTCATCGTACATCGCAGTTTTACCGAAGAGATGAAGCCGGAAGAAATCGCGCGCCGCATCTTGTCGGCCGGCCTGCGGCGCGCCGGCCTGATCTTGGCGGTGCCCAACCACCCGCTGATCGGCGCGGCCGTCGAGAAGGTCAGCGCCCAAGGCTTGCCGGTGGTCCACGTCGTCACCCGCGCCTCGGAACGGACAGGCGAATTCGTCGGCATCGACAATTATGCCGCCGGCCGGACGGCAGCGCTCTTCATCAGCCGAATGGCACGCCGGACCGGTCCCGTCTTTGCGATCTGCCATCCGATCTATCAGGTGCACCGCGACCGCATCCGCGGTTTTTCGGACTATTTTCTCGAGCATCCCGGCGCCACCAGCTTCCAATATCTGGGCTTCGGTCTCGACGAAGAGCATCTCGGCGCTGAACTCCTGTCCTCGGCCTTGCGGATGTATCCGGACCTTGCCGGCCTCTATAATGCCGGCGGCGGCAATTCGGCGCTGATCGCTGTGCTGCGGCGGCATGCGCGCGAACGCGGCATCTTCTTCGTCGGGCACGAGCTCACAGATTATACGCGCAGCGCCTTGCAGGACGGTATCATGGATGTAGTCCTCGACCAGGCGCCCGAGGCGCAGGCCAGGCGATCGCTCGATCTGATCCTGCGCCACATTGGCTTGACCGATATCAAACCGGACCAGGCACCGATCCGTTTTATTACCATCACCAAGGAAGGGCTTTGATCTAATCAGATCAAGGAAGGCTTCGGCATTCACCGGCGTCCCTGCTAATCAGCAGAGAGATGCGGGGGCGGAGGAGATGCCAATGGATGATCTGAAATTCGGCAAGCGCAACAAGCGCGGCGACTGGGCGCCGGACCAGCCGGTGGAGACTGCGCCGCTTTTCGCCTTTCCGCCGCGGCTGGTGGCGGTCCTGAAATGGCTGCCGCATTACTTCTTTCCCTGGAACCTGATTTTCGCGGTCTCTGCGCTCGCCTATTGGGCCTGGGTCATTCCGCCCGTGGAGACGATGACATCATTCAGGATTGGCTGGATCGCATGGCTCTATGCGGTGAACGCCGTCGCGGTCTTCCTATTCTACGGCGCCTTCGAACTGCATCTCTACGTGTTGAAGCGGCAGGAAAACCGCTTCAAGTACAATGGCAAGTTCCCGGCCGACCAGAGGAGCAACGCCTTCTGGTTCGAGCGCCAGAACCTCGACAACATGCTGCGCACTTTCCTGTCAGGCGTGACGATCTGGACCGCCGTCGAGGTGGGCATGCTCTGGGCCTATGCCAATGGCTACGCGCCGTGGCTGAGTTTTGCGGAAAACCCATGGACGCTGGCGCTCGTCGCGCTCGTGGTGCCGATCATTCACGAGTTCCACTTTTTCTGCATACACCGGCTGATCCACACGCCTTTGCTCTACAAATCGGTGCACTCGGTGCATCACAATTCGGTGAACCCCTCGCCCTGGTCGTCGCTGTCGATGCATCCGATCGAGCATCTGCTCTATTTCGGAACGGCGTTCTACCATCTGTTCCTGCCCTCCAACCCGATCCTCATGCTCTACCAGCTGCATTATGCCGGTTTCGGGGCAATTCCCGGCCATGTCGGCTTCGACAAGGTCGAGATCGGTAAGGAGCAACTGGTCGATAGCCACGCCTATGCGCATTACCTCCACCACAAATATTTCGAGGTGAACTACGGCGACGCCCTGATCCCGCTCGATAAATGGTTCGGCACCTGGCACGACGGCTCGCCCGAGGGCGAAGCGCAGATGCAGGAGCGCTACCGCAGGCGGAAGGAAAAACTCGCGGCCCGCAAGGCCCGCCTGGAAGTCGGGGGAGCCGCCGAATGACCTGGGTTTCAGCTGGCAAACTCGACGACATCGAACAGGAAGGCGCCATCCGCTTCGACCATGGCGGGCGCACCTATGCGATCTACCGTGGCCCGGATGACAGCGTCTACTGCACCGCCGGCCTCTGCACCCACGAGGCAATCCATCTCGCCGACGGATTGGTCATGGATTTCGAGGTGGAATGTCCGAAACATTCCGGCGCCTTCGACTATCGCACCGGCGAGGCCCTCAGGCTTCCCGCCTGCGAAAATCTGAAAACCTATCCGGCAGAGGTGATCGACGGAGAGGTTCGCGTGGCTCTGGCTTGATGCATGTCGCCCAGACCTGCGCAGCGCTTCAGGCGTTGGTTTTTATGTCCTCACGAGCGCCGGCCGCTCTTTCCACGGAGAAAACATGGACGGTATCGTCATCATCGGTGCGGGCGAATCTGGCACCCGGGCAGCCTTTGCGCTGCGTGAAGCCGGTTATTCCGGGCCCGTCACGCTGGTCGGAGCCGAGCCTCATCTGCCCTATGAACGGCCTCCCCTGTCGAAGACCCTGAACGATGCGGTACAGATGAAGCTGATCTGCGCGGCGGACGCGCTGGAAGCGGGCGGCATTGCCTATCTCAGGGGCCTGTCGGCCGCCGAGCTGGATGCCGGAGCCGGAACGGTTGGTTTGGGCGACGGACGGGTGCTGCGCTACGACAAGCTGCTTCTGGCGACCGGCGCGCGGCCGAGACGACTCACTTGCCCCGGTGCAACGCATGCACTCGACTTCCGCACCCACACTGAGGCCGAAGCGATCTTCTCCCGTGTTGCGCCGGGCCGGAGCGTGGCGATCATCGGCGCCGGTCTGATCGGGATGGAACTTGCAGCGGTGCTCCGTGGAAAGGACGTCGCGGTCAACGTGATCGAAGCCGCACAGAAACCTTTGGGCCGCGCCGTCCCTGCCCGCTTTGCCGAAAAGCTGCACGCCAGGCATGCTGCGGAAGGTGTGCGCTTTCACCTCGATCGAGGCGTGACGGCAATCGGCGACGGCGGCGTCACCCTGACCGATGGCAGCCTGGTGCATGCCGATCTCGTCGTCAGCGCGATCGGTGTGGTGCCCGACATCGCTTTGGCGGAAGCAGCGGGACTGGCCACCGGCAACGGAATTCTGACGGACGCCTGTCTTCGCACCAGCGCACCAAACGTCTTCGCCGCAGGCGATTGCGCGGCGGTGGCTGAGCCGGGTGGCGGACATGTTCGCTATGAAAGCTGGCGGAACGCCAGGACGCAGGCCGAAACCGCGGCGCGAAACATGGCCGGCGGCGCCGAGACTTTTAGCGCCCTCCCCTGGTTCTGGTCCGACCAGTACGATCTCGGCCTCCAGGTGGCAGGACTGCCGCAGCCCACCCATCGAACCGTCCAACGTTCGACCGCGGAAGGCGAGCTCGAATTTTACTTCGATGGCGGGCGCCTCGTGGCAGCCGCCGGCCTTGGCATCGGCAATAGCCTCGCCAGGGACATCAAGCTTGCCGAGATGCTGATTGCCGCAGGCATCAGCCCCAGCCCCGCAGAACTGGCAGACCCGGGCGTAAACCTCAAAATGCTTCTGAAGAGCGCGCGGGCCGCATGACACAGAGGCTGCTGATCTTCCAATCGCTCTGGGCCATGGAGCGCCGGCACACGGATGGGATCGAGCGCACACTCGACGAGAACATCGCGATGATCTCCGCGGCGGGCTTCGACGGCATCAGCGCGCATTACACCAACCGCGGCGATGTCGTTGCCCTCAACAAGGCCATCCGGGGCACTGGCCTGAAGATCGAGGGTGTCTGCTTCCCTTGTTGTATCGACGATCTGCGCCTGCCGCTGGAACTGGCCGCGGAGTTTCCGGTCAGCCACATCAACCTGCAACCCGATATCCGCCCGCGCCGTGTCGATGCCTGCCTGCCGCTTCTCGACGGCTGGATGCGGCTCGCTGAAGATGCCGGCATTCCCGTGTTCATCGAAACGCATCGCGACAGGATGACTGCGGACCTGTTCTTTACACTGGATCTGCTCGATCAGCGCCCCGACCTGCCGCTGCTGGCCGACCTGTCGCATTTCCTCGTCGGCCGCGAGTTCGCCTTTCCGGTCGATGAGGAAAACCACGCTCTGATCCGACGCATCCTGGAGAACGCCCACGCATTTCACGGCCGGATTGCCTCGCGTGAACAGGTGCAGATCGAGATCTCCTTTCCGCACCACCGGCCCTGGGTCGATCTCTTCCTCGAGTGGTGGGAGTATGGTTTTCGCCACTGGCGATCCCGCGCCGCCGAGGACGCCGAGCTGATCTTTACCTGCGAGCTGGGTCCCAAACCCTATGCGATCACCGGCAGAGACGGCAACGACTCGACCGATAGATGGGCTGAGGCCCTTACGCTGCGGCAGCTTGTGCATGAGCTCTGGCCTGCCACCGCCTGACATCAGCGTCCCGATCTGCAAATCCCCTGTTGGATCAGTGCAGTGTGCCCAAAATCGTAAGCCTGTCGGCAGAGGTTTGGGATTGTTAATCAGGGGTGCCTAATGTAAATCTTGACGTGCACAAGTTGTGCGACAGTTGATTTGCTACGATATCTGGTTAGGACACTCGACTGGGAGAGGCCCGAAGATGCGGAAAATTCGTGCGGCCAGCTCGGCCCTCGGACAAACACAGACAGAAGCTTCGACTTCGATCGACCGGCTTTTGTTCTTTGACCGCGACTTCAATCCCGTCGAGAATTTGCTGGGCAATGAGCTGCCTGCATCCGTCAAACCGGCCACGTCCCTTTGGGAGCATTTTCCACAGCTGGACAAATCGGCGATTACGCTCGCTTTCCGCTCCTTGGATGACAGTGCCCAGCCGTTGCGAATATCGGGCGATCTGGGCGGGCCGGGCGCACACGGGCTGACGATCTATCGGATCGGAGAGCTGTTTGCCGTGGTTCGCTCCGATGAGCTTGTCGACGATGAGCGCGCGACCCTTCTGCACCTGGCGACCCACGATCCGCTGACGGGACTGCCGAACCGACGCCAGTTCAGCGACGATCTTGCTGTGCTGCTGCAGGAGACCGCAGGCTCGGACGAGACCCTGTCTCTGATGCAGCTCGACCTTGACGATTTCAAGCCCGTCAACGACACACTTGGGCATCCAGCCGGTGACAAGCTTCTTCAATTTGCCGCAAGGCGTATTCAAGACTGCCTGACCAGCGATGACCGAGCCTACCGACTGGCCGGCGACGAATTCACCGTTATTTCCAGGGGCTCGGGACATCCGGCCAAAGCGCATCGGTTGGCGGAAGCCTTGGTTGCCGCATTCAAAAAGCCTTTCACGATCGATGGCATCGCGGTGTTTGTTGGCACCAGCATCGGCATATCCACCGCTCCTCCGGATGGAACCAATCCGGAGCAGCTGATGAAGGCGTCCGACCTCGCACTTTATGCCGCCAAGCAAGACGGGCGCGGCCGGGCAAAAGCCTTCGATGCCGCAATGCTTGAGTTGCTGGAGCAACGCGAATTGCTGCGCCGCAGCCTGCGCATGGCGTTGGATCAACAGCAATTCTTCGTCGAATATCAACCCCTTGCCGAAGGCAGCCGCATCGTCGGGTTCGAAGCGTTGCTGAGATGGCACCACCCGCTACTTGGAAAAATTCCACCGGCGGCATTCATTCCGATGGCCGAGGCCGATGGAATGATGCCTGACATCGGCGCATGGGTTTTGGAGCAGGCATGCCGCGAAGCGATGAAGTGGCCTGAGAATTACATCGTGGCCGTCAATGTCTCGGCGGCGGAATTCTTGACGAGCGGCCTGACGGATCGCATATCGCAGACGCTGGACCTGGTCGGACTTCCGCCCGAGCGTCTGGAGCTTGAGATCACCGAAAGCGTGCTGCTTGAGCGCACCGTCAATAACATCGACACCCTGAATACGCTCAACGTGCTGGGGATACGGATCTCGCTGGATGATTTCGGGACCGAATATTCTTCGCTCAGCTATCTCAAGACATTCCCTTTCGACACGATCAAAATCGACAAATACTTCATCACCGATCTGGAAACCGATCCGAAAAGCCAGACGATCGTCCGCTGCGTCGTCAACCTCGCACATGGCCTCGACATGCAGGTGACGGCCGAAGGGGTCGAGACGCCGGCTCAGGCGGAATGGCTGCACAGTGTGGGCTGCGACAGGCTTCAGGGCTATCTGGTGAGCAGGCCGCTTCCGGTCGAGGCGATCGGCGAATTCATCGACCGGGCTGAAACATCGGTGAGCCACGCGCTGGTATAGCAAACGAGAGATATTTCGCCGTGCTTTTTTGAGGGCATCTGACGCTCCAGACAAACTGATGGAGGCTGTATTGGAAGAGCAAGCATCTGGCTTCGATGACCACCCATTGGCGCCGATGGTATCGCTGGAACTGAATGTTGCGACGTTCAAATCTCAGTGGCAGTTTTGCGACAGGATTACCGAATATCTCTCCGACATTCTCGGCCAAGGTCACAGCGACCCGGCTCGATATTCGAATTTTCTTTCCGTCGCGGCCAACGAACTCGTTGAACTTGCCTTCCGCTCGACGGGTGAGCCGGGAAGGATAAGTTTCAGTCTCTATCGTGGCGCGACGTCCAACCGGCTGAGAATTGCCTTTGCCCGCGAGGACCGCGAAAGCACTGGCATGGGGCCAAGTGAACGCCAGCCTCTCCCGGGCGCCGGGCCTGAGCTGAAGTCCGACGGGGCGATTTTGCTCAAAGATCTGGCCACCATATTCCGCGCCGCTATCCGAATTGAGCAAGACGGTGCTGACGGAATGCAGATCATCGCGGATTTCCCCGCGGCCGAGGATTTCCAATGAACCTGCTTGCCCGCCCCTTCACCGTCCATTTCGATCCGACAAATCAGGAACTGCTGCTGTCCGGCAAGATGCGGCCCGAAAGTGCAAACGAGATTGCCGATGCACTCAGGCTGGTGCGGCAAAGTTTGGAAAAATACAGCGGCGTCGTTTACCTGAACGTCAAACGTCTGACGCACATCAACATGACGGCCTTTACAGCTCTTTCCGATATTCTGACGGCGCACTGCCGGACCAGGCCGGAACGGAAGATCGTCATCATTACGTCGAGCGTGGTGGCCTGGTCGACCTCATTGTTCCAGACCTTGGCGACATCACAGCCAAACCTTTCGGTAGAAGTCTATGATTCGGCGTTTTATCCGGGCCAGACCTTTGTCGAGGATGAGAGCTTCATTCCCATCCTGCGCACCCAGACGAAAATGACATGGAGGCACGAACGCGAGCTGCTGCCGCGCCACGGCCTGCGCAACGGTCTTGTCATGGCGGATATCTGTTGCGGAATTGGGGATTTCGCCGCTTTGGTTCAACGGGAATTCAAACCCGAACGGCTGGTGGCGCTCGATCATTCCGTACGCAGCCTCGACTATGCCCGCAGGGTCGCCGCCGACTTCGATCTGCAGGGGATCGAGTATACCTATGGCGACGCCTCTCAGATGCTGCTTCGGGACAATCAGTTCGACTTTGTGACCTGCCGGCATTCGCTGCAGATTTTCAACCGCCCCGAGATGCTGCTGCGCGAGCTTTACCGCATCTGCAAGCCCGGCGGCCGTGTCTACATCACCAACGAGAAAAATTCGCATTGCCTGGGCGAGCCGCATGCGGAAACGATCAAATGGACGTACGAGGAAGTCGCCAAGCTGTTCAGGCACTTCGACATGGATGTCGAGATGGGGCCGAAAAGCCGGCATCTCCTTGCCGATGCGGGCTTCGATGCCATCAAGGTCGATTGCTTTATGGTGACGAACCTCGACGGGGATCCTCAGGACTTCGCCGACATCATCGAAGCCTGGGAAAATGTCTATGCCGGTGAGATGGCGGTCCGGCGCGGCGACTCGGTGGATTTTATCCGCAGGTTCCGGCAAGGGTTCAAGGATCACGTCTTTGCCGCCCTTCACCCCAAAGGTTATGCAGGCTGGCCGATCTGGGCGGCTTCCGGGCGAAAGCCACAATGATGGAGGGGCGATCACTGAAAAGACCGGCAGGAATAGGCTTTCGGGCAAAGTTCATCCTGGTCGTCGGCGGAGCCGTCCTCTTCGACCTGCTGGTCAGCGGCGGGCTGGCGCTTTGGAACGTTCAGAGGCTGTCGCGCGACGCAACGCTCGAGGTCGGCCAGGGTCTCGAAGCGGCAAGCCAGGAGTACATCCGCACCTATGCGGATTCGACCGCGTCACAGGTGAGTTTGCTGCTGCGGCAGGTTCATAGCGACGTCAGTACGCTCGCCGGCGTGCTGCAGGCGCAGATCGACGATCCCGCGCGCAATTCGGACGTCGGCGCGGCAATCTCCCGCACATCTCCCGGCAGCGTCAGCCTTTCCTACGATCCGCAGGGGAAGTGGTCTCAGAACGCGCCGGGCTCGGTCTCGGTCGTGAGCGTCTGGGGTTACCTGCTTGGACAAGACCGGCAGCCAAGGCCGGACGTCGAGAGCGATATCCGCACGAGCGCGGTTCTGGATCTTGTTGCGCCGAGCCTGCTGCAGCACGGTGCTTCGAAGCTGCAGATGTATTACATCGGCTCGAAAGAACGGCCGATCTTCAGAACGGCGCCCTATACCGACCAGGCCCAGACCTTCGACCGCCTTTATCCCGGCCATAACGAGGCCAATTTCTGGGACTTCTTTTTCCCCGGACTTTACGAATCCTGGCAGGGCTGGGCCAAGGATATGAAGACGCGGCCGGTCGCCGACGACATCACCCAGACAGCGCCTTATACGGACGCCATTACCGGCAAGCTGATCGTCAGTTTCTTTCATCCCCTATGGACAGCCGACAGGCAGGATGTGGCCGGAACGGCCGGTGCCGACATCACACTCGATCAGCTGGCGCAGACGGTTGAAAATGTCAAAGTCGCCCAATCCGGCTTCGGCTTTCTCGCCATGTCCGACGGCAATGTCGTCGCGATCAACAGCACCGGCGAAAAAACCCTCGGCCTGCGGTCCGCAAGCGGTGCGAGCGGAACCGGCGTGACCGGCCTGGAGCGCTCCCTGAAGGGAAGCTCCCAGCCGGCGATCGCCAAACTGGCCCTCGACCGCGAACAGGGCATCCAACACTTGCTGTTGCAGCAGGACGGCAACGAGGTTCCCTATATCGCTATCGTGAAGAAACTGCCTGCGACCAATCTCTGGGTCAGTGGCCCGGTTCGGCAAGAGGCGATGCTGCTTGGGGTGGTCGTGCCCGAGCGCGAAATCGATGCCTCGCTCTATGCGGCCCAGGCCAAGATTTCCGAAGCGACGAACCGGATCGTCCTCTATCAAATTCTGGCGATCCTGATGTCGCTGCTGATCGTGACGATCGCGGTCTTTGCGGCCTCGAAACGAATAACCAGCGGGATCAGCGCCTTGGCCGGTGCTGCCAAACGCATCCAGGCGAAGGATTATTCGGTCAGGGTGGCCATATCGAGCAAGGATGAAGTCGGCGAAGCCGGTGAAGCCTTCAATCGCATGGCCGAAGAGATCAGCTATCACACCGAAAATCTCGAGCAGCTCGTCGAAGAGCGCACCGCTCAAATCGAAGATGCCAAGGAAGAGATTTCGACACTGAACGCACAGCTGCAGCGAGAAAACAGACGTCTTGGAACGGAGCTCGCCGTCGCCGAACGAATCCAGCTGATGGTGCTTCCGCTGGATCAGGAGCTCGAGGACTTTCAGGCGCTCGAGATCGCCGCCTATATGAGACCTGCGGAAGAAGTCGGCGGCGATTATTACGACGTCTTGAAGAATGGCAGCCGGCTGAAGATTGGCATCGGCGACGTCACCGGACACGGGCTGGAAAGCGGCGTGTTGATGCTGATGGTTCAGTCTGTCGCCCGCGCCCTGCAGGAAGCCGGCAACACCGATGCCGTGGAATTTCTGACACATCTGAACAGCGCCCTGTTTAAAAATATCGTCAGGACGAAAATCGATAAGCACCTCACTTTGGCGTTTCTTGACTACGACGGAAAAGAGATGATCCTGTCGGGACAACACGAGGAAGTTGTCGTTGTCAGGGCGAACGGCGAGGTCGAACGCATAGACACCATGGATCTGGGCATACCGATCGGGCTGGAGGCCGATATCTCGGCCTTCATCAAAACCCGTGAAATCGCGTTCGAAAAGGGGGATCTCATACTCTTGCATACGGATGGCGTCACGGAAGCCGAAAACGACGCCGGAGAATTGTTCGGCATGGACCGGCTGTGCTGCGAAGCCGTTCGCCTGAGGAATCTGAGCGCTGAGAAAGTCGTTTCCGAAATCGTGGCGACACTCATGCTCTTTATCGGATCGCAGAAGATCTACGACGACATCACGCTTCTCGCAGTACGGCATAGGTGAGACATGGCGCCAACGGTATTCGGCATCGAATCTCTGACTGACATAAGCCTGGATTCGGGCACGCGCCTCACCTTGACCGATGGACCGCTTCAGCTTGGATGGAAGCACTCGGGCATGACGGCCGACTTCATCGCTGAGGTCATGGCGCTACCCTTTTCGCGTTCGAAAAAAGACTACATGCAGGCGCATCATGACATCGGCTACCTCAGCAACGAGCTGATCGAAAACGCCGTCAAGTTTCGACTGCCGGGAGAAATCCTCATTGAAGCCGGCATATCCGAGGGGAGCTTCTTGATACGGGTAAAGAACACCATCGACGGCGCGACAGCCTCGCGCTTTCAGCAGCTGCTGCATCGCCTGCAATCGAAGGATCCCGGCGAACTTCTTCTTGAGCAAATCGAAACCAACGCCATATCGTCTGCAAGCGGTTCCGGCTTGGGCTTGCTGACGCTTTTAAGTGATTACGACGCAAAAATGGCATGGGCATTCGAAGAGAATAATGATGAGCATATTATCCTGACGACGACTGCAGCCGTGGCAATGCCGCCCTCCTCCAATCCGTGAGCGAAGAATGGAAATCAGCGACGAAAACTTCCGTGTATGGGCGGAACAGAACGAAGTCTATTTCGACGGCGTCTTCCGGCTGGCCGGACCGGACGCCTATGCACCGATTTATTCCTTGATCTCAGGCCTGCTCCACGACGGGCACAAACAGGTGACGTTCAACCTGACCGGTCTCGAGTTCCTCAATTCCTCCGGCATAAATCTCCTGGCCAAGTTGACGATCGAAGCCAGAAAAATGGGCGACTTGCTGCTCATCGTCAAAGGCACGCACCAATATCCCTGGCAAGCCAAATCCCTGCCGAACCTTAAAAAGCTGCATCCGCTTCTTGATTTGCGCTTGGCGTGAGTTGGGGGCGAAGAACCTTCTCTCCCTCAGCCGCGGCGTGTCTGCGTCTCAAGGCGCTACCTCTCTGCCCTCATTCCTGTGCTCGTCACAGGAATCCAGTGCGCCCAAGTCCTTGGGCGCGAGAGACTTTTCCATTGCGATTTGATTCATTCACGGCGCGGACGCGCCGTGGCTGGATTCCTGTGACGAGGACAGGAATGAGGGATGAGAGGTAGTGCACCGCATATTGCGACCGGCCTGCGGTCATGCCCCACCAAAACGATCCGTCCGCGTCGCCCCCAGGTTCGCCGCGTCACAGATGCTCATCAGGCACTCACCTCTCCTCCTTACCAGTCCTCGGGCTTCGACCGAGGGATGTCACAGGAATCAGCCGCGGCGTGTCTGCGTCTCAAGGCACCTAACTCTCTGCTTTGTGCCGGGGAGTTTGGCTGAAAAGCCAACCCCACTCTCCGTCTTCCTCGGCCTTGAGCCGAGGATCCATGCCACGAGTGCCGGTGGGTGCGGTGTGGATGCTCGGCTCAAGGCCGAGCATGACGGAGGGCGGGGTGAGCACAAAGAGCTATTCACGGCGCAGAGCCTGCCGTGGAATGCGATCCACCAACCGAACCAAACAATACCGGCACCTCGGTCGTACTGACTTCATGAGGATGTTTCATCGGGCCGGCACACCTTTCCACCCTCATCAAGTCAGCTTAGCCGGCGTTTCTTCTAAGACCATAGCCGTGGCCCGGCACCAGACCTCAGTCCGATGTGCAGAATGCGATCGCGGTTTAATCTTTAACAACTGCTTACGTCGTGAAACTGCACGGCGCCTATTGATCTGATCCGGAGGAAAACGATGCGGATAGCAACCTTAGCGTCTCTGGCTGTGCTCTCGCTGGCTCTTGCCGCAGGCCCGGTCACGATTGCCGGTATCGATATGGCCGCGCTGGCGAAGGACGGCGGAAATGGTGGTGGCAATGGCGGCGGCAACGGTGGTGGTAACGGCGGCGGCAATGGTGGCGGCCATGGAAACAGCGGCAGCCACAGCGACAACCAAGGCAGAGGTTCAACCAATAGCGGCTCCAAATCGACAGGCTTGAAAGGCAAATCTTCCGAAGCGGAAGGCAAGTCGAAGTCGGCAAAAACAGACAGGGTCACAAAAGAGAAAAACCTTTCGGCGCAGCTTGCGGGCCTGAACTCCTTGAAGCGGAATTACAGGGCGTTGATACATACCTCGGACCCACGCATGACGGCCATCTCGGCCTATGCAGTGGCTTATGCCCAGTATGAAATCGACAACGGAATCGAGCCCGCAGCGACCGATCCTCTGCTCGGGGATGCGGCGCTGGAGGACGCATTGGCTTCCGCAACGAAATCCGGTCAGGTGAGCCCGGCGGTCCTGGCTGAAGCGAAGACCATTCTGGGCGTGGGCGATGCGAACGGTAAGATCGATCAAATCCGCACCTCGCTGGAAAACGCCGCGCCGGCGACGTCAGACGAATAGCCACCAGTGGGTTGCGTGAGGTGCGCAGCTAATCGGTTATGTTGCGCACCAGACTATGAGAGCATTTCCGTCTTTGTTTAAGTAACGGAATGCTCTCTTTTTTTGAGCAATTTCTGGAGATTGAGGGGGCAGCCCCTCATCCGCCTGCCGGCACCTTCTCCCCGCTTGCGGGGCGAAGGGGATATGCGGCAACCTCTCCGTCCCTCGCCAACGTCTCGCAGGGCGAGTCCTCGCCCCGTTTACGGGGAGAGGGTTAGGGTGAGGGGCAGTTATCGGTGCGAACCGGACAGGCGTATCGCCGCCTCAAGCCGCCTTCTCAACCGCCGGCTCGCCCATCGCCTGCGGCTTGCCGAGCAGGTAGCCCTGCGCCTCGTCGCACTGCTCTTCCAAGAGCGTGTCGAGCTGCGCCTGGGTTTCCACGCCTTCGGCGAGCACCGGCACCTCAAGGCTGCGGCCAAGGGCCAGGATGGCGCGGACGATTGCTTTTGATTGGGGGCTAGTTTCGACCTCGGCCATGAAGCTCTTGTCGAGCTTGATCTTGTCGAACGGGAAGGAGCGCAGCGTTTCCAGCGACGAATAGCCGGTGCCAAAATCGTCGATGGCGATCGAGACGCCGAGCGCCTTGATCTGCCGCATCGTCCGCAAGGCCTTGTCCTTGTCGACGATGATCGAGCTTTCGGTGATCTCGATTTCGAGGCGCCGCGGGTTCAGACCGGTTTCCAGAAGGATCTCTGATATGATGGCGGCCATATCGGCATGGCCGAGCTGGATCGGCGACAGGTTGACGGCGATCTTGTGACCGTTGTTCCAGCTCGCCGCCTCGCGGCAGGCTTCCCTGAGCACCCATTCGCCGATCGGCAGGATCGCGCCGCATTCCTCGGCAAGGCCGATGAAATCCATCGGCGGGATGTTGCCGCGTTCATGATGCCGCCAGCGCAGCAGAACTTCGTAGCCGGTGATCTCGCCCGTCCGCACCGATTTCTGCACCTGATAGTGCAGATGCAGCTGGCTGCGGTCGATCGAGGCCCAGAGGTCCTTGGCGAGCGAGCGGCGGCGGCGCGCATGCTCGTCCATGGCAGCCTCGTAGAAGCAGACCTTCTGCAGCAAGGATTGTTTGGCGCGGTACATGGCAAGGTCGGCATTGGCGAGAAGACCGTCGACGCCTGCCGCGTCGCTCGGATAAACCGCCACGCCGAGGCTGGCGCCGGTCTTGATCTCGAAGCCGTCGATCGTGACCGTTCCGGTCAGCGCGCCTTCCAGCCGTGCGATGAAATCGTGGAGCGCGCTCAGCTCATCGAAGCGCTTGGTCGCCGCGAACTCGTCTCCGCCGAACCGGGCGATGAACTCGCCCTCCTGCCGCGCTTCGTCAAGACGCCGCGCCAGCTCGACAAGCACCTTGTCGCCGGTGCCGTGCCCGTGCTGGTCGTTGATCTCCTTGAACTTGTCGAGATCGATACCGATGACGGCGACGTTGCCCCTCACCCGGTCGGCGATCATCATTTCCTCCGAGACGCTCTCGCCGAACTGCAGCCGGTTCGGCAGGCCCGTCAGCCCGTCATGCTTGGCAAGGAAGGCGACCTGCTCCTCGGATTTCAGCCGATCGGTGATGTCTTCGAAGGTGACGACCCAGCCGCCATTGGGCAGGATGTTGACATTCTGCTGGATGGATATGCCGCTTGGATATTTGTGAACCGCGCTGCCGGCGCCTGATCTGATCAGCGCCATGTTCCTGGTATAATGCGCCTCGGCCCGCGCGGCCGCCTCGTCGGGATCCTCCGTATTGGCGGCATAGCCGATGTCGACGATCTCACGGTAGACCATGCCAGGACGCACCGATCCCTCGGGGAATTTGAAGATTTCCAGATAGCGTTTGTTGCAAAGCAACAGGCGCTCGTCCTTGTCGAACATGCAGATGCCCTGCCCGATATTTTCGAGCGCGACGTCGAGATTGCGGGTGACCTCCTCGATCCGATCGGCATCCGCCTTCTGCTTGCTGTTGTCCTTGGTGATCTTGGCATAGCCGATCAGTTCGCCGGCCTCGTCATAGATCGGGTCGATGACGACATGGGCCCAGAAGGAGGAGCCGTCCTTGCGGTATCGCCACCCCTGGGCCTCGAACTTGCCCTCAGTGCGGGCGGTCTGAAGCGCCCGCTGCGGGAGGCCCTTCCGGCGATCCTCCTCAGAATAGAACAGCGAGAAATCCTTGCCGACGATCTCGTCGGCGCTATAGCCCTTGGCGCGCTCGGCGCCGGCATTCCAGTTGCTGACCTTGCCATCCGGATCGAGCATGTAAATCGCGTAGTCGGTCACCCCCTGCACCAGGAGCTTGAAGTTGCGCTCCGCCCCGGCCGTCTTGGCCTGCGAGCGCACGGCGAAGATGGCAGCCGCAAAACCCGCCGCCAGCAGCGAAAAGGTGACGGCGGCGATCGTCACCGCCATCAGCGCCGGCGAAAGCAGCATGGCGGGATTGAGCGCCGTGATCCCGGGAATGACCGTTATCCCGGCCATTGCGGTGAAATGCAGGGCAACGACGCCAAGCGTCAGGAGAACCGTCGGCGCCAGCTTACCCAACGTCGACCGGCCGCTCCGGCCGGCAAATCGAAAGGCAGCGACCGAAAACGCCACGCCGAGAACGACCGAGGCCGTCACGAAGCCCGTATCCCACGAGATTTCACCGGGGAATTCGATCGCCAACATGCCGGCGAAATGCATAGACCAGATACCGACGCCGAAGAGCACGCCCGCCAGGACGTTCGCCACCCATCTATCATAGGCGATCTTGGCGGCAACCGCCGCCGTTGTCGCCACGATCGCGACCAGCAGCGAGACCAGCGTCAATCCGGCGTGATAGCCGACGACGACACCGGGATCGTAGGCCAGCATGGCGATGAAATGCGTGGCCCAGATGCCGAAACCGCCCGCCGCCCCCGCCGTCACCAGCCACACCCACCGGACCGCGCCATCGGACAAGGTCGCCCGATGCAGCAGAACGAGCGCACAATGGCTTGCGAGAAAGCAGATCAGACCCGCAAGCCCGACCAGCGTGAGATCATGCTGCTCGGTAACGCACGTCAGAACGGTAAACATGGAAGAGGCCCTCGATTTCAGAGGGCACGCTAATCAGCGGTCGCTTAAGGAAGGTTGAAATCAATGGGGCGGCCGGGTGGTATATCGAGGTTGTCTAGTCAGGTTGTGAGATTGTCGTTTATGGTCGGTGTCTTGGTATGGTGAATGGATTTGCGCGGTGATCGCGCCGGTCATCGTGATGTCGTTTGAACTTCTCACCCCTGGGCTCCCCGCAAGATCAATCGCTGGGGCTTCGACAATCAGCGACCATAGAAGTTCTGTGCGACCACCGCGCTATCCGATTGGGCATTTCAGCCCTATAGGACACGCAAATATGTCCGCAAAGCTATACTTTATCGACAGATTGATGCGGTCTTACTCGTCAGCGTAGCGATACAAACGATCAAATGCTCGCCTTGGTTCCCACAAACCAAATGACGCTGGAAGTGGCTATTAGAAAGCAGAGTGCTGAGGCGAAGAAAAGTAGGGACCGCCAGTAATTCATTCGTTCAGCGGTCTCGATGCTCAACAAAATTTTTCGTCTGCCATCCATCATCTTCCAACTCGTGTCCCAATCCGCTTTCAATGCGTCATCCAGATTGGGGCCGTCTTTAATCTCAAGCAAGAAATCTCGGGTTGCCTGGCTCTTCTCTCTCTCCAGAATGTCCCCATTGTAAATCATGATTACCATCTTCGAACCAAAGGCGAAAATGAGCCCGAGGAAATATATCCACATCGGGAAAGTGGGAATTGGGAACTTAATATTCGAGATCATTCCGGCAACGGCTGCAAGGCTTGCCGTAAGCGCTGTCCCGTTTGCCCCGAAGAGAATTGCAGTATCGTCTTCAACTTTGAAGAATTTTACCGTTGCCATTTCCATCCCATTCCAGCTTCTGACTCCACCTTACCGCCCTCCTACTGAGAGTCTAAACGAATAGAGAGGCGAAACCAGCACCATTAAAGAAACCAATCCGCTTCCTATTCCGTGAGAAAGGTTAGTGGATATAGTTTACTTGCATGGCTCATTACCATAAGTTGCACGGATGGCAAAGCGAGCATTACCGCATGCTGGAAGCGAAGGTCTCTCATCTCTAGGAGCACGGATGTACGACGGCCCCGCTTTTATACGCGAACTTTCAATCGACAACTTCCGCTGCTTCTCTGCGGAGACGATCAATTTGGCGGTGCCAAACGGTAGCCTTGGCAGCGGTCTAACCTTGTTTGTCGGGAACAACGGAACAGGGAAGACATCGGCCCTTGAGGCATTAGACTACCTGTTCGGCGGACGATACAAAGCCGAAAATAAGCTGAGCATCAAAGACTTTAACGACTTCGTGAAGCCCATTTCAATAGCGGGAAAAACCGATAGGTTTAGCATCAAATCAGAATTGGAATACTACAAGGGGAAATACTTCAACTGCGTAGGGTTGAAATTCTCTGCCGAACCGAGGGACAGGAAGCAGCCGGGCAAACTGTTATCGTCGACAATTTCAGCGAAAAGCCATTTCTCATTGGACGAGAACGCCTATTACAACGAAAGCGACGGACAGCCCCACCTGCAAACCAGGACAGGCGACACAAAGAACGTGGACCCGCGCGAACTAACGCTCGACACGGGCAAGGTCGGTCCGAACGGCGTCAACGTCTTCTACTTTGACAAGAACCGCGCCCGCCATCTGGTAAGCGGCACGTACCGTACAACATTCGATGCGATCTGCGATGATCTGAACTGGCGATACCAGAAGAAGCTCCGCGAGGAAGAAGCGAGCGCGGATTACGCTTCTAAGGTCACAAAGGAAGTTTTCGTTTGGGCGCTGGACACGGCGCAGAAGGGAACGGGTGCCAAGTTAAGCGAACAATTCAGTGATTTCTTCGACAATGCCCATTTCAAGAACCTCAGATTAGAACTGTTGTCCCTATTGGAGCCGTTCTCGTCGGCTTTTCTTGCTGTCCGGGCCGAAGACCAAATCCAGCAAGTCACAACTCGGAGCCTTGGTTCGGGTGTCGAACTCGTCTTGGCCTTGCTGCTTCAGCGTCTACTTTCCGACACGGCAAAGGGCGACAAGATACTGCTGATAGACGAACCTGAGATGCACTTGCATCCGACTGCCCAGAAGAAGCTGGCCGACCTCCTGCTTGAAGAAGCCAAGACCAGCCAAATTGTCGTCAGTAGCCATTCCCCATATTTGCTCCAAAGGCTGGTGAAATTCGGAACGACGAATGTGTTTTCGTCCACAGCAACGGGCGGGATCGAAGTGGAACAACAAGCAGGCGGAGGCCTGTTTCCATGGAGCCCGTCGTTTGGCGAGGTCAATTTCAAAGCCTTCGCCATGCCGACGGTGGACTTCCACAATGAGTTGTACGGCTACCTTCAAGACAAGCACAATCTTCTAAAGTGCGAAGACGTTGACCGCTTCTTGTCGGGCAAAGGCATTCCGAGTGACCATATATGGGTGCGCGCCGGGAAGTCGCAAACAGTTTCAGAATGCACATACGTGCGCCACTGTATTCACCATCCCGAAAACACAAGCAACCCGACCTATAATGAGGCGAAGCTAGACGTCTCCACCAAGAAGCTGATTAGCGCCCTATGAAACTAGCCGTTAGCGGGAGCCGCCGCCCAGCCAGCGCCGTTGTTTTCGGTCGCGCCGGTATTTTCTATGCCCGTGATTGTATCGACGGCCGCCTATCCACCTGATGATAGGGCGTCTCATAGGTTGCAGGCAATCCTTTTATCTGTGATCCTGAAGAGCATGATTCACTAGGAGCAACCGATGGCTGCCAGTATTAAACCTATCGCGACCGACGACTATTTCAGCTTCTACGAGAGCGATACGATTTCCGGTAACCTTCTCGAAAATGACGATGCCGGCGCCAACGGCCACAAATTTCTGCGTTTCTTCGACAACGAGAATGTCTTGGCGAAAAACGCGAACCAGATCACCGATATCGCAGGAGACTACGGAGTATTCCATGTAAAAGCCGATGGCTCTTACACATATTCGCTCAATGACGACGCGCGCCTTCTGCTGTTTGCCGGCAAAATCTTCACCGAAAACCTCTCCTACAAAATTTCTGACGGTGCGGGAAATGCCGATGTCGGAAAGCTCAATTTGGAGATCAAAGGCGATCCTTTGACGTCCAACCAAATGCTGCTTGACTTCGAAGACCTCCCGGTCGGCACAACGGGAACATTCACTTATCACGGACTGCTATTCAAAAACGCAACCGTGGTGCAGGCTGCAGATGGCGGGAAAGAGATCTTCTTTCAGGGTGACGGCGACAACTCCGGAATTTACGCATTAGATGACGTGAAGCTCGTGGAGTTCGATTTTCACGATGGCGATGGCCTCAGCACGACTATCCCAGTGCTAAATGGCATCAATGACGGTTCATACCACCCACAAATTTCTGAGTACTATGACGACCCTTTCATTGGGCATATCGTGGTCGATGCTAATGCATTCACGGAAATGCACTTTGGCACCAATTTTGCGGGCACCGCTTATGCCTACCTCGACAACATGATACTGCAATACGACAGCGGAATTATCGCTTAAAACGTGGACTTCCCAGGAGCTTCGAAGCACGAGGGCTGCCGCAATAGCCTCAGCCGTCACGCCCCCTCACCGCCCATGAGGCGGTTTCGTGATCCGGGTGCTGGTTGTTGCTCTCTTTGATTGCCGCGGCCCAGTCGGCGCCGTTGGTTTCAGTCGCGCCGGTATTTTCGATGCCGGTGATCGTATCGAACCATGACACCATGTTTTCGGTGCAGGTATTGGCATGCGGCGCGAAGGCGTTCGGATCGTCAAGCGAGCCAATCATCAGGTTGGTGCGGCCGTTTTCGAGGTGGTGGAAGAACAATGGCGTGCCGCAATTGGCGCAGAAGCCGCGCTCGACAAGTTCCGAGCTCTTCCAGATGCCCGGTTTGCCGCGTGTCCAGCTGAGCGCATCATCGGGCGCGGCGACCAGCGCGGCAAAGATGTTGCCCGAGGCTTTCTGGCACATCCGGCAATGGCAGAGATGCGAATTGTCGAACATCGCGGTTGCGTGGTAGCGCACGGCACCGCACTGGCAGCCGCCGCTGAGCTGCATCTCGATGCGTTTCATTTTTTCTCCTCCTTCAAGAGGTGGGTTGGGCTTCATCTCTTTTAGGTTGTCGTTTTTTCATCGTCCAGCCTGGCCGGCGATTGCAGTTCGGTGAATGCAAGAAGCATGGTTGGAGCGTGTCCTTCGAGGCTCCGCCCTATGGGCTGCGCACCTCAGGATGAGGGAGGTTGGAGGGTGCCGCGCCGTCATCGCAGGCATTAGAGGGTGTCGCACCAGCGCCCAAGAGAGCCTCATCCTACGTTGCCGTTGCTGTATAATGCGGCTGTGCGGCGGGGATGCGTGTCATCCTAGGGTTTTGAACTCGCGCCTCAGCGCCGGAGGCTGGAGCCTCGAAGGTCGAGGCGGGTGCTCGGCGGCAGAGGGATGCAAAGGAGCAGCGTTGGAGCGTGTCCTTCGAGGCTCCGCCCTCTCGGGCTACGCACCTCAGGATGAGGGAGGTTGGAGGGTGCCGCGCCCAATTACAGGCGGTTGGAATAGCGTGGTTTGGTCTCGCCTGCTGTTACGCCGCCGCTCGCGCGGCCTCCAAGAGAGCCTCATCCTAAGGTGCCCCGCAGGGCCTCGAAGGACGGGGCGGGTGTGACGGCGTCAGAGATTCCTCTCCCGAAGCGCGTCCACAATGACGGAGAAGGCCGGGAGGTTCTGCCGACGGCTGGGGTAATAGAGGTAATAGCCGGCGAATTTGGGGGTCCAGTCTTCGAGGAAGAGTTGGAGACGCCCGTCCGCGATGTGCGTTTCGACATAGCTTTCCGGAACAAAGGCGATGCCGTAGCCTTGAAGGGCTGCGCCGACCATTTCGCGGTCGGTGTTGAAGGTAAACTGGCCCTCCACCCTCACCCGGACCTCCTCGTTGTTCTTTTCGAATTCCCAGGCGTAGAGTCCGCCCACCCGGTCGAGACGCCTGTTGATGCAGTTATGATGCATCAGCTCCTGCGGTGTCGTCGGCACCGGTCTTGTCTTGAAATAGTCGGGGGAAGCGACGGCCACCAGACGCCAGTCCGGCCCGATCCGCACCGCAACCATGTCCTTCTCCAGGCTCTCGCCAAGACGCACGCCCGCATCGAAGCCATCCTCGACGATGTTGCGGAAGCTGTTGTCGACGCTGAGTTCCAGCTTGATATCCGGATATTCCCCCAGGACGGGGGCGAGCTTTGGCCAGACCACGCTTTCCATCGCGTGGTTTGAAAGGGTGATCTTGACGGTGCCGGCCGGTTTGTCGCGATAGGCCATCAATGCCGCGATATCCGCCTCGATTTCGGAAATGCGCGGTGCAAGCGATTGCCGGAGGCGCTCTCCGGCCTCCGTCGTCGCCACGCTCCGCGTCGTGCGGGTGAGGAGCCGCAGCCCCATGCGCGCTTCGAGTTCCTTGACGGCGTAGCTCAGCGTCGACTGCGCCACTCCGAGTTTTGCCGCGGCCCTGGTGAAGCTGCGCTCCTCCGCCACCGCCAGGAAGAGCAGCAGCTCATTGAAATTCTCGCGGGCCACGGTTGATGTCTCCAGTCATTCCGATCCGGCGTCATTAATAGCCGATTTCGATAAGTCCATGCAAATTGCAACGGCTAATCGGAGTTATCGAATAGTGCTATCCATCCCCCAAAGAATGAGACGGGCATTCCGCCCGGACAGGAGATGATTATGCTCGGCACCGTCCTTCGCGCCCCCGGCGATATCCGCTGCGAGGAAGTCGCGGAACCCACAATCCAGAAACCCACCGACGCGATCATCAAGCTGTCGGCTTCCTGTGTCTGCGGCTCCGACCTCTGGCCCTATCGCGGCCTTCAACCGATAAATGCCCCGCAGCACATGGGGCACGAATATTGCGGCGTGGTCGTCGAGGTCGGCAGCGAGGTCAGGACCGTTCGGCCCGGCCAGTTCGTCGTCGGCTCGTTCTGCCTCTCCGACAACACCTGCCCGCATTGCCGCTATGGCTTCCAGTCGTCCTGCGAGCATCGTGAATTCATGTCGGGCGCGCAGGCGCCCTATGCCCGGATCGCGCTTGCCGACGGCACGCTTGTGGCGACCGACACCATGCCCTCCGACGACCTGATCCCCAGCCTGCTCGCGGCTTCTGATGTTCTCGGCACCGGCTGGTATGCGGCCGACGCCGCGCGGGTGACGCCGGGATGCACAGCGGTCGTGGTCGGCGACGGCGCGGTCGGCCTGATGGGCGTGCTCGCGGCCAAACAGCTTGGCGCCGGCCGCATCATTGCGATGAGCCGCCACAAGCAACGCCAGGACCTCGCGCTCGAATATGGCGCGACCGATATCGTCACCGAGCGCGGCGACGAGGGTGTGGCCAGGATCAAGAAGCTGACGGGTGGCGTCGGCGCGGATTCGGTGCTGGAATGCGTCGGCACCGAGGAGTCGATGATGCAGGCGATCAATGCCTGCCGCCCCGGCGGCTCGATCGGCTATGTCGGCGTTCCCCATGGCGTCAGTCTCGACGGACAGATGCTGTTCTTCACACAGAAGAACCTGTTGGGCGGCCCTGCCCCGGTGCGCCGCTTCCTCCCGCACCTGATCGATCTCATCCTGTCGCGCAAGATCAACCCCGGAAAGGTCTTCGATCTCGAAGTGCCGCTCGCCGATGTCGCCCAAGGCTACAAGGCGATGGACGAGCGCTCGGCAATCAAGGCGCTTCTGCGGATGTGACGTCCGGATTTCGGATCACACCGAAAACTTAGCCGTCAGAGATTTCGAAATCGACGACGCCGGCATGGCTTGTCGGCGCGACCCTGGTCGCCGGAACGGCGGCGCGCAGCCGTCGCCCGGCGCCATGAACACCCGCTTTGAAGGGACAGCCCGATGGACATCAACTACGACATGAGAATTGAAGCCAAGACGACGCCGTGGAGTGCGGTCATCTGCATGATGCTGACCTCCTTCGTGCTCGTCGCGTCGGAATTCATGCCGGTGAGCCTGCTGACCCCGATCGCCGACGAACTGGCGAGCACCGCAGGCCAGGCGGGTCAGGCGATCTCGATCTCGGGCTTCTTCGCCGTCATCACCGCCTTGTTCAGCAATGTGCTGTTTGCGCGCTTCGACCGGCGCCTGGTGATCCTTTGCTACACCGTCGTGCTCGTGGTGTCGGGTCTGGCGGTCACCTTTGCCCCCAATTACCTCATCTTCATGGTCGGCCGCGCCCTCATCGGCGTGTCGATCGGCGGCTATTGGTCCTTGGCGACGGCGATCATCGCACGCATCGCTTCCGGTCCCGACGTGCCCAAGGCCCTTGCCATGCTTCAAGGCGGCAGTGCGCTCGCCGCAGTGATCGCCGCACCGCTTGGCAGTTTCCTCGGCAGCCTTGTCGGATGGCGCGGCGCCTTCTTCATCGTCGTGCCGATCGGCATTGTCGCCTTCATCTGGCAGGCCATCGCCCTGCCCCGGATGCCGGGCGGCCAAAGCGGATCGCTCGGCAGGACCTTCAGCCTGATGGGCAACCGCACCTTCGCCCTCGGCATGACGGCGATGATCCTGTTTTTCATGGGGCAGTTCGCGCTCTCGACCTATCTGAGGCCGTTTCTCGAAGACATCACCCATCTCGGGGTGAACGCGCTCTCGCTGGTGCTGCTCGGGATCGGCCTTGCCGGCCTCGCCGGAACCTCGCTGATCCCCTCCATGCTGCGCGCGCATATGGCCCATGTACTGATCGGGTTTCCGGCGGTGCTGGTGACCGTGGCACTGGCACTCGTCGGCCTTGGCCCCGTGGCCTTCGCAACGGCCGGCCTGCTGCTTTTCTGGGGCTTGCTGACGACGCCGGTGCCGGCGGCATGGACAACCTGGATGACGCGGACGGTCCCGCACCATCTGGAGGAAGCCGGCGCCTGGTTTGTCGCGCTTATTCAGTTTGCGATCACTTCAGGGGCATTCGCCGGCGGCCTGCTGTTCGATCATGTCGGCTGGTGGAGCCCGTTCGTGTTGAGTGCGGTGACGATGCTGGGTTCGGCGGTGACTGCGGTTGGCGTGACGCGGGCATATAAGCGAGCCTCATCCTGAGGTGCCCCGCAGGGGCCTCGAAGGACGAGGCGGGCGCTCGACGTCAGATGGGTGCAAGGAGCCGCGTTGCGGCGTGCTTCGAGGCTCCGCCCTCTCGGGCTGCGCACCTCAGCATGAGGGGCATTGGAGGATGCCGCGCGGTAATCGCGGGCGCAGGAGGATGCGCACAGCCTAAGCGAGAGCTTGCGCGATCCGCCTGGGCTCGACTAGATCTCCCCAATTTCACCCAAGCACTGTGGTAGCGGACTTGGATGAGGGGAATCTAGGATGTCGATCTTGCTAAGAAATCTGTCGCTACTGGTTGGAATAACATTGGCGGTACCAGCCTTTGGCAATTGCTTAACCGCCAATGAGACCAAACAGGGCGTGCTGCTGACCAGAGAGGCGCCTTTCTATTCCGTATTCTACAAGCCGGACGGCCCGGCTCTCACCGAACAACGGCTGATGGAGCGCGACGGTTCGTTGCAGCCGGTCTCGGCTGTATATTTGCACCCCTTGCTCGTCGAAAAGAGAGTGAGTGCCAGCGGAACGCATGAGCTGAAATACGCGAATGCGATTGCGTTGGACGATCTACTGCAGAAGAAGAACTGGCAATCCGACACCACGCTTTTCATCAATGGCAAGAAATCCGTTTCGGGCACGACTTTCATGAGGTTCGACGGCTTGGGAGAGGAAACGATTGCATCTTGTTCCTACAAAGTCTGGGCCATCAACAGCCGTCTGGAACTGACGGAATTGCCTCCGATTATTTTCGAACAATATTATTCCCCCGAGCTTCATCTCGTTCTTCGTTCGGTAAGGCTGAGCGCCTCCAACCAGCCGTTGAGCGAGGTTCGATTTGATCGGTTCCAAATTGGCTGGGGCAACTAGGGGACATTGTCCACTCGGAGGTGGAGATCGCCTGGACATTACCTCTTACGGCTTGTTGACTCACCCGCAGTTGAACAATAACTTGCTAATTTGGTCGTTGGGCTTGTCCTCACATGACGGATCAATTTCTTCAGCGTCGTCTCGCTGCCATCGTCGTTGCCGATGTGGTGGGATTTTCACGCCTGATGGAGGCTGATGAAGTCGCAACGCTTGAGAATCTCAGAGAACTCCGTTCTGGCGTTATCGAGCCGGCTGTGACGCGCCACAACGGTCGCATCTTCAAGGTCGTGGGCGACGGCTTCCTGATCGAATTCGGCAGTGCGGTGGACGCAGTCGAAGCAGCGCTGGAAATGCAGCGGGCCACCACGACTGTCGAGGCTTCCGGAGAACGACGCCTACTTTTACGTGTAGGTGTCAATCTGGGAGATGTCATTGATGATGGTTCAGACGTCCTCGGCGACGGGGTCAATGTCGCGGCGCGCCTGGAGACGCAGGCCGCGCCGGGAGGTATCTGCATTTCAGCCGGCGTTCACGACGAGATCGTCGGCAAGATCGGCGACCGGTTCTTCGACGCAGGCGAACGCTACCTGAAGAACCTGACTCGCCCCGTCCACATGTGGCATTGGCCGGATGCGCTGGAAAGCATATTGCCGCTGCCCGACTGTCCCTCGATCGCTGTATTGCCGTTCACGAACATGAGTGGGAATGAAGCCGACGCGCCTTTCGCCGACGGCCTGACGGAAGACCTGATCACCGACCTTTCCCGCACGGCCGGGCTGTTCGTCATCGCGCGCCATTCCGTCTACGGTTACAAGGGCAAGCCGGTCAACGTAAAGCTGGTCGCCCAGGAACTCGGCGTCCGCTACGTCCTGGAGGGGAGCGCCAGACGCGCAATGGGCCGTGTCCGCATCAACGCCCAACTGGTCGACACGGCTGACGGCGGGCACTTGTGGGCCGAGAGGTTCGACCGGACGCTGGAAGATGTTTTCGAATTGCAGGATGAAGTCAACGCCAAGATTGTCGAAGCCCTCGTCGGCCGGCTGACCATCCCGACGCCGCGCAATCGGCCGACGAACTTTGAGGCGTACGACCTGTGTGTGCGCGCCCGCCTCCTGACGGAAGAGTCGCCGCAAACCGAGCGCGAGGCCTATATGCTGCTCCAGCGCGCGGTCAAGCTCGAGCCATCCTATGCCGAGGCGCTCGGTCTGCTCGCCTATAACCGTTGGCTGGCCTGGACTCATTTCGGCGAGCCCGAAGATCCCAACCGTGAGATGGCGACGACATCAGCGCAAAAGGCGGTCGAGCTGGATCCAAACGATGCCGGCTGCCGTTACGTTCTGGGGACCATTCTGGCCTACGAGCGGCGATGGGAGGAATCGGAGGCCGCCTTCGCCAAGGCCCTGGAGCTGGACCCCAACCACGCCGACACCTGGGCCGCCATGTCTGATATCTCAGTGCTGGACGGCAGGGTTGCCGACGGACTGGCGCAGATCGAGAAAGCTCTGCGGCTCAATCCCCGTCCAGCCTGCTGGTATCTTTGTCATCTTGGGCAGGCGCAATACGCCGCACGTGACTATGAGGCGGCAGCCGCTACCCTCCGCAGGGAAGACACGTATCGTACCAACTCACGCAAATTCCTGGCTGCTACGCTTGCGCAGTCGGGCCACCATGAGGAGGCGCGGCGAGAAGCAGAATTGTTCCTGATCGCCCACCCGCATTTCACGATCGGCCATTGGCTCAGCTCCCAGCCGCTGCGCGATGCATCTGTACGAGACCACTTTGTCGACGGCTTCCGAAAGGCCGGCCTGCCGGAGATGTGACAGCGGGTGGGTGGGGTGTGAGCGGCGTGCCGTGCAGCCCCCTCATCCGGCTGGTGGCCCGAAGGGTCGGATGAGGGGGCTGCACGGCACCTACATTACTTTACCGTGATGGCCATACCGCTGATATCGGCGTTGACCTGCAGGCCTACCTGCTTGCCTGAGAGTTCGAGCTCGGCGCCCTTCTCATTGGTCATGACGATCACCTGGGCCCCTTTGCCGACCGCGCCACCACCGCCCGCCGCACCGTAGACCCCGGTCACATCTCGAGCCCGGCGAATATGGCGAACAGTACCATGAAAATTGGTCTTGGAAGCCCCGAAGGCGAGGCCGCCCGAGATGCCGCCGATAGAGATGGGATAATGGCGACCATGGAAGGTCAGCGTGCCCTCGCCTCCAGAACCACCTACAAAGAAGGCAGCCTTGTAGACTGAAAAGCTGATCGTACCGCTGTCGGCATACGCAGAGCCGGCAAAACTCACTCCTGCTGCTGCGATAGCCGCAGCCGCGACTGAACGAAATCTGGACGAAATCTTCATAATGCGAATCTCCTCAAAATCGAGGCTTACCCAGCCAGGAGGGCACGTCGGCGTCAAGCCAAAGTCACAGCTGAAACAGTCCCGCCCGTCCTTGGTTCCAAATAGGTGGCCAGAATCCGGCTGGGAGAAGGCCGCCACCAAACCACAGCTGCTCGAGCAGCGAAGCACGTCCCCGCGCGTCATGAACGCGCGTGGACACCTTTCGTCATCGTTGGCTGCTAACCCTCACCCCTCCAACTCCACAATCGCACACCCATAGCCCCCAAGCTCCAGCCTCCCCGCAACCGTCTTGCCATCATCTAGAAGATCTCGCCCGGCCGGCACGCCGCCGATCGTCGCTGGCTGGTCCGTGTAGTTCTGCACGAAGAGCAGCCGCCGCTCGTCGTTCATCCGCATCGTCACCTCCACACCTTCGGGCAGGCCGCCGACCAGCGGCTCGACGCCGGCCTGGGGGAAGAGGCGTTCGGTCAGCGCTTCGGTCAGCTCAGGCGTGAGATAGGTGCCGAGATAGACCACCTGCCCCTTGCCGACCTTGCGGGCGGTCGCCATCGCCTGCCCCTCGGCATAGCGGTTCGACCAGGCGGCGATCACTTCGACGTCGCTGTCGACGGTGAGGTTTTCATAGAAGTGGCCGGCGGTGATTTCGCGGTTGCCGAGTTTGAAGCGGCGCTGGCGGCGCTGGGATTCGGCCGGTTTGTTCGGCGGGATGACGAGACCGCCCGAGCGCTCCATCACGTCGAAGAGGCCGTTGGCACCGGGGGCGGTGAGACGGCCGAAATCTTCGACGCGCACGCCCGTCAGCTTCGACAGCGCGGTGCCCGGCGCGGTCTCGCGGATGACGTGGTTGTCTTCGTCTCGCGTGCCGGTGCGCGCGCCGATGACGACGGTGCCACCGGATGCCGCGAAGGCTTTGAGCTTTTCCGTCCATTCGTCCTTCCACATCACCCAGTGGGGGACGTAGAAGAGCTTCAGCCTGGAAAGATCGTCCTCGGGATGGATGAAGCCGCAGGCAATGCCGCGATCATAGCAATATTGGTGCAGCAGGATCGCATCGTCCTGCGGGCTCGGCAGGCCGATCGGATAGGTCTTGTGGGCTTCCTGATTGTCGAAATCGGAGCCGGCGATGCCGACATCCATGCGCACATAGGTGCCGAGGATTTTCGGCTGCAGCGCGATCATCTCGGTCGCGAAGCGCTTGGCCTCCTCATAGCGGTGGCGGCCGATATCGTCATGGTCGATGATGCCCATCCAATAGATCTCGGCGCCGAAATGGGCCGGCCGCCAGCGGAAGAACATCAAGCCGTCAGCACCATGAGCAACGGAGGAGAGCGCCATGCGGCGCAGTTCGCCAGGCTCCGGCGTCAGCGTGCAGAAGCCCGGCTGGCTGCCGAAACCCGATTGCTGCTCGGGCACGATGTAATTGCCGGAAAAGCCGCGGCAGATATCGAGGTGCAATGCCTGCACCTTGGCGTGGTTTCCGAGCCGCTGGAACTCGTCATAGAGCATCGGATAGATATCATAGCCGACGAAATCGAGGTCCTTGCTGAACTGGCCGCGGAAATCGATATCCCGGAGGCCGCCGAGATTGTGGAAGACGAACCAGGCGGGTTTGACCGCTCTGAGGATTTCGACCTGATCGTGCTGGAAGCGCGCGGTGGAGAAAGCGAGGAAGCGGTGATAATCCTGCAGATGGCCGGGGCTCGGGAAGGTCGGCCCGAACTCGATCGGCAGTACCACCTGATCGAAGGTGTCATAGGCCGTCGCCCAGAAGTCGCCGCCCCAGGCCCGGTTGAGCTTGGCGATCTCGCCGTATTTATCGGCGAGGAAGGCTTGGAATTCGCTGAGCGTCGCTTGGGAAAAGCTCTCCGGCATGCTGGTGTTGAGCTCATTGTCGGTCTGCCATCCCACGACATAAGGGTTGTCGCGATAGTGCTCGGCCATCGCCTTGGTGATGCGCTTGCTGTGTTCGCGGAACACAGGGCTTGCCGTATCGCAGTGCTGGCGCGAGCCGTGGCTCATCGGCCGGCCCTTGCCGTCGACCCTTAAGATTTCAGGGTGTGCTGCGGTCAGCCAGCGCGGCGGAGTGGCCGTCGGCGTGCACATGATCGTATCGATGCCGTAGCGCCCGAGGATCGCGATGGCGCGGTCGAACAGATCGAAATCGTAAGTGCCGGGCTTCGGCTCGAGAATGTGCCAGGCGAATTCGGCCATGCGTACCACGTTGAAGCCGGCTTTGGCCATGCGCTCGGCGTCGCGCTCCCAATAGCTTTCATCGACATGCTCGGGATAGTGCGGGGCGCCGACCAGGAAGCGGTCGGTCTTGACGGGGTTCCATACGGAGAGGGTCTTGTCGGACACGGGTGATCTTTCTTTATCTGTCGAGAATGGTCTTGCGGGCGCTGATCGTGCGGCCGCCTTCGGATGAAAAGAGATAGAGCTCGCTGGCATCGAGCTTCAGCGCCACCTTCTGCTCGGCGGCAAACGGCGCGACGTAGCTGAGCTGCACGGTGATGTTGCCGGTGCCGCTCTCCGAGGCGATGGTGCGCATATTGCCGGCATCGACATAGAGGATGGTTTCGCGGCCGAGATGCTCGACCAGCCGCACCTCGCCTTCGATCGCCCCGCCCTGGCTGGCATCGGCGACGATCGATATCGTCTCCGGACGAATGCCGAGCGTCAGGCCGGCGCCTTTTCCAAGCGTTGTCGGCTGCGCCAGCTCCACCGTCACCGGCACGAGGCCGGGCGCCGAAACGGTGATATTGCGGCCCGACACGTCGTCGACGGTGACGCCGAGGAAATTCATGCGCGGCGCGCCGAGGAAGCCGGCGACGAAGAGATTGTCGGGGTTGCGGTAAAGCTCCAGCGGCGAGCCGACCTGCTCGATGATCCCCTGATTGAGCACGACGATGCGGCTTGCCATGGTCATGGCCTCCACCTGGTCGTGGGTGACGTAGACCATGGTGGCGCCGAGTTCGGCATGCAGGCTGCTCAATTCGACGCGCATCTGGGTGCGGAGCGCCGCATCGAGGTTCGACAGCGGCTCGTCGAACAGGAAGACCTCGGGCGAGCGGGTGATCGCCCGGCCGATCGCCACGCGCTGCCGCTGACCGCCGGACAGTTGCTTCGGGCGCTTGTCGAGCTGGTCGGTGATCCTCAAGATCTTGGCGGCGCGTGCGACGGCCGTCTCGATCTCGGCCTTCGGGCGCTTGGCCATGCGCAGGCCGAAGCCCATATTCTCCGCCACCGTCATATGCGGATAGAGCGCGTAGGACTGGAAGACCATGGCGATGCCGCGATCACCCGGCTCCTGCTTGCTGACGTCGCGGCCATTGATCAGGATCTGGCCGGAGGAAATTTCCTCCAGGCCGGCGATCGACTTCAAAAGCGTGGACTTGCCGCAGCCCGACGGCCCGACCATGACGATGAACTCGCCTTGCGCCACGGAAAGATCGATGCCGCGCAGCGCATGATAGGCGCCGTAATTCTTGTTGATCTCACGGAGTTCGAGACTGGTCATGTCCTGGCCCTCTCTTGTTGAAATGGAAAACGCGGCACTCATCCCTTCACCGCCCCCATGGTCAGGCCGGCGATGAAGTGGCGCTGCATCAGGAAGAACATCACGACGGGCGGCACGGCGACGATGATGGTGCCGGCGGATATCAGGTTCCAGGCCGAGACCCATTCGCCGCGCAGATTGGCAAGGCCGGCGGTGACCGGCTTGACGCTGTCGCTGACGGTCAGCACCACGGCCCAGAAATAGTCGTTCCAGATGAAGGTGAAGATCAGGATGGCAAGGGCTGCCAGCGCCGGCCGCACCAGCGGGATCGCCACATGAATGAGCGTCTGGAAGGGTGATGCCCCTTCGGCGCGGGCCGCCTGGAACAGCTCGTCCGGCAGGGCTGCGATGAAATTGCGCATGAACAGCGTCGCGAACCCGGTCTGGAAGGCGACATGGAAGATGATCAGCGCCGCCGTCGTGTCGATCAGGTCGAGACGGACCATCAGGTCGCGCACCGGGATCATCATGATCTGATGCGGCAGGAAATTGCCGCCGACGAACAGCGCGAAGATCAGCATATTGCCGGGAAAGCGATAGCGCGACAGCACGTAGCCGGCGAGCGTCGAGAGCGCCAGCACGCCGATCACCGAGGGAATGGTGATGATCAGGCTGTTGAGGAAGTAACGCGCCATCGGCGTCTGGGTGAAAACAGCGGTGTAATTGTCGATGACGCCGATGCCGGTCGGCCATCCCCACAGATTGCCGCCCATCACATCCTCGGTCGAGCGGAACGAGGTGAGGATGATCGCAAACAGCGGGCAGAGCCAGAGCAGCATCACGATGACGACGGCAAGCACATAGAGGCGGCGCTGCCAGACGGCGGCCTCCGGAATAGGACGAGGATACATCAGCCTCCCCTCTCTTCGCTGCGGATGATGTGACTGAGATACCAGGCGATGAAGACGGCCATGATCACGAACAGCACCGAGGCGATCGCCGCGCCGTAGCCGAAGCGGTAGGAGAAGATCGACTGCTCGTACATCTGGTAGGCGAGCACCGAGGAGGAGCCGAACGGCCCGCCTGAGGTCATCACCGACACCATGTCGAAGGAGCGGAGCGCCCCGACGACGGTGACGGCAATGGCGATGAAGGTCACCTGGGTCAGCTGCGGCAGCACGATGTGCCACAGCATGTTCCAGCCCCTCGCCCCGTCGACGCGCCCCGCACCGATCAGCTCTTCGCTCAAATTGTTGAGGCCGGCGAGATAAAGCACCATGCAGAAGGTGATCTGCGGCCACAGCGCTGCGATGACGATGGCGAAGGTGACGAAATGCTCGTCGGACAGAACCGCCGGCGCCACAGCTCCGAAGGCTCGGAAGATCAGCGCGAGCAGGCCGAACTCCGGCGTATAGACCCAGGCGAAGACGACGCCGACCGTCACCGACGCCAGCACCAGCGGAATGAAGAACAGCGACTTCAGGAAGCGCATTCCGCGGATTTTCTGGTTGACCAGCAGCGCGATGGCAAGCCCGATCGGCGGGGCGACCATGAACATGACGAGCCAGATCAGATTGTTCTTCAGCGACACGTAGAATTGCGGATCGTTGTAGAGTTCGACGTAATTGCCGAAGCCGATCCACACCATCGGGCCGAAGCCATCCCAGTCGTGCAGACTGATCCAGACGCTGCGGACGGCCGACAGCAGGATGACGGTCGAAAACAGCACGATCGCCGGCGCGATGAGCAAAGTCGGGGTAAGCCACCAACGCTGGCGGCGCCATAATGTCTGCATCTTGAGAACCTTGTTTACGACAAGAGCAAGTGGCGAAGCCTGCCCCTCATCCGGCTACCGTCGTGGGGCTGCCCCTCATCCGGCTGCCGCCACCTTCTCCCCGCTCGCGGGGCGAAGTGACCAAGCGGCGACCCCTCCGTCCCTCGCCAACGTCTCGCGGGGCAAGTCCCCTCTCCCCGCGCGCGGGGAGAGGGTTAGGGTGAGGGGCAGCCTTAGATACGTTCCAGGCTCAGATCTTATAGATCCGCTTGCGCGTCCCCTCGAGGCGCGTGAGGATCGCCTTGCGCCGGTCGGGCTTGGCCATGAACTCCTGGAAGCCGACGAGGCCGGCCTGGGCCATGTCGGGATCGCTGTCGCGGTCGTAATATTGCGAGGTGCCCTGCACCGTCTTCATCGTCTCGACAGCGATATTGACCAGCGGATCCTTGCTCTGAGGCAGGTCGTTGCGCGGCGGCACGTTGCCGCCGGGCTCCAGATAGGCGGCCAGGTTCTCCGGTCTGTAGAAATAGGCGAGGAAGTCGCGCGCGCCCTGCTTATTCTTCGCCTTGGCGGGAATGTGGATCGAATTGACCGAGAACTCCTCGAAATGGCCGACCTTGGCGTCCAGCACCGGGAAGGTCGCGTAGCCAAGCTGCGGCAGGTCCTCGGCGGTAAAGGCCGAACGCAGGAAGGCGCCGAGGTTCATCATCCCCGCCTTCTTCTGCGCCAGAAGCGCTGCGGCCTCCTGCCAGCCGAAGGACGTATGGTTCGGGGTGAAGAAGCCCTTGGAAATCATCGCTTCCCACTGGTCGAAGACGGCGGTCAGCGACGGGTCGAGATAGCTCATCTCGCCGTTCATCAGCGCCATGTGCTTGTCGAGCCCGTTGATGCGCAGGTTCATCTGATCGAACCAGCCGGCCGCCGGCCACAATTCCTTGGTGCCGATCGCAACCGGGGTGATGCCGGCGGCCTTGCACTTGTCGCCATAGGCCATGAAGTCCTCGGCCGTCTTCGGTACCGTCAGCCCATGCTGGTCGAACACATCCTTGCGGTAGAACATGCCCCAGAGCGTGCCGCCGGTGGGAAGGCCGTATTGCTTGCCGTCTTCGGTGACGGCGCCGGCCGTCGCCCCCAGCACATCCTTGTATTTTTCCTTCTCGAAGAGATCGGAAATATCGTCGAACAGGCCGCGCTTGACGAAGGCGCGCATGCGGTTGCCGGAAAACCAGGAGCAGACATCCGGCGCGCCGGCGACGAGATAATTGCGGATCGCCGTCTTGTGGGCCTCGTGATCCATATTGTTGATGACGACGTTGACGCCGGCTTCCTTGCTGAAGCCCGCGGCGATCGCCTTCAGCGCGTCAAGCGCTTCGCCGTTGTTCTCGGCCGAGATCATCGTGACCTCCTGCGCCTGCGCGATCGCCGGGATCGGGAAGCTGCCGGTGACGGCCGCGGCGGACACCAGGCCCGCGCCCTTCAGGAAGCGTCTGCGGGTGGTTGACGGAAATTGCTTCAAAAATGTCATTGAATTCCTCCCAGTTGATCGATCGACATCTCCCGACCGCCGCCTCCTCCAAGAAACGGTCCGACCAGGCTTCAACATTGCGATCCACCCGCAATTCCAGCGATAATCCGCTTGGCTGAGTTGATCGGCGGCCGAACTTATGCATAGATCTTTTCGGCCCGCAATAATTAATTTACAAAATTAAGGAATGCATCGTGAAGTTAAAAGGCGACCAGACCACGGCGAGAGCCATGAACCGACGCCTCATTCTCAACCTTCTCCGGCGCGAGGGGCCGAGGAGCCGCGCCGATATCGCCGCCGTCATCGGCTTGAGCCCGGCCGCCGTCACCTTCGTCGTCACCGACCTCTTGGAGGAAGGCATCGTCATCGAAGGCAAGACCGTGCCCGGCCTCACCGGCCGCCGGCCGATCCCGGTCGATATCAACTACGAACACGCGCTTGCCGTCGGCTTCAAGCTGATGGTGGATTCGGTCGAGTGCGTGGCGACCGACCTCGCCACCAACCCGGTCGCCGCCATGCGGGTCAGCCTTGCCGGCCACGATCCGGATCAGGTCGCCGACCTGCTGGCGGCGACCGTCCCGGAACTGGTGAAGCTCGCCGGCCGGCCCGACGCCAGGCTTGCCGGCATCGGCATCTCCATGCCCGGCGTCATCAATCACGAGCAGACCGCCTGCGTGCGCAGCTACCGCTTCGGCTGGAACAATGTCCCGCTGGCCGCGCTGGTCGCTGCCCGCGTCCACGTGCCGGTCTGGCTGGAGGACGACACCAACGCCTATGCGATCGCCCAGCAGCTCTTCGGGCTTGGCCGCCAGCACCGCAACATGGCGGTGCTGGCCGTCGGCGTCGGCATCAGCTGCGCGCTCGTCATCGACGGCAAGCTCTACCGGGGCGCCAATGGCGCGGCCGGCAAGTTCGGCCACACGCTGTTCGAAGAAGGCGGCCGGCTCTGCGAATGCGGCAAACGCGGCTGCCTGATGGCCTATCACTCGGAAATGTCGATGCTGCGGCGCTGGCGGGAGACAACCGGCCGCGGCGAGGAACTGGGCTTGCCCCAACTCTGCGAGGCGCTCGCATCCGGCGACGCCACCGCCCTCGCCCTCGTCGGAGAGTCCGGCCGCGGCATCGGCACCGCCCTTGCCAATCTCGTCAACATCACCGACCCCGAAGTCATCGTCGCCGGCGGCGAAGCCGTCTCCCTCGGCGATCCCTTCCTGACGCCGCTGCGCGAAGCCCTCGCCGCCCGAACCTTCCGCACCGCCCCGCCGCTCTTGCCCGACTGGGAGGACAATTCCTGGGCCCGGGGCGCCGCCGCTCTGGTGACCCAGAAGATCTTCGACTTCGAATCGTCGGGCGGGGTGACGGATATTGCGACGCTGGGGAATGTCAGAGGCTCGACGTCGGCGGCTTGAGACGCGGGAGATAGGCCGGATTTGCCGGATAAGTCATTCCGTGCAAGCCCCCCTCTGCCCTGCCGGGCATCTCCCCCACAGGTGGGGAGATCGGCTGGGCGTAAGGTCTTCGTAAAACAACAAACCTCACGAATGCCGAAACGGTAGACGGGCGGGAAGGTTTAGCCACTTGCCGATCTTCCCACCTGTGGGGGAGATGGCCGGCAGGCCAGAGGGGGGCCTGCACGGCACGACGAAGGATAAAATCCTCTCACAAACCCTGAGCAGCCACCGCGGCCTAGATACACTCGCTTACAAAAAGGCAGGTTTCCCGACACATCCCAGGTTCAATCATCGGCTGAAATACCCTTGCGGCCGATGAGCCGGAAAGGTCAATTCAGGAAGGATGACACGATGAAAATGATCCAGGCTATGGCCCTCGCCCTTGTTCTCGGCGCTGCCACGATAGCGCATGCGGACCAGCCGCTGCAGCGCACCGATCTCGTCCGGAGCGACATCGACGTGCCCGGCCATGAGGCCGTTCAGGTACGCGTCGATTTCGCCCCCGGCGTTCTCGCCCCCAATCATTCACATCCCGGCGAAGAGATCGCCTTCGTTCTCGATGGCACGCTGGAATACCGGCTCGAAGGCAGGGAGCCGGTGACCCTCAAGGCCGGCCAGTCCCTGTTCATTCCCTCCGGCGTGGTGCATTCGGCCAAGAACGTCGGCACCGGCAAGGCGTCGGAGCTGGCGACCTATATCGTGCACAAGGGCGAGCCACTGGTCGTGCCTGCCAAGTAAGGCTGCGTCAGGATTGGGGCGAGCGCGGGAAGCGCTCGCCGCCCGGACTTTAGCCCGCCCCTTGGTTTGAGTGAGGCTATTGCTGCGGCTGCGCCGGCGGCGGGGTGCCGATCTTTTCCAGCACCTTCTTGGCCAGCGCCGGGTCGCTCTGGGCGGCCGTCAGGATCGAGGAATATTCCTCGACGGAGATATCTTTGGAGGCTTCGACGGTATCGACCATCTGCTTCTTGGCTTCGGCCTGCAGCTTTTGCTTGCCGGCCTCGTCCTTCGTCGCGCCGATCTTGGCCGAATATTCCTGCCTGACCTTGTCGACCTGCAGATAGGCAACGGCAAAGGCCTCGAGTTTCTGATCGCTGACGGCGGGTGCCGCCGTGCCGCCGCTCTGGCCCTGCATCGGCGCCTGGCCCTGTGCCGGCGGCTGGGCTTGCGTCTGGGCCGTCTCCGCGGCGGATGCCGGGCTGAAAGCAAGCAGGCTGAAGACAGCCGCGGTCATCATTGCCAGGGATGTGTAACGAGTGATCATATTCGTTCCTTTTCACGTGCATGATTTGATTGGCAGCAAGCCGCCTCGGTCGATCGCCGGCCGCTGAATGGCCGGCGAGGTCGCGAACATGGAGCCCCTAAGAGGGCACGGTGCGGCGGTAACGGGGCGATTTGCTGACGATTGAGCGGCGGCTTTGTGACGCGGGCTGGCCCCGCCGCGCCGATGCCGATGGCGTACGTATCGCCTGAGGGTGGCATTCTCGCCGCAGTAAGAGGCGGAGTTGTGCAGGCTCTACGGCAATCGTATGGTTCTGCACAACGCCAAAAGGAGGAGCCGAAATGCCCATCGCCGCTTTACCTGAGCCGCCCTATTACATGGTCAGTTTTTCCTCTCAGCGAACCAAGGTCGACGATGGTTACGGCGAGATGGGATATGCGATGACGGAACTTGCAAAATTGCAGCCCGGATATCTCGGCTTCGAAAGCGTCCGTGGCGCAGACGGTTTTGGCATACTCATCTCCTATTGGAAGGATGAGGACAGCATTCGGGCCTGGAAATCAGTGGTCGACCATATCGAGGCGCAAAATCGTGGACGGTCAGATTGGTACAGCCGCTATGAGATTCGCGTTGGGGTCGTCGAACGAGCCTATGGCTTCAACCTTGAAGAGGCGTGAGGAGGCTTGGTGAAGAAATGCGGCGACGGACCCGTCCGTCAATGGATCCTTTCCTACCGAGCAAACCTCTTTGCGCCGGCGACGCACAGAATAACGGCAACCGTCACAGCCAGCATGCTCCACGTCACAGACTCATGCAGCAGCGTGGCGGCGAGCGCCAGGCCGAAAAACGGCTGGAGCAGCTGCAGCTGGCCGACGGCGGCGATGCCGCCCTGCGACAGGCCGCGATACCAGAAGATGAAGCCGATCAGCATGGAGAACAGCGAGACATAGGCAAGGCCGATCAGCGCCGGCGTTTCTATCGCCGCGAAACTCGCCGGCCGGTAAAGAAACGCCACGGCGGCCATCACCGGCAGCGACAGAACCAGCGCCCAGGAGATCACCTGCCAGCCGCCAAGGGTGCGCGAAAGCCGGCCGCCTTCGGCATAACCGAGGCCGCAGACGAGGATTGCCGCCAGCATCAGAAGGTCACCGACCGGTGATGCCGTCAGGCCCTGCATCACCGCGAAGCCCGCCACCAGCGCGCTGCCGAGAACGGAGAACAGCCAGAAGGCCGGCTTCGGCCGCTCGCCGCCGCGGATCACGCCGAAGATCGCCGTCGAGAGCGGCAGCAGGCCGATGAAGACGATGGAATGGGCCGATGTGACGTGCTGCAGCGCCAGCGCCGTCAGCAGGGGGAAACCGACCACGACACCGAGCGCGACGACGGCCAGCGAGAGAATGTCGCGCCCGCTCGGCCGCTTCTCCCGGAAAGCGATCAGCAGGCCGAGCGCGAGAATGCCGGCGATCGCCGCGCGCGCCACGGTGAGGAAAACCGGATCGAACTGCATCACGGCCACACGGGTCGCCGGCAGCGATCCGCTGAAGATCACCACCCCGATAAAACCATTGAGCCATCCCGATGCTATGCGGTCCATGATGCGTCGCACTCCTTCTTTGCTGTTTGCCGTTATCGGCCATGATGGATGGTCACGACAGTGACAGTCTGATACGATTTCGCGAAACTGTTATGGTGCAGAAAGCAGTACGGATGAACGAAGGACGCACACGGGTGGAGATGGTCGTCTCAACGATCAGGCAGCGCATTGCCGGCCGCAGCCTGACGCCCGGCGCAAGATTGCCTTCCGTCCGAGGTCTGGCCGCGACATTGAAGCTGTCAACTTCGACTGTGGTGGATGCCTATGAGCGTCTCGTCGCCGAAGGGGCGATCCTCGCAAGGCCGGGCTCGGGATTTTACGTCGCCAACCAGGCCGCCCCCTTTGCGCTCGCCGAGGCCGGGCCGAAGCTCGACCGCGCCGTCGATCCCTTCTGGATATCCCGGCAATCGCTGGAGGCTGATGAAACCGATCTGAAGCCCGGCTGCGGCTGGCTGCCGCCTTCCTGGCTGCCAGGGGAAGGCATACGCCGCGGGTTGAGAACCCTTGCCCGCGCCGATGGGCCGGCGCTTGCCGAGTACGGCTCGCCGCTCGGCCTGCCGCCATTGCGCCAGCTGATTTCGCGGCGCATGGGCGAACGCGGCATCGAAGCCTCTCCCGATCAGATCATGCTCGCCGATTCCGGCACGCAGGCGATCGATCTGCTCTGCCGCTTCCTGCTGGAACCCAGCGACACGGTGCTGGTCGACGACCCCTGCTATTTCAATTTCCATGCGCTGCTGCGCGCCCACCGCGCAAAGATCGTCGGCGTCCCCTATACGCCCTCCGGTCCCGATATCGAGCTGTTTGCCCAAGTCGTCGCCGAACATCGGCCGCGGCTCTACATCACCAACTCCGCCATCCACAATCCGACTGGTGCAACGCTTTCCCCGGTGACGGCCCATCGGCTTCTGAAACTCGCCGATCAGTTCGACCTCACCATCATCGAGGACGATATCTTCGCCGATTTCGAATATACGCCGGCGCCGCGCCTCGCCGCTTTCGACGGCCTCGATCGGGTCATCCACATCGGCAGCTTTTCGAAGACCCTGTCGGCCTCGGCCCGCTGCGGCTTCGTCGCTGCCAAACCGGAATGGATCGATGGCCTGACCGACCTCAAGATCGCCACCTCCTTCGGCGGCGGCCGGTTGACGGCGGAACTGGTGCTGAACGTCTTGAGCGACGGCAGCTATCGGAAACACACGGAAATGCTGAGACAACGGCTCTCCCGGGCGATGAGCGAGGTCTCGGCCAAGCTGAAGGGCCTGGGGATAACGCCCTGGCTGGAGCCTCAGGCCGGTATGTTCCTCTGGTGCCGCCTGCCGAACGGTATCGATGCGGCTGATGTGGCCCGCGCCGCGCTGGAAAGGAAGATCGTGCTGGCCCCCGGCAACGCTTTCAGCTTGTCACAATCGGCAACGAATTTCATGCGGTTCAATGTGTCGCAGATGTTGGATGCAAGAGTGTTCGAGGTGCTGGGGGATGTGTTGGGGAGGCAGGGGACGTGAGAGACCGAGCCAGTTGCGGCGAGCCTTATTGCGGGCGCGGCATCCTCCAACCTCCCTCATCCTGAGGTGCCCCGTAGGGGCCTCGAAGGACATGCTCAACGCCGCTTCTTGCATGTATCGAAGCAGGAACACCCGCCTCGTCCTTCGAGGCCCCTACGGGGCACCTCAGGATGAGGCTCTCTTGAAGGCCGTGCACCAACCTCTCCTCCTCCGTCATTCCTGTGCTTGTCACAGGAATGACGGAGGAGAGGTTAGGCGCTAGTCGATACCGGTCCAGGGCCGCACGGCACACTCTCCATCATCGCTCAAGCCCCTTCAAAACGACCGATTGACCGCCTTGTCATTCTCCAGCCGCGTCACGCAGCCTTCCAGCTTGGCGAGCAGCAGGTCGAAATCGAGCGGCTTGGTCAGATAGTCCGCCGCACCGGCGCGAAGGCCGGCAAGCGTGCTTTCGCGGTCGGTCAGCGCCGTCAGCAGGATGAAGGGGATGTTGGAGAGCTCGGGGTGATTGATCTGAATTTCGGCCAGAAGCTGGTGCCCGTCCATGACCGGCATGGAAATATCGCTGATGACGATGTCGGGCCATTTCGACAGGATCATTTCCAGCCCTTCGGCGCCGTTCGAGGCCTCGAGCGTCCTGTAGCCGGCTTCGGTCAACTCTTCGACGAGGAGGTTCCGGATCTCGACTTCATCTTCTATGCACAGGACTGTAACCATAAGCTTTTCCCTAAGCTGCGACGTGTTGATCCGACAATAGAGACCCTATTGGCAGACGAATGATAAATGTTGTGCCCTTGCCGAGCTCGCTCGTCACCTCGACGGTGCCGCCATGCAGTTCGACGACCTGCTTGACGACGTTGAGCCCGATGCCGGTGCCGGCAATGCCCGTCGCGCTGCGGGCGCGGTAATAGGGTTGAAACAGCTTCGGCAGATCATCCGCATCCATGCCGATGCCGCTGTCGGCGATAGCGATCTCCAGCGTCTTTTCATCAACCCGGGCGCGAACATGGATATTAGGCGCATTGGGCGAATATTTGACGGCGTTCGAAATCAGGTTGGTGAAGACCTGTTCCATCGCGCTGCGGTCGAACGTCAAACCCTCGGGTATCGCCTCAAGATCGAGATGGAACAGATGCGAGCGGCTGAGGTGGCGCTGTCTGTCGCAGCAGGTGACGAGCAAGGCTTTCAGATCGCCCTCGCTCCGCTTCAATGTAATCTGTCCGGTTTCGAGCCGGCCACTGGCGAGGATGCTCTCCATCAGATCGACCATGCGCACCACCGCGCTGCGGATCACGCCGGCTTTTTCGTGAACGTAGTCGCCGCCGACATTGGTGGTCGAGCGGCAGAGCCGCTGGGCTGCGGCGTCGATGATTGCGAGCGGTGTGCGAAACTCGTGCGACGCCATGGCGACGAACTGGCGCTGGAGCGCATTCACCTGGCGCTCGTGCACCAGCAGCCGGTCCAGCTCCTCCCTCTGCCGTTCGATCTCGGCCGTTCGATCGGCCACCATTTCTTCCAGGTGGTTGCGGTGGTGGGTGAGCTCAGCCTGGCTGTCCAGCAGGGTCAGCGAGGTCCGATGCAGACCGCGTCCGAGCCAGAAGACGACAGCGATCAGCAGCGCCAGGCAGCCAAGCCCAGCCGGCGCGATCTGTTGAAAGAGCATGAATCCGGGCAGGATCGGCGGCCATACGAGATAGCCGATCGTGCCGCCGTCATGCGACAACACCGGCACTTGGGCCCGTTCGTCCTTGCTTTTCGGCGCGAAATGCAAGCCTTCGAGGCGCGCATAATGGGCGATGCTTTCGGCGGCTTTTCCATCGATGAACTTGACCGAGACGGCGATGAACTCCTGGCCCGCCTCGATCTGCATTCTGGCCGAGCTCGGCAGAATGGGCCGCGCGCTGGCGATTGCCGGCCGGCTGCCGATCATGATCGTGCGAACTGTCGCCAGTTGACCAAGCGGTTTGGTACTGGGCTTTGCAGCCTGCTCGACAAGAACCGCGCGCATCTCTCCGGCAAGCGTGGTCATTTCTTGGCCGTCGTCGCTGCCAAGCCGCGGCGGCATGGCATCCGCGCCGTCGCGGAACGCAAACATCAGGCGATTGGTATCGTCGAAGATATAGGTCCTGTCGTGCCCGAAATACTGGCTCGTCCACCGGCCGATATTTTCGAGCAGCCATTCATGGTTCCGCTGCTTGGCATAAAGGAAAGCATCGTCCCATTTGGCAACGCTTTCCTGTTCCCGGGGAAGCGCCGCGATCTGTTCTTCCAGTCCCTGCCGGACAAAATCGGCCTGCCGGCGGAGCGAGAGATCATCGACCTTTATGGCGGCGAGCCACGCAAATCCGCACAGCAACACAGCCGCCGCACAGGTGAGTGTCACCAAGACGAATGTAATGTGGGATGTTAGCCTGACCTTCAATATCTGCAACCTTTTGACGGCGCCTGCTGCCGAGAAATTGACACGCAAAGGTTGACGGACCGTGAATTATGCGCTCCCCTGCGCCCCGCGACATGTCTCCACAGGCATTCGCGATATTCGAAGGAGAAGCGCATGGACGCCACCGCGTCGGATATGTCAGGCATCAGGATCGAACCGATTGCTGCCGCGCACATCGACAGCTTTCATCGCGCGCTCGACGTTGTCGCGCGGGAGAAAAAATACCTGTCCATGCTTGAGGCAACGCCGCTGCCGGATACGCGCGCCTTCGTGATGGGCATGATTGCAAAAGCCAATCCGCAATTCGTTGCTATCGCGCAAGACGAGGTCGTCGGCTGGTGCGACATCGACCGGCATTTCTTCCCGTCGCACGCCCATCGCGGCAAGCTCGGAATGGGGATCCTTCCGGCCTATCGCGGCCAGGGTCTCGGACAAAAACTCATCGAGACGACATTGAGAGCCGCGCAGGAGGCCGGCTTTCTCCGGGTCGAACTCGATGTTTACCAGGACAATCACCGGGCGATCGCCCTCTATGAAAAAATGGGGTTCGTGCGCGAGGGCATAATCCGGCGCGCCGCGCGTATCGACGGCCGGTTCATCGATGCGATCGGCATGGCGCTTTTGTTCGATGAAGATGCAGCGCTTGGCTTAATAGCAACCCAGGAGGATGCCCCGGCCAAATAACCGGCAACGGGCTTTGCTCCCGGCGACCGTTGCGCCACCCCCGGTGAACGCAAGGAGCAGCGCTGCGGTGTGTCCTTCGAGGCTCCGCCCTATGGGCTACGCGCCTCAGGATGAGGAACCTTGGAGAGTGGCGCGCCCAATAATAGCGATAGGTTTTGTTCCAGGCTACGGGTACCCCGCCGCTCGCGCCAGCGCCCCAGAGAGCCTCATCCTGAGGTGCCCGCAGGGGCCTCGAAGGACGAGGCGGGTGCGCCAATGTGGGATGATGCAAGAAGCACTGTTCCGGCACGTGCTTCGAGGCTCCGCCCTGCGGGCTGCGCGCCTCAGCATGAGGAGCGTTGGTGGGGGCCGCACTCTCCAGAAGAGGTGTTGGAGGATAGCGACCCTTCCGCCTCACCCCGGCCGGCGCACCGCGCGGATCTTCCCGCTACCGCCGCCTCCGCAGAAGAAGCAGTCGCCGCCGTCGGATTCGAGGCCGGAGACGCCGGTGCCTTCTGGCATGTCGAGCCGCTCCAGCACCTCTCCGGTTTCCGGATTGATGCGCCTGACGTCGCTGTCGTCGCCCTCCCAGGTGCCGTGCCAGAGCTGGCCGTCGACCCAGGTCACGCCGGTGACCACGCGGTTGGATTCGATGGTGCGGAGGATTTTGCCGGTTTCGGGATCGATCTGATGGATCCTGCGGCCGCGATGCTGGCCGACCCAGAGCGTGCCCTCGGCCCAGGCGAGGCCGGAATCGCCGCCATTGCCGGGTGCCGGGATGGTGGAGAGGATATGGCCGGTCTTCGGATCGATCTTGTGAATGACGTCCTCGGCGATCTGATAGAGGAACTCTCCGTCGAAAGCCGTCCCGGCATGCGAGGCGACTTCGATGGAGCGCACCACCTCGCCGCTTGCGGGATCGAGCGCGTTCAGTTTGTCGCCCGAGGCAAACCAGACGTGCTGGCCGTCGAAGGTGACGCCGTTGACGCGCTCAGCGCCGGGAAAAGGCCCATATTCACGCAGAATATTCGCAGCTGATTTTTTCATCTCTTCCTTCCCGATTACTCCAGTTCATTATAGTGCGGGCCATCCTAATCGCTCGGCAGCGGCCCGGGGAGTAACAAGATCGTCGGGAAACCAGGCAGCGGCGGGCTCATCCAGCGCCGTGCCCGCCCGCGCCCCAACGATTGGACCTTGCCTTCACCGGCCAGCGAATCCAGCGCCCGCTGCACGGTGCGGGGGCTGGCCGCGAGCGCAATCGCCAGCGCCGAACTCGACCACGCCTCCCCGTCGGCCAGAAACGCGAGCACCGCACCATGCGCCCCTTCGACGAGAGGCGCCAGCACGGCAATCTCCCGGGCGCCGCGCGGGGAAAGCGCAAAACCGCGCTTTGTCGCCGAAACCTCCGCCAGTCCCCGCAGTTCAGCGCGCAGCCGGCCGATCTCGACCCGCAGCCGGGCGCGATGCGATTCATCGGCATGTTTGCCGCGGAAGGCGCGGGCAATCAGCGTACCCCTTGCCACATCCCCCGGCCAGGCTTCGGCGAGCGTGCGGGCAAGTGCAAACAGCACCGGCCGAGTCGCGAGCGAGACGGCAGTGCCCGCATTCCACACCACATGGCGGCAGGCATCGACGACGAGGGTGCCGGAGGAAAGCAGCGCTTCCACCTCGGTCAGCAACAGCGGGTGCTCCCGCCCGTGCGACATCAGCCGCGCCGCCGGGGTGTCGAGCACCAGCGCGGCGGTTTCGACCTCCGCCGTCAAAGCGGGGATCGCTGCCACCCGCGCCGAAAGCCTTGCCCGATCGAGGGCGGCGCGAGCTGCCTGCGTCTGCAGGCGCCGAACGGCGATGCCGGCCGCCACCAGTTCGTGGGCAGTCCGCAACGCTGGCGGCAACGGCGCCGGATCGAGTGCTGCGAGCGCACGCTCGGCCTCGTCGAGGCGGCCGATCAGCACCAGCCTGCGAATGGCGACATTGCCCGCATGGGCGGCATTGACCCTGTCGCCATGCGCTTCCAGCACCCTGCGCGCCGATTCCAACGCCTTCGGCGGCCAGATGAGATCGCGTGAGACGAGTGCGATCTCGGCTTCGGCGACCACGCATCGCGCCTGCGCCACCGCCTCCCGCGGTCCGAAGGCGCGCGCCGCACTCTTCAACAGCGCCTTGGCGCGGACGAGGTCACCGAGTTGAGCCATCGCAATGCCGCGCAACGCCAGCGCCGGCGCGTCGTCGCGCAGCGCCACCCGCTTCAGCGCGCCAAGCGCATCACCCGATGCCAGCGCCCTCGCGGCGGCTGTGATCAGCGAGTCCATTCAAATCCCGTCACACTTGTCACTCCCGCCATTTCGCTGCCCGGCCGTAATCTGCTTGGGACCGGCAGGCAACCCGCGCCGGATGCTACGACGATAGACAGGCAAAGGAGAAGACCCCATGACGGCACAGCTCAACGCAACACACCAGCAATGGCTGGCAGCAAGGCTCGATCTGCTCGAGGAGGAGAAGGAATTGACGCGGCGGAGCGACGCGCTGGCGGTCAAGCGCCAGCAATTGCCGCGTGTTGGGATTGATAAGGAATACCGCTTCGACACCGAAGGCGGCAACCTCTCGCTGAAGGATCTCTTCGGCGGCCGTTCGCAGCTGCTCGTCTATCACTTCATGTTCGGGCCTGATTATACCGCCGGATGCCCGTCCTGCTCCTCGATTGCCGACGGTTTCAATGGCGTCTTCGTCCATCTCGAAAACCACGACGTCGCCTTTTGGGCGGTGTCGCGGGCGCCGCTGACAAAGCTTCAGGCATTCAAGCAGCGCATGGGCTGGAGCTTCCCCTGGGCCTCGTCCTTCGGCAGCGATTTCAACGGCGATTTCAGCGTCTGGTTCAGTGCCGAAGATCAGCGCCGGGGCGATATAGAATACAACTACCGGCTTGAGCCGCCGGCCCCCGAACCGCTCGCCGGCCAAACCGTGCAGCAATGGCAGCAGCCTGAGGGAGAAGGCCCGGTTGCCCAAATCGCCGCCATGACCGGCACCGATGTCATGACCTACACCCGCGACCGGCCGGGAGTCAGCGCCTTCGAACTCGTCGACGGTGCGGTCTATCACAGCTATTCCAGCTATGCCCGCGGCCTGGATGGACTTTGGGGCATGTATCAATGGCTCGACCGCGCGCCCAAGGGCCGCAACGAAACCGGCATCTGGTGGCGCCATCACGACCGCTACGGCAAGGAGTAACGGCGATGCTGTTTTCCGCCGACACAGCAAAGAGAGACGACGGCAACGCGTCTCTCAACGCCGCCGAATGGCTGTCGCTGGCAGCCGCCGACGACGGTTCAACTGGCAACCCGAGCGGGAGGTTGACCAATCAGGCCGGCTGCATCGCCACCCATACCGCCGACCGGCTATCCCTCGCCGCCGCCCCGACATTCGCGCTCATGGCGCTGCTGACGGCCACCACCGGCAGCGCCGACATGATCTGCACCACGACGCCAAATGCATTCCCGATCGGCGGAATGGTCCCGATGTACCTGCTGATGAGCGGCTTCCACCTTGCGCCCTGGCTGCGCCTCGCCGCCGGCTGGCGAGGCACGGGCCAAAGGTGACGGTGCCAACGTCGCGACACCTCCGGTCCGTCATTCCTGTTCGCGGGCTTTAACCCGACGGATGTCACAGGAATGACGGAGATTGGGTTGCGTTCTCGCCAAACCTTCTGCTGGCGGCCCGATAAATCCCTCGTTTCGCATTGCTCCACTCCGCCGTCTCTGGCTTTACACCCTTACCGACGCGACCAGCTTCATGCCCTCACCTCGATAAAGTCGATCGGCCCGCCGGCAACCTCATCGTCGAACACGGCACAGGAAAGCTTGCCGCCGAAGACGCAGCCGCTGTCGATGTTGGTGCGGTTTCCTGTCGTCACCGGGTTGGACAGTGAGGGAGTATGGCCGTGGACCAGATGTTTGCCCCAATAGTCGCTGGATTGACCGGGAGGGAACCGCAGCCAGAGAAGATCGCGCTTGGTCTGCCGTTCCAGCGGAAATTCCGGAACAACGCCGGCATGGACAAAGATGCGATATCGATCCACATGCATAAGCGGACGATCGCCAGCCCATTGCAAATGCTGAGGCAGAACCCTGCCATCATAGGACATTTCGGTTTCAAGCCCGCCATTGCTGATCCATACGGCTCTGTCGTCGCTGTCGGCATAGGCAGCGACCATCATGTCCTCATGATTGCCTTTCAAGCAGATCCAGCGCCACGGGCCGGGCGGACCGGCAATGAGCCGGTCGAGGACACGTCTGCTGTCAGGCCCGCGATCGATATAGTCGCCAAGGAAAACGACTGTACCTTCAGACGCATAAGCCTCCATGCGATCGATCATGCTGTTCAGTGGATCGATACAGCCGTGGATATCACCGATGGCGAACGTGTAGCGCATGTTCCAAGCCCCTCGGCTGCAATGTGACGGTCCGCGAGAGAAGGCGCGCAAAGGCATGGCACGGAGGCTCACGCCCCTTCGCCGTCTGCCGCATCATAACAAACGCAAACCCCGCCGCCATCGCGAAAACCGACTCTGACTCAGGCATTTACCGTGATTGCCTCTCCTTCCGCTTGAGCAGCATCGCGTCGAGACGCGACCTATTTCACTCCTCGACAAAAATCCGCTGGATCATCTCCCAGCTTGCAGCGTCCGGTGCCAACAGCAACCTTCCCCTCGCCATCGCCGGGCGATAGGCTTCGCCGGTGAGCAGCGCGCCATAGCCGCCAGCTTCGCAGTGGATCAAGACGCCGGCGGCGTGGTCCCAGGGTTTGAGCTCGGCGTTCAGGGCAAAGCTCATCGCGCCGGATGCCACCCCCCGGTATTCATAGGCCGAGCAACGCCAGGTGGTGATGCGGGCAAAGCGCAGCAGGCCCTGCGCATAGGCCGGCTGCTCCTCGGCGGGAAACATGTGCAGCGGCACGAAGCCGTGCATCTCACCGACGGGTGACGGCGGCGCGACAGCCAGGCGGGTCTCTGTACCGTCCCGGGCAATGTGCCAGGCCCCTCGCCCTGGCCGGGCGGCGAGGAAATCGCCGGTCACGGGATAGTGGATCAGCCCGGCCACGGTTTCCCCGCCCGAGACGACCGCCACGATCATGCCGAAGAGCGGCAGGCCGTGGGCGAAATTCCAGGTGCCGTCGACAGGATCGATGATGACGGCGAGATTGGCATCAGCGAGCCGCGCCAGAATGGCGGGATCGACAGAAACCGCCTCTTCACCGATGAGCAGCGCTTGTGGAAAGCGCGCCGAAAGCGCCTCGGCGAGCCGCCGTTCGGCGCCGAGATCGGCATCGGTCACCAGATCGTCGGGCGCGGTCTTGGTGCGGATCCCCTCGGCAGTGACGCCGAGGAAGCGGGGCAGGATTTCCGCCTCCGCCGCCCGGCGCATATCCTCCATCAGCGCGCGGAGGAGCGCATCGGAAATCTCCCTCACCTCTGGCGCGCCTCGATATAGGCCTTGAGCGCGGCCGGCTGGTCGGTCTGGATGACGCTGATGCCTGATGCCATCATCCGGCCCCAGATCGCATCCGGATCGGCAAGCGCTGCTCTGTCCGTGAGGCCGCAGCAGGAGACGGGATCGAGCGAGTTGACCCAGAGCGAGATGCCGGCCTCGCGCAGGCGCTGGTGCTGGCCGGCCAGCGTCTCCAGCCGGTCGAACTTGGCTTCGCACATGAAAGGTTTTATCGAGAGGACCGTCTCGGCGGTCTGGTCGGCGCTGTCGGCCCGGAAGAAGGCCTGACCCATGAAGGGAATGCCGTCGATGCCGCTTTGCCGGGCGAGCCAGGCGAGCGCCTCCGGCGTATCGGCCCGGGCCTTGAGATCGACCTGGTCTTCCATGCCCATCTCCTTGACCTTGGCGGCGACGGTGCTCATCAATTCAAGGTGCTTGATATCGAGATCGACGAAGATGCGGCCGCGCACGGTTTCGAGCACCTGTTCCAGCGTCGGAACGGTCTCCGTCGTAAACGGCTGGTCCGGCCCGCCATCGGCCATGCGCAGCCTGAGACTGGTGATCTCGGCGATCGTCATTTCCTCGGGGATACGGTCGACGCCGGCCATCCGCTCCAGCGTATCGTCATGCAGTATGAACAGCACGCCGTCAGCGCTCTGGCGGATGTCCACTTCGACGATGTCGTAGCCGCCGGCAATCGCGTTCTCGATGGCGGCAAGGCTGTTTTCGGGAGCCTGATGCCAGGCGCCGCGATGGGCGGCGATGGCACAGGGACGCGATGGGTCGGCAATGTGGTCGATGTATTTCATGGGATTTCCTTCAATTCGCGCCGAATGCGCTTGGTATGGCCCTGCCGCTCGCCGGATCGAAAAGATGCAGGCGGGAGTCCGGGAAATGGAGGGAGAGCTGGCCGTGGTCGGAAACGTCAGCGCCGAAGGGTGTGGCGATCCTGACGACGGAGCCCGCAAGCTCGGCGGCGAGCACCGCATGCGAGCCGAGATCCTCGCGGAAACGCAAAGTGGATGTGAGCTTATGTCCGTCTGCCTTGGCGTCGAGGAGGATATCTTCCGGCCGGATACCGAGCTGATAGGCGCCGGTGAGCCGCGCCGCAGCCACCACTTGCCCGTCGGCGAGCCTGAGGACCGCGCCATCGCCGGTGACAGGCAGGATGTTCATCGGCGGTGCGCCGATGAATTTCGCGACGAAGACCGAGGCCGGATGATGATAGATCGCCTTCGGCGTATCGAATTGCTCGATCCGGCCCTTGTTGAGGATCAGGATACGGTCGGCGAGCGTCATCGCCTCCACCTGGTCATGGGTGACGAAGACGGTGGTGGCGCCGATGCGCCGGTGGAGCTCGGCAAGCTCGACGCGCATGTCGTGGCGCAGCTGCGCATCGAGATTGGAGAGCGGCTCGTCGAACAGCAGCACGCCGGGCTCGCGCACGATGGCGCGGCCGATCGCCACGCGCTGGCGCTGGCCACCGGAGAGTTGCCCCGGCTTGCGGGCGAGATAATCGGAAAGCCCGAGCATCTTCGCCACCGCGCCGACCCGCTCGATGCGCTCCGCCTTTGCCATGCCAGATACTTTGAGGCTGTAGGCGATATTGTCGAAGACGCTCATATGCGGATAGAGCGCGTAGTTCTGGAACACCATGGCGCAGCCGCGGTGTTTCGGCTCCAGATCCTGCACCTCGCGGTCGCCGAAGGCGATCGCTCCGCCGCTGACCCGCTCGAGGCCTGCAATCATCTGCAGCAGTGTGGACTTGCCGCAGCCGGAAGGGCCGAGCACGACGGTGAATTCGCCGGCCCCGAGCTCGACATCCATCGGCGGAATGACGGTGGTGTCGGCATCATAGGCCTTGGTGACGCCTGAAAGCGTGATGTTGGCGGCAGCGGCGCGGATGGCCATGTCGATCGCGGTCATCGCTATTTCTCCGTAAGAACGAGGCCCTGGACGAGATAGCGCTGCAGCAGCGCGATCATCGCGAGCGGAATGATGGAAACGATGATGGTGGCGGCCATGATCATCGGGAAATCCGGCACCTCTCCCTCGGCATCGGGAACCAGCCGCGCCAGCCCGACGACGGCGGTCTGCATGTCCGAGGTCGAGGCGGCAACGAGGGGCCAGAGATATTGTGTCCAGCCGCTGAGGAAGGTCAGCACGAAGAGCGCGGCGAAGCTGGGGCGCGACAGCGGCAGCAGGATGTCGAGCAGGAAGCGGATCGGCCCCGCCCCGTCCATGCGCGCCGCCTTGAAGAGATCCTTCGGCAAAGTCAGGAAGAATTGGCGGAACAGGAAGGTGCCGGTGCCGTGCGCGACGAGCGGCGCGATCAGGCCGAGATGCGTGTTCAGCACGCTCCATTCGAGCTTCACCGGCGCGCCGAAATACGCCGCGATCAGCTCGTTGAGGCCGGTGACGTCGAGCAGCGCATTCAGGGGAGAAAACACGTTCGATGCCACCTGATAGGTGGTGATGACGCGGATCTCGATCGGCAGCATGATCGTCGCCAGGATCAACGCGAAGGCCGCTCCCGCCCAGCGGACGCGGAAATAGACGATGGCATAGGCCGACAGAAACGATAGGATGCAGGTCGCCAGCGCATCGCCGAAGGCAACCGCCAGACTGTTCAGCATCTGGATCGGGATATGCGTTTCGGCAAAGACCCGCGCCATATTGGAAAACAGCTGGTCGCCGGGAAGCCAGGCAAGCCCGTTGCGCAGTATGAATTCATAGGATTGCGAAGCGGTCGACAGCGTCAGATAGAGCGGCCCGAGAATATAGGCGATGCCGGCGATCAGGATGAAGCTGGCGGCGATGTTGAGCGAACGGGCGTTTTCGATCATGGTTCACCTGTCGTAGCTGACGCGCCGGCCGAGGAAGACAAACTGGGCAGCGGTGAGGAGGACGACGAAGACCATCAGGATCGCCGTCTGGGTGGAGGCGCCGGAGAGGTCGTAGCCGGAAAAGCCATCGGTATAGATCTTGTAGACGAGCAGCGTCGTCGAGCCGCCCGGCCCGCCTTTGGTGATCGTGTCGATCAGCGCGAAGGCGGAAGTGACGCTTTCGGTGAATTCCAGCACCAGTGTCAGGAAGAGCTGCGGCATGATGAGCGGCAGCTGCACGTCGAGGATCCGTCGCCACGGCCCTGCCCCGTCCATCGCCGCCGCCTGGTGCATGCTGCGCGGGATCGATTGCAGGCCGGCGAGCAGGATGACGAAATTGAACGGGATTCCGCCCCAGACATGCGCCGCGATCAGCGTGATGAAAGCGTCCGTGCCGTCGATGCCGGGCGCCCAGATGCCGGGAAAGATGGAATTGAGCGGCGCCAGCACGCCGGCGAAAGGATTGAAGAGGAAGGCGAAGACGACGCCGATCGAGGCGCCGGCAACCCCCTTCGGCCAGACCAGCACGTTGCGCGCCGGCAGCGACATTGCGATTTTCCGGTCGGCTGCAACCGCCAGGATCAGCGGGATCGCCACCGCAAGCGTGGAGCCGGTAACCATGAAAATGATGGTGCGCCAGCCGGCCTCCCAGAATTCGGGATCGGAAAAGACCCGGATGAAATTGTCCCAGCCGACGAACATCGAGCCGCCCCCGAAGGGGCGCTCGAGGAAGAAGGACCAGTAGAAGGCCTGGAAAATCGGCGCGTAGAAGAACAGCACGATCAGCAGCATGAGCGGCGCTACCAGCAGAAGCGGCAGCCAGCGATGGCTGAAGAGCGAAGATTCCGACATCATGGGAAACCCTGCATTGGGGGGCCGCATGGGCACTCCGAGCGCCCGTGCGGGGGAGGTTCGGATCAGTGCAGCTTTACGCCCTTGTAGGTCTGCTCGAAGCGGCGCAGCAGCTCGTCGCCGCGCTTCTTGGCGTTATCGAGCGCTGCCTGCATCGTCTGCCCGCCGGCAAAAGCCTTCTGCGTTTCTTCCATGAAGACCTGGCGAAACTGCACGTAGAAGCCGAGGCGGATGCCGCGGGTATCCGGCGTGCGCGGCTCATTCATCGAACCGATGCCGACGGCGGCCGTGGCGTATTTCGGCGTATTCGCCTCGCCGCTCTTGGCGATCGCGTCCATCACGTCGCTGGTGACCGGCACGTAGCCGGTGGCTGACGTGAAGGCCATCTGCTGTTCGGGTCGGCGCACGAAATCGAGGAAGGCCTTGGCGCCCTCGATTTCGGCCTTGTCGTGGCCTTTCATGATGTAGATCGAGGCGCCGCCGACGAGCGTGTTGTGGCGCTCATACCCCTTGTACATCGGCGCCATGCCGACAGTGAGCTCGTACTTGCCTTCGAACGCCTTGGCGGAAGCGGTATAAGAACCCGAGGAATTCTCCATCATCGCGCATTCGCCGGCATTGAAGGCGGCGGTGAAATTACCGGCCTTGGTATCGCTTGCGAGCCTGACGAGGCCTTCCTTGCGCCAGTCGACCAGGTTCTGCAAATGCTTGGCGGCGAACGTGGTGTTGAAGACATATCCGGCGTCGAGGCCGTCATAGCCATTGTGCCTGGAGGCGATCGGCAGGCCGTGACGGGCCGAGAACTGTTCGAGCACGCGCCATGTATCGCCGTCGGTGACGAAGGGGCAGGCATGACCCGATGCCTTCAGCTTGCGGGCAGCTTCGATGATCTCTTCCCAGGTCGTCGGCGTCTCGGTGACGCCGGCTTTCTGAAGCTCGGTCTTGTTGGTGTAGAAGAGCAGCGTCGAGGCATTGTAAGGCTGGGCGAAAAGCTTGCCGCCGGAGGTTTCGTAATAGGCGCGCGCCCCGGCAATATAGCTTTCCCACTTGACGTCGGGCAGCACCTCCTGGACTGGCACAACAGCGTCCGACAGCATCAGATCGAGCGTGCCGGCGTCGAAGAACTGGATGAGGACGGGATGGTTCTTGGCGCGAAAGGCTGCGATCGCCTTCTGCATCGACACCTCGTAGCTGCCCTGGCCAACGCAGGTAATGTGATGCTCGGTCTGCGCGGCATTGAATGCGCTGCATTGGGCTTGGATCGCCGTCTCGACGACGCCGGTATTGCCATACCAGAATTCGATATTGGCCGCCTGTGCGGAACATGCGCCCGCCATCAGCGCGGCCGCAGCCGCCAGAATGGAAATCTTCATCTTGCCCTCGCCTGTTTGATCGGCCGGCTTCGCGCCTGGCTCGGTTGACGGCGATTTATTACACACAGTGTGTAACAATTTGGTGACGCACGCGAGGCGCTTGTGACCAGTCACGGCTGCTGCTATAGGGCGAACGGTTGGAACGATCGGTAACGGCGCCAATAATTACTACACGTCTCTAGTAATTATCGGCGAAGGAGATGTTGGAATGGCCTATTTCCCGGAACCCCTGATCGCGCCGCGCTTCCTGCGCGAAGGCGGTGGCGTCGTTTCTTCGAACGAGCGCGACATGCTGAGACTGATCTGGCGTCATCCGGGCCTCTCCCGCTCCGAAGTCACCGGCCATACCGACCTTACCCAGCAATCCGTCTACCGGATCATCGACCAGTTGGAGGAGCGCGGCATCGTCTCCTTCGGTTCGCCGAAGCCCGGCACCGGCCGCGGCCAGCCGAGCCCGACTCTGCGCCTCGAAGGCCGCTATGCCTATAGCTGCGGCATCTCGGTCAATACCGACGTGATCGGCATTTGCCTGATGGATATATCAGGCAAGGTGCTGGCCGAAAGCAGCATCATCCTGCGGGAGCGCTCGATGGCCCAGTCGCTCGATCTCGTGCGTGAGCACCTGGCCGAACATCAGCGAGCAAACGACCTCTCCGAGGACGCCTTTTTCGGCATCGGCTTTGCCATTGCCGGCTTCCACGTCAGCGGCACCCGCTACAATGCGCCGCTGCCGCTGCATGAATGGTCGCTGATCGAGCTCGGGCCGCTGCTGACGGATTTCTTTGGCAAGCCGGTCTGGGTGCACAATGGCGGCAAGGCGGGAACGGTCGCCGAATCAATGTTCGGCGCCGGCCGCTACATAAGGCACTTCGCCTATTTGAGCTTCAACTACGGTTTCGGCGGCGGCCTCGTCAGCAACGGCGAGCTGCTGCACAACGGCGTCGGCAATGCCGGCGAATTCTCCGGCATATATGATGCCGAGGAGAACAAGCGCCGGCCGGCCCTGCAGTACCTGATCGAAAATCTCAACCGCAACGGTCTCGACATTCCCTCGATCAGCTACATGCGCAAACATTTCGATCCGAAATGGCCGGGCGTTGCCGAATGGGTGGACGAGGTAACGCCCGCCTACAGCCGCCTCATCAACGCCATCTGGGCCATCTTCGATCCGCAGGGCATCATTTTCGGCGGCCAGATCCCATCTGCTCTGGCGCAGATGCTCATCGACCGCACCGAAATTTTCGACCGTCCCCGCTACGGCGTGCCGCGCCCCCGCCCGAAGCTGATCATCTCCGAAATCGCAAGCGATGCCTCGGCCATGGGCGCGGCGATCGCCCCGTTCAAATCGGCTTATTATTGAGCGTAAGCGGGCCGGCGAGCCAAGCTGTTAGCTCTCTCCGACCTCATCCTGAGGTGCCCCTTAAGGGGCCTCGAAGGATGAGGGATGATCGGTGCCCCAAGACGGAGGAGAGGCGCAGCAACCGGCGTTAGGCGCACCTCCCACTGGACTGCAACCGCCATACGACAGCGCGGATGCGCCGCACCCCGCCGGTTCCGATTGTCATGCAACCCGGAACTGTGCGATGACCCATCGACCACAAAAGCAACGGATAAAGGCGCGACATGAAGAAGATCGGTTTCCTCTCGTTCGGGCACTGGACGCCCTCGCCGCAATCGCAGACGCGCTCGGCGGGCGATGCGCTGCTGCAATCGATCGACCTTGCCGTCGCGGCCGAGGAACTCGGTGCGGATGGGGCGTATTTTCGGGTGCATCATTTCGCCCGGCAGCTCGCCGCCCCCTTCCCGCTGCTATCGGCCGTCGGCGCGAGGACCAGCCGGATCGAGATCGGCACCGCCGTCATCGACATGCGTTACGAGAACCCGCTCTACATGGCCGAGGATGCGGGTGCCGCCGACCTCATCGCCGGCGGCCGGCTGCAGCTCGGCATCAGTCGTGGCTCGCCGGAACAGGTGATCGATGGCTGGCGCCATTTCGGCTATGCCCCATCGGAAGGTCAGGACGAGGCCGAGATGGCCCGCCGCCACGCAGAAGTGTTTCTTGAGGTCCTGCGCGGCGAAGGTTTTGCCAAGCCCAACCCACGGCCGATGTTTCCGAACCCGCCCGGCCTCCTGCGTCTCGAGCCCCATTCGGAGGGGCTGCGCGAGCGGATCTGGTGGGGCGCAAGCTCCAATGCCACCGCCATCTGGGCGGCCAAGCTCGGCATGAACCTGCAGAGTTCGACGCTGAAGGATGACGAAACGGGAGAGCCGTTCCACGTCCAGCAGGCCGATCAGATCCGCGCTTACCGCGAGGCCTGGAAGGCGGCCGGCCACGCGCGCCAGCCGCGCGTTTCGGTCAGCCGCAGCATTTTCGCCCTGGTCGACGATCGCGACCGCGCCTATTTCGGCTATGGCAACGACGGGGACGACAAGATCGGTTTCATCGACGAGAAGACCCGGGCGATCTTCGGCCGCAGCTATGCCGCCGAGCCCGACATTCTGATCAAACAGCTTGCCGAAGACGAGGCGATCGCCGAGGCCGACACGCTGCTGCTCACCGTCCCCAACCAGCTCGGCGTCACCTACAACGCCCATGTCATCGAGGCAATTCTGACCCACGTCGCCCCGGCGCTTGGCTGGCGCTGACGCTCCGGCCAAAGCACCGGGCGCTCACATTCGCCTGTATCTGGCGCGGAATTCGCGGGGACTGCAGCCCTCCCGCTCGTGGAAGACCCGTGAAAAATAAAAGGGGTCATCGAGACCGATCATGGCGGCAACCGCTTCGATTTTTTCGTCGGTGGTAGCCAACAGCTGTTTGGCATGATCCATACGTGCCCGAAGCTGAAATGCCTTGGGCGGCAGCCCCGTTTCAAGCGTGAACCGCCGGCGCAATGTTGCCGGAGACATCTGGTGCTCGGCGGCAAAGGCGGCGAGGTCGAGCGGTTGCATCGCCCGCCGCCGCAGCGTTTCGACGATCACGGCCATGTCGGGCCTTTCCTGGCGTCGATCAGCCGCTCCGATTGCCTGTCTGGCGGCCGATATGACGATGCGATGCAGCATCAATGCCGCCGACGCTTGCCCCAGGTGGGTATCGTCGAGCAGATCGGCATGGAGCATTCCGAAGAGCCGCGCCACGTCATCGAGGCGATGCAAGGCGACGACCGGATGTCGCTCGGCAATGATCCTCAGCCTGACGAAGTCCCGCGTGAAGGATCCTTCGAAAAGCGCCCAGCGCTCGTCCCAGCCGTCTTCGTCGGGAGAATAGGAATGCGCGCGGTTGGGAAACAGCCAGAACAGGGCAGGCCCGGTCAGGCTGAGGTGGCCGCTGGCGGCGGTCTCCAGCCAGCCCTGCCCGCGCTCCACCAGCACGACGGCGAAACTCGGAAGTTTCCGGTCGGTCACCGAATGGCGTGCATGCTGCCTGCCGCTTCCGGTGACCGCCAGTCCGCCGGCCGCGCCAAGCGGCGTTCTGTAAATGGCCTCGGCCTGTCTCATGATGAGCGAAAAGTCCAGGTACCAGTTTCCTCTATGTCGGTTAGTCCTGCAGATCAGATAAATAAAGGCAACTCAATTCAAGCTGGGGAAGGCTGAAATGTCGATTGCCGCCGAAGTCATGCAGGCCAGAACACCGGAATTTTCCCTGACCGCCCACGGCAAAACCTTGGTTGCGGAGCGGATCGGCTGGCTGACGCCGACCGATCCGGCCATCGGCGTCGACGCCATCCGCCGCCGCTACCAGAAGGATGGCTATGTCTGGCTGAAAGGTCTTCTGCCGCGGGCAGCTGTCATCGATTTCCGTGGCTGGGTGTTCGAACGCCTCGCGGTGACAGGACTGGTCGAGCCCGGCAGCGATTTTTCGCAAGGGATTGCGTCGGCCGCCAGCGTCGACTGGAGCCTGGCGGACCGGCGGCTGATGTCGCTTGTCCGCTCCGCCGCCTATGAAGGTTTTTGCGCACAGCCGCCGCTCACCCGCTTCATGGATGATTTCCTGCAGGGCATCTCCTATCTGCACAAGCGCAAGATCATGCGCTTCACCAAGCCGGGAACGCCGACGGCCACACCCGCTCACTACGATCTCGTCTATCTCCGCGGCGGCACCAGTCGCCTGGTGACGGCCTGGATCCCGATCGGCGACATCCCTGCCGAGATGGGCGGCCTCGTCTACCTCGAAGGTTCGCACGCGCTTGGCGTCAAGATGGAGGCGAAGTTCCAGGCCGCAAGCGGCGATCTTTCGCCTGAAGAGCGGATCAGCGCCTATAACAGCCACATGACGGAAGGCGGCTGGGTCTCGAAAGATCTTCCCGATATGGCCGAGCGCTTCGACACCCGCTGGCTTGCCGCCGATTATGAGGCCGGCGACGTTGTGCTCCACTCGCCCTACATGATCCACGCCTCGACCACCAACCAGGACAGCAGCCGGCGGCTGCGCCTCTCCACCGACATCAGATATCAGAATGTCGACGACGAGATCGACGCCCGATGGAACAACCATTGGAGCCTCGGCGATATGCTGTAGCCCGGCTTCAGCGCCCCGGCAGCGAAGCGTCGGGACCTTACTGCCGCCGTGAGCGTTGATGGTCCAAGCCTTGAATCGGTTGCATGACTGACCGACTTATGGCTGGGACCGAACCGCTCGAGTTGCCTGATGCCGCGCACGAACCTGAACGATATCCTGATCTTCATGGCCGTCGTCGATGCCGGAAGTTTTATCGCCGGCGGCCAGGCCATGGGCCTGTCCCGCTCGGCGGCTGGAAAGGCCGTCATCCGCCTCGAAGACCGGCTCGGCGCACGTCTGCTCAACCGCACGACGAGAACGCTGAGCCTGACCGATGAAGGGCGGGTATTTTACGAGCGCGGCCTGCAGATCCTTGCGTCGGTCGACGAGGCGGAAGCGAGTCTGGGAGGCCAGAGCGGCATGCCGCGCGGCCTTCTCAGACTGACTGTACCCGATGCCTTCGGCCGGCTCGTCGTGCTGCCCCTGCTGGAAAAATATCTTCACGCCTGGCCCGACATCCAGATCGAGGTGAGCTTTACCGATCACCTCTCCGACATCATCGAGGACGGCTTCGATCTGGCGATCCGCATCGGCGCCGCGGCGTCGGATACCCGGCTGGTCTCGCGCGTGATCGCCACCTACAAGACGCGCCTCTGCGCCTCGCCCTCCTATCTCGCCGCGAACGGCGAGCCGCGCGAAATCGACGATCTCGCAGCCCACGACTGCCTGATTTTTGCCAACCGCAATCAAAGGCAAGGCTGGCGTTTTCGCGGCAAGGGCGGTTCCTGGATCAAGGCGCAGGGGCGCAGCCGCCTGAGGCTCGACAGCGGCGAGGCGATCCGCGACGCTGCCCTGGCGGGATTGGGCATCGCGCTCCTGCCCGATTTTCTCATCGCCGGCGATCTCGCCGCCGGGCGTCTCCGGCAGGTCCTGCCCGACCTGGAAGCCGATGACGCCAAGATCGTCACGCTCTATCCCGACAAGCGCCTGCTGGAACCGCGCATCCACCGTTTCGTCGATCTGATGGTCGAGGCGTTGGGGCATGAGAGATCGGACGCGCGCTCATCGCCTTGATACGGAAGCACCGGCATCGGCAATTGCCCTGTCGAAACCGCGGAAACTTTTCAGGGCAAGGGGAAAGAGAGTGGCGACGAGATAGGCAAGCCCGGTGAGCAGCAGCGCCGCGGCAAGACCGATCGTGCTGATCAGCGCGCCGCCGACGAGGCCGCCGAAGGGAATGAGGGCGAAGCAGAGGGCGGTGTTCAATGCGATGACGCGGCCGGTCAGCGGCTTGGGGATGCGCTCGAAGATCACCGCCGACAGGATCGGGTTGAGGAAGCCCGAGGCGAATCCTCCGATGGCCAGGATTGTAAAGACAAGGCCGAGCGGCGCATCCATCGCAACAACGAGAAAACGCGGAAAGCCGGTCAACAGGAACGCCACGGTGTAGACGATCAGGCGCGGCATCCGCTCGCCGATTGCTGCGGCAATCGCCGCACCTGCGATCGACGCGCCGGCGAATGCCGCAAACATCGCTCCCAGCAGTTCCGGACCATGGCCGGAATCACGTGTCCAGACAGGCAGCAGCACCGCATGATAGGCCTGGTCCAGCAGATTGGTGATCGCCACCATGACGACGATGCTGACGAGCACCGCATCGCCGCGCAGAAAGCGCCAGCCTTCACGGAGATCATCGAGATAAGAAGCCCTCTCGGCCGGTCGGGCGCCAGATAGCTCTGGCATGCGCCGCATCTCGGGGATGCCGACGGCGACGATCAGCGCGGCGGCGGCGAAGGTGGCGGCGTTGACGAGCAGCGCCTGGCCCGGGCCGATCAGGCCGATCAGCGCGCCGGCGCCGGCCGCACCCGCCGTCGAGGCAAGCCGCTCGATGGCGCTGGCGACGCCGGTCACCCGTTCGAGCGGCACATTCGCCAGCCTGGCGATGTCGGGAACCATCGCCTGCTTGGCGGCGTCGGAAGGCCCACGCAGCACGCCCATGGCAAAGACGATAAGCAGCAGCACCGGCATGCCGAGCAGGCCGAAAAAATCGAGCAGCGGCACCAGCCCTACCACGACCACCGAGGCGGTATCGCAGACGATGGCGATGCGCTTGGCGCCGACGCGGTCGATCAGCGGCCCGCCGAGCGCCTTGGCGACGACATAGGGCAGCATCTCCATCATCGCCGTGACGCCGGTCAGGACAGGACTGCCCGTCGTGCTCAGCACCAGCCAGGGAATAGCGACGGTCGACAGCCGCGTGCCGGAAAGCGAACATGTCTCGGCTGCGGCAAGCGCCAGGAAGGGCCTGGCCCTCCTCACGCCTCGTCCTCCCCTTCGCGATGCGGAAGGCGGCCCGGATAGGGGAAGGCGTGCAGCATGACATAAAAAGGAACCAGGTCGGAGTTCCGAGACGCCGCCTCGCCCAGCGGCGGGGCCGCCCGCATCGCTTCCAGAATGATGCCGGTCAGCCGTTTCGTCAGAGCCTCGGCCTGATCAGCCGTCATCGGAATAATGATGTCATCGGCCGCCGTCGCCTTGCGCCACTCCGCCGGCAGTTCGGCATATTCCTCCAGCGCCTGCTGCATCTGGCCGACCTGCAGCGAGAGCGCCGCCTGGTTGAAAGCGAGGTCGAGATCGAGTGCCTCTCCCTCGGCTTCGCTTGGCGGCACCGAGGTCAGCTCATGGCTGGCGCGCCACCAGCGATCGCGCCGTGAGGCATGCGGCGCCTCCTCGATGAAGCCATATTGGGCAAGCTGGCGCAGATGATAGCTCGTCGCACCGCTGTTCAGGCCCAGCCGCGCGGCGAGTTGCGTTGCCGTGGCAGGCCCATCGATCCTCAGCATGCCGAGCATGCGCAGCCGGACAGGATGGGCCAGCGCCTTCAGTGCCGTCGGTTCGGGCACGACGCGGCTGACGGTGCGGGAGGCGACGGCATCTGCTGCGGGCTTAGGGTGCGGATGTTTCATGCTTCAAGCATATATTTGCAAACATATCTTTGCAAATATTTCTTTGCAAAAGTGATGCGCCTGCCCGCAGGCTCAATCCTCCCGCAGGGTAAAGACCGCGCAAGGGTCGGCGATGCCGCGGAGGGTGTGCTCTCCGAGCGGCATCAAGGGCGTCGCCGTATTCGCCGCCACCGCACCTGAGATCAGCACAGTTCGGCCAAGCGGCTTGCAGAGCCCTTCCAACCGGCTGACCAGATTGACCGCGGGGCCGATGGCGGTAAAGTCCAGCCGGTCGGCCGCGCCGATATTGCCCCACAGGATCTCGCCGAAATGCAGCGCCGCGCCGAACGGCAACGGCGCCAGCCCCTGTGCCTGGCGCACCTGGTCGAGATGAACCATGCCGGCACGGCTGGCGGCGACTGCCCGCAATGCGGCCTCGCAGGCCTCCCGGTCTCCTTCGACCGCTCCGCCGGAAGCCGGCGTCACCGGAAAGATCGCCAGCACGCCGTCGCCGATGAATTTCAGCACCTCGCCGCCGAAGGCATGCACGGCGCCTGCGACGCGGTCGAAATAGGCGTCCAGCGCGGTGATCATCTGGTGAGGCTCGGTCGCCTCGGAGAGCGCGGTGAAGTCGCGCAGATCGGCACAGAGAAGAGCGGCTCGGATGGTCTCGCCGGTGCCGCGGGCAAGCGCGCCGGCCTGCACCCGGGCCGCACTGCGCCGGCCGAGATAGGCTTCGAGCAGCGCGGCCCGCGCCTCCCGCGCAGCAAGTGCGGCGAGCGGCGCAGCGGCAAAACGCGCCACCTCGCGCAGCAGGCTGATCGCGGCCGGGCCGAATGCGCTGCCCCCTTCCCCGTTGGCAACCCCCGCCCAGCCGAGCAGCGAGCCGTCCGATGCCTGATTATCCTCTGCAGGCCCGATCCTGGTGTCCCACACCGGCCCCAGCCCGGCCAGCCACTCGCGCCCGGCTTCGCTCTGCGGAGTGGCGGCAAAGGCCAACGCCTCGATGACGGCCCCGGTTTCAGCCCGCCACAGCCAGGTGCGCCGCGCGATGATCGGATGCGGCACCGATAGCGTCAGCGCGCCGCCCGAAAGCGGCAGGCCTTCAGCCAAAAGCCGGCGCCCGAGCTCGGCCAGAAACCGTTCGGGACCGGGCGAGGCACCGGCCTCATCAACCAGCCAGGCAAGGGGAGACGGCAGATCCATGCTGCAACATGACACTGCCCCGGGACGTCCGCAAGGATGCCGTCTGGAGCCTGTCGACACCTTGTGCCATTCCTGCGCAGACAATTCCTGTCGCGAATATTCCATCACGGGGAAAAGCGAAAAATAACGCTTTAAACTTGCGCCGTTTTGATTTCATTATGCGGCCGTTCGTCATCGTGTGATTGAGGGGTACGATGGGCACGATATTCTGGCCGAAAGATCCGTTGGATGGGAATGACATGACGCTGCTGACGTCGATCCTTCGGCGGTGGTGCGAAAGGTATCAGGTCGAGCTGACGGCGGAGGAAAGCAGCCGCAAGGCAAAGGAACTCGTCGAATGGTTCGAATTCGGCGTCAAGGATCCGATCGAGCTCGCGGAACTGATCGACGACAAGCACTGGCTCGTCAGCAGGATCTGACCCCAGGGGCTGCGGAAAATTTCATAGGAAAAGGCCGGGCGAAACTTCGCACCGGCCCTCGTCAACTTGCCTCTAAAGCGCGTCGCGATCTTTCAGATTCGCTCCTTGCGCTTTAGGTCTTTGTCTTCCGCATGTCGTTGCGGCAAAAGCGCTTCGCGCTTTGCCTGGGAAAACCGCTGTACACTTTTTGCGCGACATGCTTTAACCAAGGCTTTTAGTCGTCATCCCGCCAGCGACGGTCGCGATCCCAGCGCCGCTCATGGCCCCAGCGCGGGCCGTCCCAATCGCGGTGGCGTCGCTCCCAGCCCCAACGCGGCGGGCCACCGTAAAATGCCACCGGCGGCGGGCGTCGCCAATTCGGCCGGCATTCGCCCCAGCGGGTCAGATGCCAGCCGCGGCCGCACGCATAGTCGACCTTCGTGACATCGCTTGTGACTTTGCTCTGGACATTGATTGTCCCCATCGGCATCGCCTCAGCCGTACCGATCGAGAGGCTGCCAGCGAGCAAGGCAGCCGCGATAGAAAGTGCCTTCATCGAAAACTCCATTTCATCCAGCCGCCCTGACCTTATGGCCGCCAAATTGAACTGGAGATGAACTGCACGTTCATGTTTAGACGAGAAAAAAGGTGTTTTCGGACGCCCGATCGGGGTGTCGCCGCACCACTTTTCCCGCGGCGTCAAGCGCTTGTGGGCGCCCGCTGCCCGTAAAAAATCGTTCATGTTCTGCCGTGAAAACTGTCAGGACCGGGATCGCGCCCGGCGGCGACCTCGGTCAGCCGTCCAAGGTAGTGCGCCCAGCCTTCCGCATGGCCGGCGCATTGATCGGCGCTCGGCAGGCCGCTATGGGTCAGCCGCAGCAGCGTTCCGCCTCCTTGCTCGATCAGGTCGATCTCGACCAGACTGGACCCCGGCGGCACCACCTCGCTGCCGTCCCAGCCGAAGCTATAGGCAAGGCGATGAACCGGCACCACCTCGCGAAACGAGCCGCGCGCAAAACGAGCGCCGGTGACGTTGACGAGATAGAGCCCGCCCGGCTGCGGCTCGACCTGAGCCTCCGTTCCCATCCAGCGCAGAATCTTTTCCGGGTCGGTCATCAGCGCAAACACCGCCGCCGGCGGCGCCGCGATATGCGCCTCGCGGTGAACGACGAGGGGATCTTGCATGTCTCTCTCCCATGGTTGTGATGGCCTGCCCTCGCCTCAGGCGGGATCAGCGGGTCATGCTGTGTAGATTGGGTGTCCTCATCGGAAACATGTAGGCAAACGTGTGCGTTCAGCAAGGGCGCTCGGGGCGCCATCCTCACATTGCCGGACACCGGCGGCGCCGCTCCTTGCGCATTGCAGAAAGCATTTCGCCCTATTGCCAGCTTGCCGCCTTCCCCCTATTGTCCCCGCCGTTCTCAGGGCGGGGTGAAAGTCCCTACCGGCGGTATGCAGTTTCGATTGCGAGCCCGCGAGCGCCTTCCCTAGGGAAGGGTCAGCAGATCAGGTGAGATGCCTGAGCCGACGGTCATAGTCCGGATGAAAGAGAACGTGCGTTCCTGCCGCCCTTGCGGCTGTCGGGGACGTTCGTGATCGCCTTGGGTGATGTGTCTGTTCGCCAAAGGAGATTACCATGACACCCACCCGCTACGCCTTTATCAAAGCCAGCTGGCACGCCGACATCGTCGACCGCGCCCTTGACGGCTTCTACCAGCTCGTGCCGCCCGAGCAGGTCGACGTGTTCGATGTTCCCGGCGCCTTCGAAATGCCGCTCCTTTCGCGCGACCTTGCCGCAACCGGGCGCTATGCCGCCGTCGTTGCCGCCGCTTTCGTCGTCGACGGCGGAATTTACCGCCATGAATTCGTCGCCCAGGCCGTGGTCGACGGGCTGATGCGCGCCGGCATGGATACCGGCGTGCCGGTGCTGTCGGTTTCGCTGACGCCGCATCAATATCAAGAAACCGACCACCACAAGCAGATCTACCGGGCACACTTCGTCGAGAAAGGGCGGGAGGCCGCAAAGGCTGCGCTGACGATCGGCAAGACACGCGCAGCACTTGCCGCGTAGCAAGGCTGATCCTCGAACCGAGGCGGCGGGACCGATCCCGCCGTCTTCATCAGGTCAATTCCGACAGAATAATTGATTCGACGCCCTCGCCGCGCTGTGGTCCACTCGACCCCGACATGTATCGCCATTCTTAACGCATCCAGAACCCCAAGGAGCTGAAGATGAGCAATGCAATGCGCAGTGAACCCCCTATCGAAAATCCGAAAACACGCCCGGTCGACACCAAGCTCGAAGTGGTCGTCATCCCCGTTTCCGACGTCGACCGCGCCAAACGTTTTTATGACGGCCTCGGCTGGCGGCTCGACGCCGACTTCGCCAATGATGCCGATTTCCGGGTGATCCAGTTCACCCCGCCCGGCTCCGGCTGCGCGATCATTTTCGGCAAGAACATAACCGCAGCCGCACCCGGCTCCGCCCAGGGGCTCTACCTCATCGTCTCCGACATCGAGGCCGCCCGCCGCGATCTCATCGCCCGCGGCGTCGAGGTCAGCGAGGTGTTCCATGACGCTGCCGGCGTCTATGCCGGCAAGGACGAACCCTACCTCTTCGGACGGCTGAGGCTTGCCGGCCGCGATCCCGATCATCGCAGCTATCGCTCCTTCGCCTCGTTCAAGGATCCCGACGGCAACGGCTGGCTGTTCCAGGAAGTCACCCAGCGCCTGCCCGGACGCATCGACGCCGACGAGACGGCCTTTGCGACCTCGAGCGACCTTGCATCAGCGCTGCGCCGCGCGGCCACCGCCCACGGCGAACACGAGAAACGCAACGGCGGCAAACACGATGAGAACTGGCCGGAGTGGTACGCCGAATACATGGTCAGCGAACGGGCCGGCCGGGAACTGCCATTGTAGATGGCGGTAGGCGCCAAGAGCACCCGCCTCGCCTTTCGATGGCCCCTGAGGAGTCATCTCAGGGCGAAGCTTTCTTGGATGCCGCACCTCTCATCTTTACCGGCACGCCGTGTGGTACCCCCCTCTGGCCTGCCGGCCATCTCCCCCACAAGGGTGGAGATCGACAGGAGGCTTGACCATCGCTCCCTCTCGAACGGCAGCGACAATCACAATTCTCAGCTGTTTGGGGAAGCCGTCGCGCCCAGCCGATCTCCCTCCTTGTGGGGGAGATGTCCGGCAGGACAGAGGGGGGTGCCACACCACATGTCCTCTCATCCCAAATCACGCCAGCGAGCCACCCCTCACCGATCAAAAAAATCCCGCCACTGTTTCTCGCCAACCATGCAATCTGTCACCGGCCCAGCCCCCGCTATCTCCCGCACCGTCGCCGGTGGGGAAAGGCCGCTGATCTCCAGCACCAGCTTGCGGCGCACGGCAACGGCGAAATCCTCGATCTTGTGGACCGGCAGCACGAAGGCGCCGGGGCCGCCGATCACGCAGTCGGCATAATATGTATCCAGCCCGTTGGGGGCATCGGAGGGCCGCAGCATGATGGCAAGGCCGTTGATGATCATGCCGGCTTCCACCGCCTTGTCGCGCGCCGGTATAACCGGATTGCCGGAATTGTTCGGGCCGTCGCCGGAGACGTCGATCACCTCCCGCCTGCCTCGAAACGGGCTGGTGATGATCATGCTGGCGCCCTGGCCGATCGCTGTGGATATCGAGGTGCGCCGTTGCGTGGCGATCGGCCGGGCTTCGATCTTGCCGGCAAAGGCGATCGCATCCTCTTCCGTCTCGATCACCTGCCAGTCGATCACCGAATCCTGGACGACATAGCCCGCCCATTCGAAATAGCTAATGGCAATGCGGCCGGTCAGACCGCCCTTCACCGCATCAAGGAATTCCTTGTGCTTGAGCGCCTCGACATAGCCCTCGCGCTGAATCCCGATCTCTTCGAAATCCATCGACCGCGAGGTGTCGACGGCAAGCACGAGGCTGACGTCGACCTCGTTTGTCCCCGCCTGCGCTGCTGGGACGAGGCCGGAAAGACCCATGAGCACCGCAACTGTCGTCAGCATCGGTAAATCCCCGCGCCATCCAAGCCAGCAAACTGTAACACAGCTTGATCGACCAGGGGCGCCGGCCCGCAGGCGCGGCTTCAATTTTCGGTGATGGCATCGGGGGACTCAATGCAGGGGGAGCCACAAGGGGGTCTTCCACGCCTTCAACGCTTCGAGAAAGACCTGCAGGCGCAAGGGCAGGAAGCGGCGTGTCGGATAGACCGCATGCACGAATATCTCCTCGGACGACCAGTCCGGCAGCAGGCGGATGAGTTCGCCTCTTCTAATCTCATCGTCGCAATAGGTGGAAGGCAGCAGACCGATGCCGTGTCCGCGATAGGTGAAGGCGCTCACCGCCTCGAAATCCCGGCTGGAGACCGGCCCCGACACCTGCTGGCGGACCGATTTGCGGCCGCTGACGAGATGCCATTCCGCTTCGCCGTTGCGGCCGTTCAGCAGCACGCACTGATGGTCCTTCAGGTCTTCGGGCTTCGAGGGAAGCGCCCTGCCCTTCATATAGTCCGGCGCGGCGACCAGATAGCGCACGCTCTTTCCGAGCCGCTGCGCGACGATCGAGGAATCCTTGAGCTCGCCGAAGCGGATGCCGAGATCGATATTCTCGGCGATCAGATCGAGGAACAGGTTGGTGACGAAGAGATCGATCCGGATTTCGGGATAGGTCTTCAGGAAGGTCGAAACGAATTCGTAGAAAACCTCCTGCCCGAAGATGACGGGCACGGAGATCTTCAGCAAGCCCTCCGGCTTTCTCTGGGTTTCCGTCAGTGCCTGCTCGGCGTCGATAAGATGGGCGAGCGGTTCGCTGCACTGATCGAAATAGGCGCTGCCCTGCGCGGTCAGGCTGAGCTTGCGGGTCGTGCGCTGCAGCAGCGTCACGCCGAGTTGCTCCTCCAGCGACGTCACTTTCCGGCTGACGGTCGAGACCGGCATGCCGAGAGAATGGGCGGCGCGGCTGAAGCTGCCGTACCGCGCCACCGTCACGAAAACCGCGATGTCATTCAGGTCTGCCATGTCGCGATTTTTGCATATATGCAAAAGAGAATCTAGATATTTCCATCTAATCGATGAATGGAGTTTTCGCCATATTCACCTTGCGAAAACAATCACAACCCGATGGAGGCGCATTCGCAGCCGCCCCATCTCGAGCGACCCGGCCTTCGCAAGCGCAAGACCTCCGTTGCCCGACCAGATTATGGAGTTCAACATGACTACCGCAAAGACTGTCATCGTCACGGGCGCCTCCCAGGGTATCGGAGCCGGGCTCGTCAACGCCTTCATCGAGCGCGGCTACAATGTCGTCGCCACCTCGCGCCAGGTCAGCGCCTCGGATGCCTTTCAGGCTTCAGACAGGCTGGCGCTCGTCGACGGCGATATCGGCGATGCCGAAACCGCCGCACGGGTCGCAAAGACCGCGATCGACCGGTTCGGCTCGATCGACGCGCTCGTCAACAATGCCGGCATTTTCTTCAGCAAACCGTTCGTCGATTACACCATGACCGATTTCCGCAAGCTGTCCTCGACCAACCTCGAAGGCTTCATCCACCTGACGCAGCTGGTCGTCCGGCAGATGCTCGCCCAGAAGTCCGGCGGCAGCATCGTCAGCATCACCACGCCGCTGATCGACCATCCGATCGCCGGTTTCTCGGCTTCGGTGGCGATGATGACCAAGGGCGGCATCGACGCGATCTCGAAGAACCTGGCGATGGAATATGCAAGCGAGGGAATCCGCGTCAACACGGTGGCTCCCGGTGTCGTCGATACGCCGCTGCACAAGGACAATCCGAAGGACTTCCTCAGCACGCTGTCGCCAATGGCTGGCATTTCCAATGTCGGGGAAGTCGTCGATGCGGTTGTCTTCCTGACCGAAGCTCCGCGCGTAACCGGGGAGGTGCTGCACGTCGACGGCGGCGCACATCTGGGCAAATGGTAAACCACCCGCAAGCGCAGGCAGCCGGCGCAGAACGGCGGCTGCAGGAACTCGGCATCACCCTTCCCCCGCCGCCGACACCTCTGGGGGCCTACGTCGAGGCGGTCAGATCAGGCAAGCTGGTCTTCTTCAGCGGCATGCTGCCGGTTATCAACCGCGAGCCGCGCTATGTCGGCCGCGTCGGCGGCGCACTGACGACTGAAGACGGTAGGAAGGCCGCCGAAACGGCGACACTCAGCGCACTTGCGGCCGCCAAGGATTATCTCGGCTCGCTGGACAGGGTCGCAAAAGTCGTCAAGCTCGGCGTCTATATCGCCACCGAAGGCGATTTCCGCGACCACCCGAAGGTCGCGGACGGAGCGTCGGAAATGCTGCTCCAGGTCTTCGGCGAGGAAAAGCTCTCCGGCCGCGTCGTGCTCGGCGTCGCCAGCCTGCCGCTCGGCGTGCCGATCGAGCTTGAGCTGATTGTTGAGGTCGAGGATTGAAAACGGACGGGCGCGCTTCGGCGCGCCCGTCTTCCTGGTTTCGCTGGCTCAGCCGGCTGAAAAGCGCAGAGCCGCACCCACGCCTCACACCGCCACCAACAGCAGCACGTAGGCAATCACGCTCACCATCAAGCCACGAAACGCAAAGGTCACGCAGCGGTATTTGCTGCGGGCGATGGCGGAGAGGATATTGGCGTTTTCGAGATATTGGTCGAAAAGATAGCGCTCGTCGCGCCTGATTGCCGCGTCGAAGAACAGCTCGCGGTGGTTCTGCCAGGCGCCCCAGAACAGCGAGGTCGAGCTATCCAGACGGCGCGGCAGCACGACGAGGATCGCCGACAGGATGGAGAAGACCGAGGCTGCGGCAAGCAGGCCGGAAAACAGCATGCTGCCTGACGTGCCGGTGATATAACGCGCCGGGCTGAAGACCGCCCTCACCTCACTGGAACTCACCAGGAAGGCCAGCATAAATGTAAAGATATAGGCCGCCTTCTGATCGGATATCTTGACCTGATCGTAAAATATATCATTGATTTTCTTGATATGGTCGAAATACTCGACGCCGATATCGGCGCTCGTCGGCTGGCTCAGCATAACCTCAGTTGCAGTTTCGAATTCGCTCACGTGAATACTCCGTCCCCAAGTGTTTCCCTGATATTACACTTGGGCGCGAAAGCAAGAACACGTGTGCAATACGCTTGACTTTTCCACTCTACACGGACAAACGGGAAGTGGGGGATGGGGTCTCAGTCATGCGGGGTTATTCCAAGAACATCTGTCGCGCGGGGATGGCGCTGTCGCTTGCTTTGCCCGGTTTCGCGCCGTCGGCAATGGCCGAGCCCGTGCAGCGAGCAACACCGGTCGCCGGTTCCGTCATCGCCCGCAAGACCGGCGAAGAGGTTCGCTTCATCGATGTGTCGAATTGGCATGTCGTCGATATCAACCAGGATCTCCTGACCGGCGACGTGCTGCGCACCAACGCCAACGGCCAGCTCGCCATCGTCTTTTCCGATCACACCCAGGTTCGCCTCGGCCGCAATTCATCGCTGCAGGTCAAGAAAATGGCGGCAAGCGGCGACACGACACTGGAGCTGCAATCGGGAACGATCTGGGCGCGCGCCGAGCGCGGCGGCCAGGGCCTGACGGTCGAGACCCCTGCAGCCGCAGCCGCCATCCGCGGCACCGACTGGACGATGACCGTCGAGGGCAGCAAAACCTCGATGATCGTGCTCGAAGGCCGCGTGGCGCTCAGCAACCCGCAGGGCAGCGTTGAGGTGAACGAGGGCGAAGGCGCGGTCGCCACCATCGGCCAGGCACCGCGCAAGCTGGTGATCGTCACGCCCGACGACCGCGAGCAGATGCTGTTCTACCTGAACCTGCGCGACGGCTTCGGCCTGATGCCGACTTCGCCGCTGCCGGCAGGCCGGATGGCCGACGAGCGCCGCCGGCTGTTGGCTTTGCCGCCGGAGCGTCGCACCACCGAGGACTGGTTGGAGCTTGCCGAAGTGCAGAGCGCCTTCGACGGCCGACAGGTCGCCGCAGAGACGCTTCAGGAGGTTCGCCGGCGCAAGCTGACGACCCTCCAGAAGGCGCGCGTCGACTTGATCGATGCCACGATCGCCGGTTCCGAAAAACGCTACGACGAAGCCGCAAGGCTCTTTGCGGCGGCATTGCCACATCTCGATCCGGCCCGCCGGAACATGGCGCAGTATGGCGGCTATTTCGCCCGCTCGCTTGCCGATCCAGCCCATGTCGAAAAGCCGCCGTCATCGGCTGTCGGCCCCTATGGCGCGATCATGCAGGCCTATACGGTGGGTTTCCTCAAGAATCCCCGCGCCTCCGTCGACCTGATCAAGGATGCCGAAAAGCGTTTTCCGGATGACCCCACCCTTCCTGCGATCCGCGCCCAGCTGGCGCTGCTGATCGATGACCGCGCCCAGATGCAGGAGGCGGTGAACCGCGCGCTCTCGCTCGATCCCAACCATCCGATCGCCCTTGCTGCACGCGCCTCTTACAAGGCGAGCTACGAAAGCGATATCAACGGGGCGCTCGCCGATCTGAACCGTGCCATCGAACTTGCGCCGGGCGCTTCGGGATCGTTGAACTCGATGGGCCTGCTGCAGAGCGCCCGCGATGCCAATGGCGAGGCCGAGGCCGCCTTCCTGCGGGCGATCGCTCTCGATCCGCAGGATCCCGTCCCCCACGCCAACCTTGCCATCCTCTATCTCGACCAATCGCGCATGAAGGAGGCCAAGCGCGAGATCGATGCGGCGCTTGCCGCCGACCCCTCCTTCGACATCGCCCTCCTCGCCCGCGGCCGCTATTACCTGCAGACCGGCGAGCGCGACAAGGCGCTGGAGGACCTGCTGGCCGCCAGCACCGCCAATCCCGCCCATTCGCAATCGCAGCTGATGCTCGCCGCCGCCCATTACGAAAAGGGCGACCGCATCCCCTCCGAGCAAGCGGTCGACAATGCCGACAGACTCGATAAGAACGATCCGGTCATCTCCTCCTTCCGCACCGCCGTCGATATCGACGATTACGACGCCGACGGCGCGATCCGCAACGCGCAGGAATTTCTCCGCCGCTCGCGCGCCCGCGGCGGCGACTACAGCGCCCTTGGCGCCAATCAGGATGCCGGCTCGACGCTGAACAACGCTTTTCGCCTGCAGGGCCTAGATGCCTGGGGCCGCTATTACGGGGACGCGGTCTTCAGTCCCTTCGAAGGCAGCGGCTATATCGACCAGTCGATCAAGGGCAGCATCTTCCCTTACGTCAACGCGACGAGCTTCAGCGACGACAATGTCATCCAGAACCGTGGCAACGCATCGAGCTATTCATCCTTTATCCAGGGCTTGCTGCTTGATCCGCACATGCTTTCCGGCCGCTCCCGTTCGGCAACGCTGCTGCGCACGCCGTTCATCGAAGGCTCGCTGGGCGGCGGCATCAACAGCGTCGACGGCCATGTGAGGGGTATCGGCGAGGCTGAAATCCAGGGTTTCTCGAACGAGACGATCCCGCTCAGCTTCTATGGCAACCTGACCTGGGAAGAACTGGCGCTCGATGGCGACTATCGCGATTTCGGCGGCTTCCAGACCGACAACAAGCTTATCGGCGGCAATGGCTATCTGACGGCAACGGTGACGCCTGACGATCGCGTGGTGGCCTATGTCAACCATGCCAAAAACGATGGAACGCTGAACGCACTGACGCAAGGCTCGTCACTGACGGACTTCCTCAACCTCCTGGGCTTCGGGATTCCAACTGAAGTCTCTTCGGAATACAACTATCGGCGCAATATCACCGAAACCACCAATGCCGGCCTCGGCTGGAGCCATACCTTCGGCTACGAAAATATCTTGAACGGCGCCTTCCTCTATTCGGAAAGCAGGTCGCGGACGTCCACCTCTCTTCAGGTCGACGATGCGCCGGTTCTCGGCCTGCGCGATCCCGACATTATTCCATTTTTGGACGGGACCGAGGATCTGTCTTCAAAAACCTATATCGGCGCGCTCAGCCATTCCATCGGCAGCGGACCGCTGACGTGGCGGTACGGCATCGAAGGCGGCTGGATCGATGCCAGCACAACTACCTCTTCTCGCCTGCATGAACTCTTTCCGCGCGTCGTGATCATCCCAGAGACCACGACCGGCCCGGACACATTCAGCAACCGCGTCAATATCAGCCGCGCCTACATCGACGTGCTGCACGAGATTACACCCGATCTCAAGGGCGAATACGCTCTCTTCGGCACGCATATGGAAGGCGACGGAGTCGACGTCAACCGCCTGGAACCACGTTTCGGCCTTGCCTGGACACCCGCCCAGAACCATTGGCTGCGCGCCGCCTTCATGCGCCAGAGCCTCGACACCGGCGTACCCACTCTTGCCCCGATCGGCGTCCTCGGATTGCAGGCCAACCAATATTCGATCGGCCTCGAGGGGTATGCCGATACGGCGGCGCTGCAGTGGGACGCCGAATGGACCGACCGGTTCTTCACCTCGGTCGAATACCAGCACCAGGAGCTGCATGATTTCTCGATCGATTTTCCGCTGATCTCGCTTCCGGCGGCCGACAGCCTGCCGCTGTCGCGCGGCAGCATCGACCGTGCCGCCGTCACCGCAAACCTGGCGCTCGGTGCCGGTTTCGGCCTTTCCGCCACCTATGCCTATATGGAATCGGAGAACAAGGACCCGCTCGAGCCGAATTACGGCGGCTCCCTGCCATTCATTCCCAAGAATTCGGGCCAGATCGCGCTGACCTGGGTCAACGAAGCCAAGGTCAAGGCAACGATTGCCGCCAATTATGTCGGCGAGCGCGACGGCGACGATCTCGGCACCAAGCTCGACGATTACTGGAGCCTCGACGCCCATTTGATCTGGGAACCGCTGGACAAGCGCATCGCGCTCGAGGCCGCCGCCTATAACCTGCTCGACGAGGACTTCGAGATTACGCCCGGTGTGCCCGGCTGGGGCCGCGCCTTCAAGGGCACGCTCAAAGTCCGCTTCTGATGCCGGTGCGGGACAAGCCGCGGCAGGCGAGGCAAACCGGGAGCCGCCGTTTGAGGCTGCTGGTGCTGTCGCTCGCCGTGCTGATCGCCATTTCGCTGCTGTCGCGCCTGCCCGCCTGGTCACTGCTGGAGCTCAGAAGCTTCGACTATCTCTCGACCGTCGACGATCCCCGTCCGCCACCCGGCGGCCCTGTCATCGTTGCGATCGATGAGCCTTCGCTTGCCGATATCAATGCGCAATGGCCTTGGCCGCGCAGTCTGCATGCCGAGCTTGTGAGCCAGCTGCGCGCCGCCGGCGCCCGTGTCGTCGGCCTCGACATCATCATGGCCGAACCCTCGAACCCCGACAACGACGCGGCGATCGCCAAGGCGGTCGGCCCGGATGTCGTGCTGGCCGGCGACGAAACGCTGATCGAGACACCGCAGGCCTCGCAGCTGATCCGTGCCACGCCGCTGCCGCAGCTGACGCAAGCGGGTGCCGTGACCGGCATCGCCTCGATCGATCTCAGCGGCGACGGCATGTTTCGGCGGATTCCGGGCTATCAGGACGGTTTTGCCGCCATGCTGATGAAGACGGCGTCGGGAGCAGCAAACGCCGATCTGCCGGCTGGCCGGCTCATCCAATCCTTCGGCCCGGCCCGCAGCTACCCCACGGTCTCCTACTACCAGGCACTCGACCCCGAGAACTTGCTGCCGCCGGGTTATTTCAGGGACCGCGTCGTCCTCGTCGGCCTCAGCCTGCAGAATGCGCCAGAGATCGACAAGCGCGGTGTCGATGCCTTTGCGACACCCTATACGATCCACACCGGCAAGCTCGTCTCCGGCGTCGAGATCCAGGCGACGATCTACGACAATATCCGCGCTGGCCTGTCGATCGCGGAAGCCCGGCTGCCGGCAGTTGCCGCCTGCATCCTGATATCGGTGCTGCTGGCCGCCACGACCGTCTGGCGCTCGACGGGATGGCTGACGATCGTGACCAGTGCAGCGGCTCTCCTCGCCTTCGCGACCGTCAGCTTTGCCGGTATCCGGCTTGCGCATGTCTTCGTCTCGCCACTCGGCCCGACCGTCGCCTATATCTCGGTCGTCTTCGGTCAGGCTGCCTTCGATTATGCCGAGGAGCGCCGCAACAAGCGCCAGATCATCCGCGCCTTCGCCCAGTATATTTCTCCGGATCTCGTCAGGCGCCTGTCGAACGATCCCTCGCAGCTGAAGCTCGGCGGCGAGCGGCGCACGCTGTCTGTACTGTTCTCCGATGTACGCGGGTTCACCACCATCGCCGAGACGCTGAAGGACGATCCGGAGCAACTGACCGGCCTGATCAACCGGCTGCTGACGCCGCTCTCCGATGTGGTGATGGATCATGGCGGTACGATCGACAAATATATGGGCGACTGCATCATGGCCTTCTGGAATGCGCCGCTCGACGATCCCGACCACGCCCTCCACGCCGTGCGCGCCTCGCTTGCCATGCAGACAGCGATTTCGCGGCTGAACAACCAACTGGAGCGGGAGGCGGCCGCGCGTGGCGGCAAGCCGCATGTCCTGAAGATGGGCGTCGGCATCAACACCGGCGAATGCATTGTCGGCAATATGGGCTCGACCCGCCGCTTCGACTATTCCTGCCTCGGCGACAGCGTCAACCTCGCCTCCCGCCTCGAAGGCGCCTCGAAGAATTACGGCGTGGCGCTGCTGCTCGGCGAAGAAACCGCAAGACTGGTCGCCGAGACCTACATCGTCATCGAGCTCGACCGCATCATCGTCAAAGGCCGCACCGTGCCCTCGCCGGTCTACACTGTCGTGCACAAGGCCGATGCCGAGGCGCTTGCCGCTCACCAGGCCTTCATCGAGGCCAAATATGCCGGCACGCTTGCACCGTCCAATCCGGCCTTCGATAGACTGGCCGCCGATATCCCCGAGCTTGCCGCCTATTATGCCATCGTGCGGGATGCGCTGGTTGGTGATGGCGGGGAGTAATCGCGCAGCGGCAGTTCTGCGCGGATGCTCTTCTATGCCTTGGTGCACCGGCCTCGCCCTTCGAGGCCCCTGCGGGGCACCTCAGGATAAGGCTCTCTCGAGCCTCGGCGGCAACTCTCCTGCTGCGTTATGCGACCCGCAGCCTCGCAATCTCAGGCCCCACGATTGCGATGAACAATCCGGGATCGCCGAAAGCCCTCGCCGAGAGCATGGCTCCGTGCACCGAGGCCATCAGCATCTGGGCCTGCTCTTCCGGCCGTTTGTCCAGCTGAAACAAGCCCTGCTCTACTCCGGCCTGCAGCACCGAGGTCAGCCATGCCGCGAGATTTCGGAAATGGGCGCGGACGCGTGATGCGACCTCGTCGGGCAGCATCTGCATTTCGCTGGCGAGCATCGCGCAGACACAGAAGGGTTGTGAAGCGTTCTCGATGCATGAACGCCAGTAGTCGATGTAGAACCGCAGCTGATCGGCAGGGCTTGCGGCCTGCTCGCACAGAGACTGCAAACCCGCCTCCGCCTGCTTGGTGTAACGATCGACCAGCGCCGCGATCAGCTCGGCCTTGGCCGGAAAATGATGGTGGATACTCGCTTTCCTGATGCCGATCGCGTTAGAGATGTCGGCATAGCTGAAGCCGTTATAGCCGCCCGCCACGATGAGCGACTGGGCAATATCGAGGATCTTGTCCGACGTCGAAGGCATTGATTTCATAGCATCGCCTACCTTCTGGTAGGAAGATTGTCAAGCCCAGGAGCTTTCCTCTTCAGTCACAAGAAGGTGTCTGCCCGCCACATTGACTTCAAACCTTGAAACTTCCTACTAGTAGGTAGACAAAACAAGGAAACTGTCGATGCAAGCTCAGTCTTCGAACCAGTCCAACTGGCTGCGATCCTATTATTTCACGCGCGCCGCATTCTCGGTCGTCTGGATTGCCGCCGCCATTGCCCTCGCCGGGCAGCCGAGCGCCGCGGCCTTTCTGCTGGTGATCTATCCCTTGTGGGACGCGCTCGCCAATCTGGTCGACGCCCGGGCCAATGGCGGCCTGCAGGCCAATCCCTCGCAGACGTTGAATGTCGCGGTCAGCTCGGTCACATCTCTCGCCGTCGTCATCGCGCTCGGCGTGAGCTCCTATGCCGTCCTGGCCGTGTTCGGGGCTTGGGCAATCCTCTCAGGTCTGTTGCAGCTCTATACTGGTGTAAGGCGCTGGCGCACCGAGGGTGCTCAATGGGTGATGATCCTGAGCGGCGCGCAGTCTGCCCTTGCCGGCGGCTTCATGATCGGCCGCTCGCTTGGCGCCGCCCCGCCGACGATCCTCGATATCGTGCCTTATGCGGGCTTTGGCGCATTCTACTTCCTGCTCTCCTCGATCTGGCTTGTCGTCGCAGCCTATCGCAAGGCGCACGCTTAGGGCAGTTGGCTCCTGCGGCGGCAAACCTGAAGCCTTCTGCCGCCGCAGGAGGCCAGAGTACGGCTTATTCCCGTGCTCTTAGCCGTAGACGAGATTTGCGAAGACGATGACATTCTTTCGCGCTATGAAAGGCGGCAATAGTTCCCGCCCATAGACCCTGAGGTCACTCCCATGGCTTTGAAAGTTCTTTTCATTGGCGGCACCGGCCAAATCTCCTATCCCTGCGTCGAGCGCGCCGTTGCCGGAGGCCATCAGGTCAGCGTTTACAATCGTGGCTTGAGAAGTGCTGGTTTGCCCGCGGGGGTGACCTCGATCGTCGGCGAATTGGGATCGAGCGCCTATGACGGTCTCGCCAAGGGCAATTATGACGTCGTCTGCCAGTTCATCGCTTTCACGCCCGATCAGGTCGCCCGCGACATCGAGGTGTTCTCGGGCAATTGCGGCCAGTATATCTTCATCTCCTCGGCCTCGGTCTATGAAAAGCCGCCGCGTCACTACGTGATCACTGAGGAGACGCCGGCGATCAATCCCTACTGGCCCTATAGCCAGGCGAAGATCGCCTGCGAGGAACTGCTCAAACGGTCCGCGAATCTCGCGTGGACGATCGTCCGTCCCAGCCACGCCGTTCGCACCGGCCTGCCGATCATGATGGGCGACAGCGATGTCATGGCAAGACGCATGCTGGATGGCGAGCCCATCATCGTGGCCGGCGACGGCCACACGCCCTGGACACTGACCCGCTCAATCGATTTCGCCGTGCCTTTCGTCGGCCTGTTCGGCAAGCAGGCGGCGCTGAACGAGATTTTCCACATCACCTCCGACCGTGCGCATATCTGGGATGATATCCAGAAGACGATCGCAAGATTGCTCGGCGTCGAGGCGAAGATCGTCCACGTGCCAACGGACACGCTGATCCGGTACAATCCGGAATGGGTCGGCCCGCTCTTGGGCGACAAGGCCTGGACGGCGATCTTCGACAATTCGAAGGTCAAGCGCGTGGCGGGCGACTTCACCTGCGCCGAGAACCTCGATGAAATTCTCGCCGAGCCGATCATGCACCTCAAGCAGCGGCTCGCCAAAAGCCGTCCGCCGAAGGGTGAAATCGATGCTCTGATCGACCGGATCTGCGCCGCTCAAAGCGCTCTCGGCTAGGCAACCCGGGGCATCCTCCGCCCCCGATCGGGGTGTGCGGCATCCTCCAACCTACCTCAGCCTGAGGTGCGCAGGCCATGGGCCGAAGCCTCGAAGGGCGCGCCGCAGCATCGCTCCCTGCATTCATATGAGCACCCGCCTCGCCCTTCGAGGCCCCTGGCTGGGCACCTCCGGATGAGGCTCTCTTTGGCGTTGGCGCTTTGACAGCCTGATTATTATTCGCGCCGTGCCTCCAGCGGCGCCTCCTGCCTGAATCCTTCAAAATAGAGGCCGCCATGCAAGGCAAGCTCGCGGTCGGCCAAAGCCAGCAATCGCGCGCCATCGCCCCCTGCCGCCAGCCTGAACGCCGCGTCGAACTCCGCCGCCAGTCGGGCATCGAGCCTGCTGATGAGACGCGGCGCCCACTTGCCGCGGCCGGCCCATTCGCCGCGTCCGAGCAGAATGAGATCGGCGAGCTTCTGGTAGAGTTGCGCGGCGATCGCCGCGATCTCTTCGGGCGGGCGCGTCCCGCGCAGATCGTCGGCAAGATCGGTGACCTGATAGCGCAGCATGTCGGAACGTGCGCCGGCAAGCGGTTTCGGCCCGGCCGCCAGCATTGCCGCCGCCCTTGCCTGCACGATGCGCGCGCGCTCCATATCCGGTCCCACCGCGCGACCCGTGGCGACCATGTGGGCCATAACAGGGCAGCCGCTCTCGGTATCGGCATGGATATAATACGCCAGCGTCTCTTCATCGTGGACGAAGGCCTCGACCGGAAAGCCCTCATGGGTGAAGGATTCCCGCCAGGCTCGTTCCAGCGACGAAAACACGACGACGAGATCGATATCCGAAAACGCTGTGCCCTCGCCGCGCAGCAGCGAGCCGGTGGCGTAAGCGAAAGCGGCCCCGGCATAGCGGTTGGCGACGCAGCGATGGGCGGCGGCAAGCGCCCGCTCGGCAACTATCTGTTTTTGGATGTCGTCCACGATCTCGTCCTCGAATGGCGGCAGACGAGCGGATATGAAAAAACCCGCTCGTTTCCGGCGGGTTGGGTCTCAGCAGCAATGAACGGAATTCAGTTCACGCGTCTGCACCCACCGCCCGGGGCGGTGGTCGTAGACATCGTCGAAACTGCAAAAATCCCGGTCATGGCGGCGAGGATATCGCCCGGCGGCGGGAGCGTCAATGCACCGAGAATGCTTCCCCGGCGCGTTGTTTTCCGTCTAAGATGGCGCCAAGACTCGTCAAACAGGAAGAGCCGCCCATGCCCCACCCCGTCACCGTCATCCCGCGTCCCGCACCGGTTCTGCTGCCGGTGGACGGCAGCGATGAGCGATTTCCGGTGCGCCGCGTCTATTGCGTCGGGCGCAACTATGCCGACCATGCGATCGAGATGGGCCATGATCCCTCCCGCGAGCCGCCCTTCTTCTTCCAGAAGAATGCCGATAACCTGCTGCCGGCGGGCAGCGCTTTTCCCTATCCACCATTGTCGAAGGACGTGCATTACGAGGTCGAATGCGTGCTGGCGCTGAAATCGGGCGGCACGAATATCGAGGCCACGCAAGCGCTCGACTGCATCTACGGCTATGCCGTCGGCATCGATTTCACCCGTCGAGACCTGCAGGGCGAGGCAAAGAAGCTCGGCCGCCCCTGGGAGGTCGGCAAGGCCTTCGAGCATTCCGCCCCTGTCTCGCCGATCGTTCCGGCAAGCCGCATCGGCCACCCCTCGCAGGCAAGGATCTGGCTGGAACAGAACGGCAGCCGAGTCCAGGACGGCGATCTCAACCAGATGATCTGGAAGGTGCCGGAAATCATCGCCGAGCTGTCGAAGCTCTTCACCCTGGCGCCGGGCGATATCATCATGACCGGCACGCCCGCCGGCGTCGGCGCCGTTTCCAGGGGCGACCGCATCAGTTGCGGTATCGACGGCGTTGCCACCCTATCGGTCGAGGTCGTCTGAGGAGAGAGCCATGCCCGTCTACGCGCTCGGCGGATCGACGCCGAAACTGCCCGCCGCCGGCCTCTATTGGATCGCACCGGATGCCAATGTCATCGGCCAGGTCGAGCTCGGCGAGAATGTCGGCGTCTGGTTCGGCGCGGTGCTGCGCGGCGACAATGAGAAGATTACCGTCGGCGAAGGCACCAACATTCAGGAAGGGGTGATGGCCCACACCGACATGGGCTTCCCGCTGACCACGGGCAAAGGCTGCACCATCGGCCACCACGCCATCCTCCACGGCTGCACGCTGGGCGACAACGTGCTGATCGGCATGGGTGCCACCATCCTCAACGGCGCGAAGATCGGCAGCAACTGCCTCGTCGGCGCCAATGCGCTGGTGACCGAAGGCAAGGAATTCCCCGACAACTCGCTGATCGTCGGAGCACCCGCCCGCGCCATTCGTCAGCTCGACGACGCCGCAATCGAAGCCATCCGCCGCTCGGCGGAAAACTACATTGCCAACTGGCAACGCTTCGCCCGCGATCTCAAGCAGATCGGGTAATCAGGAAATTGAGAAAAAGTGGGGCCAGCCCCATCCTTCGAGGCCCCTATGGGTGCCTCCGGCCGACTGCTCCAGGCTGATTTGAAAAACCGCTTTACTCAGCAGCCTCGAGAAACTGGCTGCTTCGCGAGGAAGAGGCAAGCGCCTGAACCCTGGCTTCCGCCTTGGCGATCAGTTGATAGAATTCGTCCTGCGCCTCGACATCCAGTTGAATGACGGCATTGACGTCATCGGGCGTATCGCAGACGCAGGCGACCGCCGAAATGGGACAGATGCCGCCGGGGTAACGCTTGCCGGTCCCAGTATAGGCGCGACGGCCCCAACGCTCGGAATAGACCGTTTCTTCCCGCTCGAGATGCAGGATCGTTCCCTTGCAGGCGGTTACAATAGCCGCCTTGCCGTAGGCGAACCAATGATAGTTCAGCCTCCGGAGAATATATTTGCCGGTGATGTCTTCGCCAGCCAGTTCGGCAGGGTTTTCAATCATTCTGATCATGAAGGCTTCCCTCAACGTTTGCAGAATATCCTTCATCTCTCTTTACGCAGCAAGTCAAAAAACGCTGCTTTTGGAGACACTTAGTCACAAAGTGTTTCCGATTCTTACATCGGGCACGCGTCAAGCACCGCATTGGGCACACAATTCTTCGTCGAATTTACCGCCATCTGCACCCGATTTGAGCGTCGTTCGAGGTGGTCCAGGCACGTTGGCCGCTGAACGACGACACGCCTCAGGAGAATTCACCGGCGCGGGGACCGGCAAGCGTCACGCGCCAGCCCGTGCGCGATTGGAAATCCTGAGTGGCCAGAAACGTATAGCCCGTCATGCGCCAGGGCCTCACGGCACTGGTCAGATTGTCGAGCACAAAATCGCCGCCATCCGTCCGGGCAATGAGAACGACATGGTTTTGATCATGCGGCCCAATGACCACCGAAAGCGCCAGCCGGTTCGATGGAAAACCAGCCTCGATCAGGTCCTTCATCTTCTGGAGAGCATAGTCCTCACAGTCGCCGCGGCCGGCAACCGGCAGAGACCAAACATCCCTGTTTCCGGAAGACGGACGATCTTCTGCGGGAATGATGCGTAGATTTACGGCACGATTGATCCTTTGAAGAAGCCCTATTCCTGCCCCGTCTTTTCGCTGTTGCGCCGCCATCCTGCCGCACAGCCACTTGTACTTGGCGCAGGCCGCGCCGAATCCCACAGGCGCGCCGATGCTTCTTGTCACCGGCAGCGACGATCCGGCAACAGCCTGAAAAGCAAGAAAAAAGAATGAAATAGCAGCAAGAGAAAAGAGACGCGCCATAGCCGATTCCCCCATTTGACCCGAGACAATAACAGAGTCGGGATAAAAATTTATTAAAATTTTATACTTGCGAATTTAACCCTATTATATAAGCGATACAGATTAACCATTGTTTATTCTTCACGTTAATTCGTTGTTAGTATAAGAACTCTCCCCATTAACATTCGGTTAACCTTGGGAGACGCATGAAATGATCAGCAGAGCATCGAAATTCGGCCTTGCCATTGCTTCCCTCCTGGCAAGCAGCAGCTTGGCAACGGCAGCCCCGGCGGTCGTTAATTGCAACAGCGCAGTTCGCGGCACACTCGAATACAGGCTGTGCATGCCGACCAGAGCAATTCAGGCGGATAGCAAGTTCGGCCCGAACGATAACGATCGTGGCAGCCAAGGCATCGCCGGCGGCAAGAAGTCGTCCAGCACCGGTTCGGCCACCGGAACCGGTGGCAATGGCGATCAGGTTGCCGACGGCGGCGGATCGGACACCGGCGACGGCGACGGCAACGGCAATGATGACGGCGATCATGGCGACGGCAAGGACCACGATCACCATGGTGGCAAGGGCGGAAAAGATCACGATCATGGCAAGGACGGCCATGGGAAAGACCACCACGGCGACAAGGACCGCGATCATCACGGCGGCAAGGGCGGAAAAGATCACGATCATGGCAAGGGTGGTCATGAGAAAGACCACCACGGCGACAAGGACGGCGATCATCACGGCGGCAAGGGTGGAAAAGATCACGGGCACGACAAGGATGGCCCGAGCCATGACGGACGCGACGGTCCTGGCAAGGACGGCAAGGACGGCCCCGGCAAGGGCGACAACGACGGCCACGACAAGGACGACAATGACGGCCCCGGCAAGAGCGACAATGGTGGCCCCGGCAAGAGCGACAATGGTGGCTCCGGCAAGGGCGACAATGGTGGCTCCGGCAAGGGCGACAATGACGGCCCCGGCAAGAGCGACAATGGCGGCTCCGGCAAGAGCGACAATGGCGGCTCCGGCAAGAGCGACAATGGCGGCTCCGGCAAGAGCGACAATGGCGGCTCCGGCAAGAGCGACAATGGCGGCTC
>NZ_JACIBH010000013.1:0-79773 GCF_014195245.1 Rhizobium sp. BK619 | reverse complement strand
CCCGTCCGGCAAGGGCGACAATGGCGGCTCCGGCAAGAGCGACAACGGCGGCTCCGGCAAGAGCGACAACGGCGGCTCCGGCAAGAGCGACAACGGCGGCTCCGGCAAGAGCGACAATGGCGGCTCTGGCAAGAGCGATAATGGCGGCTCGGGTAAGAGCGACAATGGCGGCTCCGGTAAGAGCGACAATGGCGGCTCTGGCAAGAGCGATAATGGCGGCTCCGGTAAGAGCGACAATGGCGGCTCCAGCAAGGGCGGCTCTGAATCCAAGCCGGACTAAGCTTATCCGCACAGAAATGCAAAAGGTGAGGCCGCTCTCGCGGCCTCACCTTTTTGAGTCATCGCTTTGTGTATCGATCGGCAGCAAATACGGTGGGGAAACCAACGCGTGGATCGTCACCTTCGGGCACGCCGCCGCCCCGCCCTCGCTCATTCCTGTCCTCCGGCTTGACCAGCGGGATGTCGCAGCAATGAGGGTGGAGAAGTGGGCGCCCCGTCAAAGTCCCGTTGGTGCGATAGAATAGGATGCCGACGGATAGTGTGGCCGCTTACGCCGCACAAGCCTCGCACAAACCGCGAATCTCGATCGTCGTCTTCGCTGGTTTGAACTTCTGCCCCCGCACCCAGGCCATCAACCGGTGGTCGACCTCATGATCGTGGAACTCCGTCACCTGGCCGCAGCTTTCGCAGATGGCGAAAGCGACGATCCCGTGGCTGTGGCAGTCATCGCCCGGATGGGCGCAGGCGACGAAGGAATTGATGCTTTCGAGCCGGTGCACGACACCGTATTCGAGTAGCTTTTCCAGCGCCCGGTAGACCTGCAGCGGCGCGCGAAAACCGTGGTCACGCAGCTTGTCGAGGATGGTATAGGCGCTGAGCGGCCCTTCGGCCTTTTCGAGCACGTCGAAGACCAGCGACTGGTTCTTGGTGAGTTGCGGTGTCGTCATGAACCTTGTCCTTGCATGCCTGCGCGATGCCGCCTGAGGGGAAGCAGGCTGAGAATGAAGAGGATCAGCGCCGCGACCACGATCGAGGGACCGGAGGGCGTGTCGTAGGTGAGCGAGCCGAACAGCCCGCCGACGACGGCCGCCGCCCCGATGACCGAGGCAAGCACCGCCATGATCTCCGGCGTCGCCGAAAAGCGCCGCGCCGCAGCCGCCGGAATGATCAGCAGCGAGGTGATCAGCATGATGCCGACGATTTTCATGGCAATGGCGATCACAACGGCCATCAAAAGCATGAAGAACAGCCGCGCCCGCTCCGGCTTCAAACCCTCCGCCTCGGCAAGCTCGGCATTGACGGTCGCGGCCAGCAGCGGCCGCCAGAGCCAGGCCATTGCCACGAGCACAAAGAGCCCTCCACCCCAGATCAGCGCGATGTCGGTCGAGGACACCGCGAGGATGTCGCCGAACAGGAAGGCGATAAGATCGATCCGCACCCAGCTCATGAAGGCGACCATGACGAGGCCGATTGCCAGTGTGGCATGCGAAAGTATGCCAAGCAGCGCATCGGCCGACAGCGCCTGGCGCTTCTGCAGGAAGAGCAGCAGCACCGATACCAAGGCTGCGACGGCAAAGACGGCCAGGGTCAGATTGAGTTCGAAGAGCAGCGACAGGGCGACGCCGAGCAGCGCCGAATGGGCGATCGTATCCCCGAAATAAGCCATGCGCCGCCAGATGATGAAGCAGCCGAGCGGTCCCGTCGTCAGCGCCAGCCCGACGCCGGCAAGGATCGCGCGAACGAAGAAATCGTCAAGCATGGCGCTCCCCTTCAGCATGGGCGTGACCGTGATCGTGAGGGCCATGACCGTGGCTATGCCCATGGTCATGCGCGTGATGCCCGTCAAGCTCATGGTCCCGTTCGGGACCACGAGCGGGCTGGCAATGGTCGGTCACCGAACCGTCGGCATGTTGCACGCGCCCATCCGGCAGATGCGTATGGTCGTGATGATGGCTGTAGACGGCAAGCGTCTGCGCCGCGCGGCTGCCGAACAGACGCACATATTCCGGGCTGCGGCTGACGGCTTCGGGCGTGCCGCGGCAGCAGACATGGCCGTTGAGGCAGATGACCGTGTCGGTCTCGGCCATGACGACGTGGAGATCGTGCGAGATCAGCAGTATGCCGCAGCCGCTGGCGTTGCGGATCGATTTGATCAGATCGTAGAGCGCGATCTCGCCGGAGAAATCGACACCCTGCACCGGCTCGTCGAGCACGAGCAAATCGGGTTTGCGGGCAATGGCGCGCGCCATCAGCGCCCGCTGGAATTCGCCCCCGGAGAGATGCTGCACCTCGGCATCGAGCATATGGTCGATGCCGGCGGCTTCGAGTGCCGCGCGCATGTCGCGTTCCGGCAGGGGTCCGGTCAGCGTCATCAGCCGGCGCACCGAGAGCGGCAGCGTCCAGTCGATCGCAAGCTTCTGCGGGACATAGCCGACCTTCAGGCCGGCCAGACGCTCCACCCTGCCCTCATTCGGCTTCAACACACCGATCGCCGCCTTGGCGCTGGTCGACTTGCCCGAGCCGTTCGGCCCGATCAGCGTCACGATCTCGCCGCGCGAGACGGAAAATTCGACGCCGCGCACAAGCCAGCGGCCGTTGCGCAGAACGCCGACATTCTCAAGCGAAACCAGCGGTTCGCCCTTCGTATTTGCGGGAGAGAGCATCAAATTTTCCGACAGCGCTGTTGCATCCTGCTATTGCACACGTTATAGCATAACGCAATTGATGTAATAACATAACATCTGCAATTCAAGCGGAGCATTGGATGAAACGCACCCTGGGCCCAGCCCTGAAGATCCTGGCCTTTAAAATTCCGCTCGCCCTCGCCCTCCCGGCGCTGGCGGTCCCCGCCTTGCTGTTTGCCGGCACCATGCGGGCGGCCGACGCGCCCGTCGTCGTCACCTCGATCAAGCCGATCCATTCGCTGGTTGCGGCGATCATGCAGGGTGTGGGCGAACCGGAGCTGATCGTCGATGGCGCCGCCTCCCCGCATACTTATAGCCTGAAGCCGTCGAATGCGCGCGCGCTGCAGGAAGCCAAGGTGATCTTCTGGACCGGCCCCGGCCTCGAAACTTTCCTGGAAAAACCGCTGCAGGCGCTGGGCTCGAAGGCCAGCATCGCCGAGCTCGATCATGCCCCCGGCCTCGTCAAGCTGCCCTTCCGCGAAGGCGGCGCCTTCGAGCCGCATGAGGATGGCGATGAGCACCATGGCGCTTCCGCCGAGGGTGAGGATCACGATCATGCCGCCGGCACCGGCCATGGTGACCATGATCACGGACATGACGGTGACCATGATCATGGCGCCTTCGACACGCATCTCTGGCTCGACCCGATGAATGCCAAAGCCATGGCTGCCGTGATCACCACGACGTTGGTCGCCGCCGATCCCGCCAATGCGCTGACCTACCAGGCCAATGCCAAGGCGCTGGACGACAAGCTGACGGCGCTGGATAAGGAAATCGCCGCCACCGTTGCTCCCGTCAAGGACAAGCCCTTCATCGTCTTCCACGACGCCTACCAGTATTTCGAGCATCGCTACGGCATCCGCGTCGCCGGCTCGATCACCGTCAGCCCGGAAACCATTCCCGGTGCCGAGCGCGTTTCGGAAATCCACCGCAAGGTCGGCGAACTCGGCGCCACCTGCGTCTTTGCCGAACCGCAATTCGAGCCGCGCCTCGTCAATGTCGTCATCGAAGGCACGAAGGCCAGATCCGGCGTGCTCGACCCCGAAGCAGCAACGCTGAAGGCCGGCCCCGATCTCTACTTCATCCTCATGCGCGGCATCGCCGAAAGCATGAAGGATTGCCTCTCCAGCGCATGATAGCCATGCGGCGCTCCGGAGAGAGCTGAGGCGGAAAGAGGCGGATGACCCCGTTCCGCCTTTTTTCGGCTCCATCAATGTAATGATATAACATTAATATGTGAGGTTTCATGGACAACAGACTTCCGGTCACGGTGCTCTCCGGCTTTCTCGGCGCCGGCAAGACGACGCTGCTGAACCACGTGCTTGCCAATCGCGAAGGCATGCGCGTCGCCGTCATCGTCAACGACATGAGCGAGGTGAATATCGACGCCGCCCTGGTACGCGATGGCGGCGCCAATCTGTCTCGCACCGAGGAGCAGCTGGTCGAGATGACGAATGGCTGCATCTGCTGCACCCTGCGCGACGACCTCTTGAAGGAGGTGCGCGATCTGGCGACCCAAGGCCGCTTCGATTACCTGCTGATCGAATCCACGGGCATCGCCGAGCCCCTGCCCGTCGCCACCACCTTCGAATTCCGCGATGAGAGCGGAGAAAGCCTTTCCGACGTCGCAAGGCTGGATACGATGGTGACCGTCGTCGATGCCGCCAATCTGCTCGCGGATTATGCCTCGGCCGATTTCCTCGCCGACCGCGGCGAAACGGCAGGCGACGGCGATACCAGAACCATCGTCGACCTGCTGGTCGAGCAGATCGAATTCGCCGATGTCGTGGTGCTGAACAAGATCGGCACGGCAAGCGAGACGGAACGCGACGCCGCGCGGAAAATCATCACCGGCCTAAACCCGGATGCGAAGCTGATCGAGGCGGATTTCGGCAAGGTGGGACTGAAGGAAGTGCTCGGCACCGGTCGCTTCGACCTCGACAGGGCCGAGACCCACCCGCTCTGGTACAAGGAGCTGCACGGCTTCAAGGACCACGTGCCGGAGACCGAGGAATATGGCATCCGCTCCTTCGTCTACCGCGAGAAGCGGCCCTTTCATCCGGCAAAATTGCAGGCCTTTCTCGACCTGACATGGCCGGGCGTCGTGCGCGCCAAGGGCTTCTTCTGGCTGGCGACGCGGCCGCACCATGTCGGCGAGATCAGCCAAGCGGGCGCCCTCGTGCGCACCGGCAAGATGGGCCTCTGGTGGGCGGCGGTGCCGCGCGAACAATGGCCCGACGAACCGGGCTTCATCAATGCCATCGGCCCCTATCTCGACCCCGTCTGGGGCGATCGCCGCCAGGAAATTGTCTTCATCGGCGCCGACCCGATGGACGAGGCCTGGATCAGGAGAGAACTCGACGCCTGCCTCATCGAGACCGCGGTCTTCACGCCCGATCGCTGGCGAAACCTGCCCGACCCCTTCGCCAGCTGGAACCGCCAGGCGGCATGACGGCAACGGCGATCAAACCCTATCGCTGCGTTTGCACGGAGTGTGATCCGCTGCCGCCGATCGAGGGGCTGCATCCGTTGGCACATGACGGGGATGTGAAGGTTGATGCCGAAAGACCGAAGGGGTTGCTTGGTATTATTGCCAAGCGGGTCATGCCTTCACGCCGGCACAGCTAAACGATCTTTTGTCACGCAACATCCCGGTCCAGGAGATCGGCCAGACGCGCCCCTCATCCGGCTGCCGCCACCTTCTCCCCGTAAACGGGGCGAAGGGGATATGCCGCAAGCTCTCCGTCCCTCACCAACGCCTCGTAGGGCACGTCCCCTCTCCCCGTCAGAACGGGGAGAGGGTTAGGGTGAGGGGCAGCTTCTTAAGCCAAGAACCAGACAGCCGGTTCACAAAGCCGAGATGACGTCGGGCGGCCGAAGCCGCCCTCCTCGTATCCACCAATCAGCGACCAGCGATAATGCTGGAGATCACACCGCTGGTGATGCCGATCAGCAGGTAGTCGTTGTCGGCCCGCACCCAGCGATAGCCGCGCGGCGGAGGCGCGAGCCGGTAGCGGCGGTAGTCGTTGACATCGTGAAACCGGCGGCGCTCGCTGGCGTTGACGCGGTATCCCTTCTTCCAGTGCGGCCGGACGATCTTCTTCTCAACGATCACCCTCTTCTGCACGACGACAGGCGGACGGCGATGGTCATCGGCGCTGGCCTGGGAGACGACCATCGGGGAGAGAAGGAAGGAGGCGGAAAGGAAAGCTGCAAAAATCTTTTTCATGTGGGGGTTCCTCATGTTGGGCACGGGAGAAAACTAGGCCCGAACAGATGAACCGAAACTGAAATTTATATTAAACTTTCGTAATGGAATCCAAGGCATAAGGCACTGACTTTATATTTTAGATTAGACTTATACACCTTGACTAACTAGAGTTTTGCCTGGAACGCGATCGGCGGGCGTCCCGAAGTTCTGATTCGATTTTCCGAAGGATTGGGCGCAGGCTCGATCCATGGAGCGCCCTTCGCGCGTTCGATCCGGCGGCTGGCGCCCTCGGACCGTCGTCCGGAATCGCTCGATAATGATGGAGGAAACCATGCCCGGCATCAGCATGCGCTACATCGTCGACGACGTCGACGCCGCCCTGGAATTCTACACGAAACATCTTGGCTTCTCGGTCGCTCTTCACCCCGCGCCCACTTTTGCCATCCTGACGAAAGATGGTTTTCGTCTGCTCGTCAGCGGCATGACGGGACCGGGCGGCGGAGCCCAGGCAATGCCGGACGGACGCAAGCCGGAGCCCGGCGGATGGAATCGCATCCAGATCGAAGTCGCGGACCTGGAAGCGGAAGTCGCCACGCTGCGCCAGGCGGGCGCGCGTTTTCGTGGCGAGATCGTACAGGGCATAGGCGCCAAGCAGATCCTGCTCGAAGACCCGGCCGGAAACCCGATCGAGCTCTTCGAAGCGCCGAAGAGATGATTGCCGCGGCAGCGATTGTGCTCTGCATATCGGGCCAATCGCCCGCAAGATCCTGACGACGATAGTCCGCATCGACATCGCGCGCGGCAAGATTGGCTGCCGCGCCTTGCTACCTCTGTCCGAGCGTGTAGTTTCGGATTGGGATCAATTCAGAGGTAGGGAAAACATGTCCGAATCCGCGGGCGGCGTCTTCGACTATGTCGGGATACTCGCCGTGCTTCTTCTGGTAGCCGCCAACGGCTTCTTCGTCGCTGCGGAATTCGCGCTGGTGTCCGTCAGGCGCAGCCGTGTCACCGAACTTGCCGCGGCAGGCCGCATGAATGCCTCCGCCCTACAGCGCGCCGTCGACAATCTCGACGCCAACCTTGCCGCCACCCAGCTCGGTATCACCATCTCGTCGCTGGCGCTGGGCTGGGTCGGCGAGCCGGCGCTTGCCCACTTGATCGAGCCTCTGCTGTCCTGGCTGCCCGGGCAATGGGCGGCAACAGGCGCGCATACCGTCGCCATCGTCATTGCCTTCGTCATCATTACGGCACTGCACATCGTGCTGGGCGAGCTGGCGCCGAAAAGCCTGGCGCTTCAGCGCAGTGAGGCCACTTCGCTTGCCGTCGTGCGTCCGCTGGGGCTCTTCCTGGTGCTGTTCAAGCCGGCGATCTCCGTTCTGAACGGCATGGGCAACCTTGTGCTGCGGGTCGTCGGCCTTCGCGCCGGAACCGGGGAATCGTCATTCCATTCGCCGCAGGAACTCAAGCTGCTGGTCGCCGAAAGCCAGGAAGCCGGTCTTCTCAACCAAGTGCAGCAGCAGCTCGTCGAGCGGGTCTTCAACATCGGCGACAGACCGATCTCCGACATCATGACCCCGCGTCTCGATATCGAATGGTTCGATGCCGACGACAGCGAGGCCGAGATTCTGAAGACCATCCGTGAATGCAGCCACGAACAATTGCTGGTCGCCCGCGGCTCGATCGACGAACCGATCGGCATGGTGTTGAAGAAGGATCTTCTCGACCAGGTTCTCGACGGCGGCAAGGTCCGGCCGATGGAGGTGATCAAGCAGCCGCTGGTGCTGCACGAGGGCACCTCGGTCGTGCGTGTGCTCGACAGTTTCAAGGCCTCGCCTGTCCGGCTTGCCATCGTCATCGATGAATACGGCAGCCTCGAGGGTATCGTCACCCAGACCGACCTGCTCGAAGCCATCGCCGGCGACCTGCCGGGATCCAACGAAGAGCCCGATATTATCGTGCGGGAAGACGGATCGCTCTTGATCGATGCGATGATGCCCGCCTTCGACGCCTTCGAGCGGCTCGGCCTGCGCGATCGTCCGGATGCCGATTTCCATACGCTTGCAGGCTTCGCGCTACATCAGCTCCAGCACATCCCGGAAGCCGGCGAAACCTTCGTTTTCGATAGCTGGCGCTTCGAAGTGCTCGATATGGACGGTATGCGCATCGACAAGATGCTGGCAACGCGCATCCCCGCGGACGGGGAAGGCTGATGCATGTCGCCCGGAAGTGTGCAGCGGTTCCGGGATAACGACATGCATAAAAAAGAGCTCTAACCTACCGCCAGCGTCCAGAGCATTCCCGATATCGCACAGGCAAGCAACGTCGTGATCACAGACGTCTTGAACCGGAAGATCGCAATGGCGGCGGCGGCAGACAGCGCCATTGCCGCCGGCACGGCCGATTGCAGCACGGGGATATCAAGCCGCAAGCCGCCAAGGCTGACGGTCGCGACTTCGGCAAACAGCGTGTGCAGGCCAAACCAGAGGGCGAGGTTGAGAATGACCCCGACCACCGCAGCCGTAATGGCCGACATCGCGCCGGCAAGCGCCACATTGCCGCGCAGTTTTTCGATGAAGGGCGCACCGAGGAAGATCCAGAGGAAACAGGGTACGAACGTCACCCAAGTCGTCAGGATTGCCGCGAGCGTGGCGGCCAGCATCGGATCGAGAGATCCGGGATTGCGATAGGCGCCCATGAAGCCGACGAACTGAAGGACCATGATCAGCGGCCCCGGCGTCGTCTCGGCCATCCCCAGACCATCGAGCATCTCGCCGGGTTTCAGCCAGCCGAAACGCTGCACGGCCTCCTGGGCGACATAGGCGAGCGCGGCATAGGCGCCGCCAAAGGTGACGACCGCCATCTTACTGAAGAACAGACCGATCTCGGTGAAAACATCGTGTGCCCCGAAAGTCGCATAGAGGGCGGCGATGGGCACGAGCCAGAGAGCGAGCAGCGCTGCCGACATACGCAGCGACCAGCCGAGATTGGGGCGCGCATGCGCCGGTATGCCCTCGCCGAGCGCCGACTCCGCATCCGACAGCACCGAGCCGCTTCCGGCCTTGTGGCCGCCGCCCGGTTTGAAAGCGGCAAGCCCGAAGCGGCCGCCGAGAAAGCCTGCGATGGCGGCGGCAAGCACGATCAGCGGGAACGGCACATGCAGGAAGAAGATGGCGACGAAGGCCACCGCCGCAATCGCCAGCATGACGTTATTTCTGAGAGCGCGGCTGCCGATGCGGATGACGGCCTGCACGACGACGGCAAGCACCGCTGCCTTCAGCCCGAAAAACAGGCCGGCGACAATGCCGACGCTGCCATAAGCCGCGTAGATATAGCTGAGACAGAGGATCGACAGGAATCCCGGCAACACGAACAACAAGCCCGCGACCAGACCACCCAGCGTGCGGTGCATCAGCCAGCCGATATAGACGGCGAGCTGCTGCGCCTCGGGGCCGGGAAGCAGCATGCAGTAATTCAGCGCGTGCAGGAACCGGTGCTCACCGATCCATCGTTTCTCGTCGACGATGATCCGGTGCATGACGGCGATCTGGCCAGCGGGGCCGCCGAAACTCAAGGCGGCGACGCGCAGCCATACCTTGAAAGCCTCGCCGAAGGAGACGCCGTGGTGATGCTCCTCGTCCGCATGTCTCTCCATCGTTTTGCTCGCGCGGCCGTTATCCGTCATCTCGGCCATCTCATGCCCTCTTCTTCGGCGCAGGCCAGTTGTGGGTTTCCTCGGTCGCATCCCGGCACCAGCGGAAGAAGGCATCGTAGAGAAGCATTCCGGCTTCGAGCTGCTCCAGATCGTCGGAAAACATCCTGGAGAGACCGAGCGATGCTGCAAGCAGCCCAGGCGCCTCGGGCGCGAGATCGAGCCTTGCGGTATCCGCCGCCCTGATAATCCGCGCCAGACGAAGAAGCGGTTCGGACGCCAGGCCGAACTCCTCGACCATCACGTCGAAGGTGCAGAGTTCGCCGCGATGGCTCCAGAACACGTCTTCGATATCGAAGGGGACCGCCCCGAAGCGTTCGCCAACGGCTATAACCTCGGGCGCCGGCACGAACAGGAAGACGGCGCTCGGATCGACGAAGCGTCGGATCAACCAGGGACAGGCGATGCGGTCGATCTTCGGCCGCGCCCGTGTCACCCAGACGGTGCGCCCCTCGGCGTCGCGGCGCGGAAGCTTTTCCGCTGGCACTGCCGCTCCGCCGGCAATCCAGGCTTCGAAGCCGCCTTCGAGGCTCTCGGCGTCGATCCCGGCATGGCGCAGATAGGCGGCCACACCATGGCTGAGCTTGCTGCCTCTTTGACAGACCACCACGACGGTGCCGGCATTCATGCTGGCCGCCCAGGACGCTACCTCAGCGTGATCGCGCCGGATCGAGCCCGGAACCAGGCGCGGATCGAGCGCGAAGTCCTCCTCGGTGCGAACGTCGACGATGCAAGGCGCGGCGGGGGTTCCGATGAGGCGGCTGAGTTTGTCGGGAGAAATTTCGAGAAATGACGGCATGACGCGTCCTCCGTTGATCGGTGTTACTGGACGCGATTCTTCAGCATGACGCCTCGTGGGATGATCGCAACCCCATGGCAAAACCATGCGCAAACAGACCCCGCCATGTCAAGCGGGCGCTTGCATAGAACAGCGGAACACAGCCGATCAGGGTCAGCTGCCGCCCGGAATCCCTTGATATCAACTGCTTCGCGGTCCCGGTACGGAACAAAATCCTCACTTCGGCATTATTGTTTCACCGAAAGAGGAGAAAGTACCATGACGTACGACCCCAATAATGCCAACGACCCGAACCGCCCGCTGAACCCAAATCTGGATCTGCGCACCACGCCGAGCGCGCGCAGCAATAATACGTGGGTTGTCTGGGTCGCTGCATTGGCCGTGATCGCTGTCGCTGCATTCGCCTATTCGCAGTGGAGCACCCCCGGCACATCCCCTGATACGACAGCCTCCACGACCCAATCCGAGCCGGCACCAGCGGCGCCTAAGCCGATCGCTCCGACTGATAACAGCGCAACGCCCGCACCGGCACCAGCACCGGCCACTCCGCCGGCTGCCCCTGCCCAGCAGTAACTGCTCCTCGGCTAAAGCAAGCCGGCCCAATGCCGGCTTCCTTTTCTGTCGTGCGCTCTTGAATACCGGCAGAGAGAGCTTATTTTAGAGATATTGAATTTGTCTCTGACGGCTGACCACGGATGTACTGGCAGCCGTTATCGAGACAGATCGAGGAAGGGTCGGTGCGAGTTTCGCCCGGCCTTTTTTCTTGGCCTCCCCACAATTCTCGCAGCGGGATTTCATTTGGGGATTCTGTTATAGAAGGACTGGGGGTCGTACACGCACTGGTAGTCGAGAAGGCAAATCTTGCCGTTGGCATCCCTGACCCTTGCCGTGTCATACTTGTCGCCGAGATTGCACCTGGCCGGAGGATAGCGAAAGCTGCGGCCGCCAAAACCCATGCGCACGAACACTGCTTTGTCTTTGCGGATGATCTGCGCAAGCTCCTCGCAAGTATGATCCCTGGCATTGACCTCCACTGCCTCGATGGCAAGGGCTGCGGACGGAAACAGCAGCACAATCGCCAGAACAATGCTTTTCATGAAAACTCCTGAATGTGGGATAACTTTTTGACCGAACCGGCCAAAGACCATCCCGCTCTACGGAAAATTATAGGGGGATGCCGGGTCGAAGACGCAGGCATAGTCGAGAATGCACTGCTTTCCGCCAGCATCACGGAAACTCGTGCTGGTACGCTTTTCGCCCATGCTGCATTGCGCCGGCGGATAGCGGAAGCTTCGGCCACCGAAACCGACACGGACGAAGACCTTCTTATTCTGGCGGATGATCTGCGCAATCTCACTGCAGCTATACGCGCTTGCCTTGATCTCCTTCGCCCCCGCCGCGAAGGCCGGCAGCGGCAGAGACAAGGCAACGACTAGAACGACGCTTCTCATGGAACCCTCCCGCTTATCTAAGAGCAAATAGGGCGCGAGGATCGACGCTGCCAGACATGCCGACGACACGAACCATGCCGCCCGGCCGGGAACAAATTCCGGCAGGCCGGAAGATCCGGCCTGAATTCAAATAATTCAATCTTATCAAGAGATTTGGTGGGTGATGTAGGGCTCGAACCTACGACCCGCTGATTAAGAGTCAGCTGCTCTACCAACTGAGCTAATCACCCGTTCGCGCTTGGCTGCGCGGTGTGACGGGGCGTATAAACAGGATCGGCAGGCTTGTCCAGCGCATCGGCGAAATTTCTTTGGTTAATCGCGAAGATTTTTCGGCATGACTGAAATGCGGGGCATGATCCCGGAAACTGGGATCGATTTTCGGACAGGATTAGACGCAGATTCAAAGCGATAGAATGCCACGCATGCGGTCGGACGCGTGGCACGCCATAAAATCAAATGTCGAGCGTGCCGCTCGCCAGCCGTACTGCCTGGCCGCCGATCCGGGCGTTGGAGATCGTCCCGCCGTCGACATCGATATGCAGATGGATGAAGGATGGCCGGCCCATCTCGACGCCTTGTTCGATCATGATCGGGTGATGCCCGTCCGTCAGCCGGTCGAAATGGTGGATCGCACCGGAAAGTGCCGCCGCCGCCGAACCGGTGGCCGGGTCTTCGACGATCCCCATGCCGCTTGCGAACATGCGCGCATGGAACTTTGCCACGTGATTGACGCCGCCGCGGCAATAGACATAGGCCGAGGCAAGCGCACCCTCGACGAAGGGCACGATCTTTTCCCAGAGCTGCGGATCGAATTCCACCCGCTGCGCGGCGCCGACATCGTGCACCGGAATGAGCAGGAAGGGAACGCCGGCGCTCCAGACCGAGGGCACGTGATTTTCAAAGCCGATCTCGGTCACCTTCAGCGACAGCGCATCGGCCATGCCGAGTTTGTCCAGCGGCATGACGGCCGGCTGCGATTTCCGCGGTAGGTCGAATTCGGCAAAGCTCGCCTCGCCCTCCCTCAGCCGCACCGCGCAGCGCACCGGCCCGACATTTTCCTCAAGCACGGTCACGAGATCGAGCGTTGCCGCGCCATGCGCCCGTTCGGCCAGCGCCACCGCCGTGCCGACCGTCGGATGGCCGGCAAACGGCAGCTCACGCCCCGGTGTGAAGATCCTGAGCTTCGCCGCATAGGCGGGATTGCTCGAAGGCTGCACGAACACCGTCTCGGAGAGATTGATCTCCCGGGTGATCGCCTGCATCGCCTCGTCGCTGAGATCGTCTCCGTCGAAGATCACCGCCAGCGGGTTGCCCGCCAGCTTTCGATCGGTGAACACGTCATAGACGCTGTAGCTTCGCGCCACATCGGCCTCCTTGAATCGGTCATCGCGCCGCCAACCTGCCCGACCAAACGGCCGAGTGCAAGGCGCTAAGTCAGATGGACGCAAGGAGCCAAGCCGGAGCGTGTCCTTCGAGGCGCTGGCCTTTGGCCTCTTATGCGTCCGCCTTGCCGAAATACCAGCTAATCACCGGCAGCATGGAGATGTTATAAGGATATGCCTTGGGATCGGCCGAGCGGATCGCCACTGCACCGGCGATCTCCTTGTCCTCGGCGACCAGCATGTGGGCCTCGATCCGCTTCACCATCTCCTCCGCCGTCATGTCGAAGCGGAAGAGCCGCATGAGCGTGACCGTGCGCCTGGAATAGCTGGCGTAGAGCCCCTGCCCTGCCACGGAATCGGAAAGGTCGACACCCGTCTCCTCATGGACCTCGCGGCGCATATTGGCCTCGATGTCGCAGCGCCCGTCGACGATATCCTCCTGCTCAAGCGAACCGGCGGCGAAATAGACCTGTCCGGGATTGGCGGTGTGGGCACCCATGCGGATCGCCACCAGCGCGCCGTCTGAGCTTTCCAGCACCGGATAAGCAAAGATATGCAGGCCGCCCTGGCGCTGCGGCTGCCGGCGCCACCACATGAAGGCGGAAAAGGGCGTGACGTAGCCCTCGCCCGCAATCCCGTCCTCTCCGAACGACAGCCGCTGCTGGAACACCAGCCGCCCGTCGAAGAGCGCCGGGTTGGCGGCGGTTTCCTTGGCCCAGTTCTCGCGGATCGCCGCTTCCTCGGCGACGACAAAGGGATGGCTGCCGGGCAGAACGCGCAGATCGACGCCGGCGATCGGGAAGACGGTGGCTTCCGGCGGCCAGCCGGCGAAATCATCGGAAAAATCGCTGCTTGCAAATTTCATGTTCAAATTGGTTTTCATGTTCGCTTTCAGGGGAGATCCAGGGTCATGACGACGGGGCAGTGATCTGACGCCTTCGGCCGGTCCCAGCCTGTGCGCGGATAACGCTCCACCTCCTGCCCCGGCGGGAAGATGGTGCGATAGGGCTGGCCGCTGCGGATGATCTCAGGCAGGCGGCCGGCATTATGGGCGGCAAGTGCTGGCGAAAGCCAGAGATAGTCGAGTTGGCAGAGCCACTGCTCCTGCGGCCCGCGGGCGTGATAGAGCGTCCAGCGATCGAGGGCCGGGCGGCGGCGCACGACGTTTTCGGCAAAGCCGTCATGGCTGAAAACGTCGAGGGCGCTTTCGGCCTCGTCGTGATGCTCGAAACGATAGCCGGCCCCGCGGCGGCCGATGACATCGACGCGCTCCTGGTAATCGTTCATGTCGCCGCAGATGGCAAAACTCTTCTTGCCGGTATGGCCGGCGCCGAAACTATCCTCGATGATGCGGCGCACAGCGCGCGCCTCGGCGCGGCGGATCGGCATCGTCGATTGCCGCCCGTCCAGCTCGTCGCGCGGATTGCCCATCGATTTGAAATGCACGACATAGAGCGAGAACGGCCGGCCGCCGATCAGAAGATCGAGCTCCAGGCAGTCGCGTTTGAAGATCTTGTCATCGATGCGGTTGGTGAGCGCCAACTCCTCGTCGAAGATATCGAGATCGCGATAGGTGGTCATCGCATGACTGCGGACTTCCCTGAGCTCGATCTTCTGGCCGTCGCGCGTTTCCTCGCGCATCAGCACGGCGACATCGATGCCGCGGCTGTCATTGCCCTCGACCAGGTATTTCTGGCGATAGCCGTTTCCGACCATGCGGAAGAGATAGCCATATTCGAAGGCCTGGAGAGCGGCCATATTGTCGATTTCCTGCAGGCAGAGAATATCGGCATCCGCATCGGCGATCGCCAACGCCGTCATCTGTCTCGTATCGTCTGTGGCGGCGATCACCCGCGCCTGCTCCAGTTGCTGATAGACGCCCTCGCTCGACACTTGGAAAAGCTTGATGACGCGATCCTGGCGCAGCTGGTTGCGAAAACCGGTGAAATCGAAACGGGTCAGGAGATTTTCGACATTGAAGGTGGCGAGGCGAAGCGACATGGCAAGGGTCCGGTTGCGGGCAGTACCTTATCCGGCAATCGCACGGGGAAAAGATGGCGGGGCCAAGAAATATGCGGACAACCGCCCCTTTTGAAGCCCCGGATACAATTGCCTGCCTCGATCAAAGCCGCCAGCCCGCGCGAATGACGACGCGCACCGCTTCACCGGGCACGACAGCCACACGACTGAAGCCGCGCAACGTCTGGCCGTTGCCGAGGGTGAGCTTGACGGCATAACGTTCGCCCTCGAAAAGCACGGCTTCGACGGTTGCCGGAGCCCCCTCACCGCCGATGATCACATCTTCCGGCCGCACGAGGATATCGGCGCCATCGGTGTTGGCCGCCTGTAGCGCATCCTGCAGCTCGTCCCATTCCAGATGGCGTTCGCCGCCCATGACCGGCAGCGTCAGGATTGCCCCTCGCCCGATCAGCCCGCCGACGACGCGCCCTTCCGGCCGGGCATAGATCTCGGCCGGCTGCGCCACCTGCAGCAGCCGCCCCTCCGACATGACGGCGACGTCGGTCGCAAGCGCCATCGCCTCGCTCTGGTCGTGGGTGACGTAGATCATCGTCGCGCCCGAGCGCTGGTGGAACTCGCGGAAAGTTTCTTCCATCTCCTGTTTCAGGTGCCGGTCGAGATTGGCGAGCGGCTCGTCGAGCAGCACGACGTCGGGCGAGGTGACCAGGCAGCGGGCGAGCGCCACGCGCTGGCGCTGGCCGCCTGAAAGGTCTGCGGGACGCCGCCCGGCGTAATCGGCAAGCCGCACGGTGGAGAGCGCCTCGCCGACCTTCGTCCGGTAAGCCTCGCCGGAAATGCCGCGCACCTTCATGGGGTATCCGACATTATCGGCAACACTCATATGCGGCCAGAGCGCATAGGATTGGAACACCATCGCCATGTTGCGCTTCTCAGGCGGTAGCGCCTGGGCGGCATCGGCAATGAGCCGCTCGCCGAGATGGATCGAGCCGTCGGAGGGCGTCTCGAAACCGGCGATCATCCTGAGAATCGTCGTCTTGCCGCAGCCGGAAGGCCCGAGCAGCGCCAGGAAGCCGCCCTCGCGCACATCGAGCGAGAAATCGCTGACGGCCGCCCGCCCGGTGCCGAAATCCTTGGCCAGCCGGTTGAGGATCAGTTTCGCCATCGGACCACCCCTTTCGGCAGGCGTTTTGCCAGAAGCTCGAGCAGCAGCATCATGACGACGACCATGAGGACGACGAGCACCGAGAGCGCCGAAGCAAGGTCGGAACTGCCACTGTCGTCGAGATTGTAGATGGCCACACCGAGCGTCTGGGTGCCGGCCGACCAGAGAAGCGCTGAGATCGTCAGCTCGTTGCAGGCGATCAGGAAGACGAGGATGACCGAGGCGCCGGCGGCCGGCGCGATCAGCGGCACGATGATATCGAAAAGCCGGCGGAAGAAGCCGGCGCCGGAAAGCCGCGCCGCTTCCTCCAGCGCCGGGTCAAGCTGATGGAAAGCGCTGACCACGGGTTTCAGGCTGACCGCAAAGAAGGAGGAGAGGTAAGCGATCAGGATGATCCAGATCGTGCCGTAGAGCGAGATGTGCAGGAACGGGATGGGCGCCGCGAGGACCAGGATGAAGGAGACCGCCATGACGATGCCGGGCAGCGAATAGGGTATCTCGATCAGGCTGGACACGATGCGGGAAGCCGCATCTCTTCGCCGCGTCAGCGCATAGGCCGCAAGCACTGTCACCGTCAGGAGACAAAGGGCGGTAGCGGCGGCGAGCGACAGCGAATTGATAAAGGCGGTGCGCGTTACCGCCTGCCGGAACAGGATCTCCTGAAAGGCATGCAGCGACATGGTTTTGAAGGTGAGCGGCACGCCATAGGCCGGCACCAGCGCGCCGGCGACGAGCGCGAAGAAGGGCGCGGCCAGCATGAAAAACAGGATCGCCCAGAGAAGCGGCGTGAAGGCGAATCGCCAGGCGCCGAGCTCGAAGGCGGCACTCGCCCCCGACAGGCCGATGACACGATAATCGCGGCCGCGCAGCGCCCGATCCTGGATCATCAGCCCGGCGACCGAGATCATCGCGATAACAGCCGAGAGCACGGCGACATCGCCGAAGGTGCGGCTGGTGAAAGCGGAAAACTTGGTGAAGATGAGCGTCGGCAGCGTGAAGATCGAGGCCGGAATGCCGAGAATGGCGGGAATGCCGAAATTGCCGGTGCAGGAGACGAAGGAGATCGCCGCCCCGGCAATGATGCCGGGCAGCGACAGCGGCAGGATGATGTCGCGGAACACCCGCAGGCTGGAGGCGCCGGAAAGCTGTGCCGCCTCGACCCCGTCGCGCGGCAGCGTCATCAGCCCGGCCCGGAGCGCCAGATAGACCAGCGGCGCATGCTGCACGCCATAAAGCAGCGCGATGCCGCCGACCGAATAGAGCGGCTGCGGCGAGCCAAGCGGCGGGGCGATGGAGAGCGCCTTCAACAGCGGGCTTGATGGCCCCGACATCTGTACCCAGGCCAGCGCCGTCACCTGCGGCGGGATCATCATCGGCAGCACGAAGAAGAAGCTGAGCAGCCCCTTGCCACTGATATCGGTCAGCGTCAACAGGAAGGCGAAGAGGCAGCCGATGACGAGCGAGATGATCGTGCCGAGAATTGCCGTGACGATGGTGTAATAGGTCGCCGACCAGAGCGACGGGTCGCCGAGCACAGTCAGAACGCCGCCATTGGCGAAGGCCGCGATCCCGACCATGGCAAGGCGGGCGAGCGGCAGCACGCTGAGGATCAGGACGGTGATGACGACAAAGGGAAACAGCCAGGCTGGCTGGCTGTTTCCGGTTCTGACATAGCCGTGCATGGAAGGATCAGTTCGAACCGTAGATGCCCGAGAAGGTCTTCAGATCCTGATCGGTATTCTTGAGCGCATCTGCGGCCTTGATCGGCAGGACCTTGATGGTGTCGCGCGCCGGAAAACCTTCCGGCAGCTTCATGCCGTTGCGGGCCGGGATGTAGCCGAGCTTGAGAAAACCTTCCTGGCCCTTTTCGGAAAGCACGTAGTCGACGAACTTCTTGGCGGCATCGGCATTTTTGGTGCTGGCGAGGATGCCGACCGGCTCGGTGACGGCCGAAACGCCTTCGCTCGGGAAGACGAACTCGACCGGAGCGCCCTTGGCCTTCTCGCGGATCGGCAGATAGTCGACGACCATGCCGTAAGCCTTTTCGCCCGAAGCGACCGACTTCAGCACGGCGCCGTTGCCGCCGGCAGCGATCGCGCCGTTTTCTGCGAGCGACTTGTAGAAGTCCCAGCCGAGGCCCGGAACGGCGGCAAGCGTCTGGGCGTGGATGAGGGCAGCACCCGAAGCGAGCGGGCTCGGCATGGTGACGAGGCCCTTGGCTTCCGGCTTCGTCAGATCCTTCCAGTTCGCAGGCTTCATCGCCGCCGAGGTGTTGTACATGATGCCGGTGGTGATCAGCTTGGTCGAATAGTAATAGCCGTCGGCATCATAGAGCGCGGCATCGTACTGCGCGGCTTCCGACGACTTATAGGCGAGCAGCTTGCCGTCTTCCTTGAGGCGCTCCAGCGTCACCACATCGGCGATCAGGAGAAGATCGGCAACCGGGTTGCCGGCCTGAATTTCGGCCTGGAGCTTGGCCATGATCTTCGGCGTGCCGTCGCGCACCCAGTCGACCTTGATATCGGGATTGGCGGCCATGAAGCCATCGACCGTCGCCTGCGCGTCTTCGTTCGGCTGGCTGGTGTAGAGAACGAGGTTTGCGGCAAGGGCCGGAACGGCAAGGAAGCTCGCGGCAAGAAGTGTAGCGGCGGAAACGATCGTTTTCATGTGAGGGATCCTCATTGCGGTCACCCCTCCCTTATTGGGGGTCGTTAACAGGGATGTGACAGGTGCCGCCGCCGCTGGACGCCGACAAGCCATCGCTGCAAACCCGGTCGATCGCGGCCTCGCATGCAGGCTCATGCTCGCCAAAAACGGAGCCACGGCACTTCAGCGCCGTGGCCCTGATCGAACGTTACTTTGCCGCCTCTTCGATGAGGTCTGCCACCTTCTGCGGCTGCGAAACCATCACGACGTGGGAAGCGCCCTCGACCACGACGGTTCGCTTGGACCCTGCCCGCTCGGCCATGAAGGCAAGGGCTGCGGCCGGAATGTTCTTGTCGCCGGTGCCGTAGACGAACCACGACGGCAGCTTCTTCCAGGCGGGCTCTCCCGACTTTTCGTTGAGAGCCGCGTCGGTGACCGGCCGTTGCGCCGCCGCCATCAGGGCAGCCTGTTCAGCCGGCACGTCGCTGGCGAACTGATCATGGAACTTCGCCTGGTCGATATAAAGATCGACGCCGCCTCCGCTCAGTTTCACCGGCGCCGCAAGCGCAGCACCCAGCGTACCGCCGGGAAACTTGCCGGCGAGATCGGCAACCGATTCCCCTGCATCAGGTGCGAAGGCCGCGACATAGACCAACGACTTGACATTGTCGTGGCCGTTTGCGGCAGTCGAGATCACCTGCCCGCCATAGGAATGGCCGACGAGGACGACCGGGCCGGCGATGCTGGCGACCACGTCGGAAACATAGGCGGCGTCATTGGAAACGCTACGCAGCGGGTTGGCGGCAGCCACGACCGGGAAGCCGTCCTTTCGCAGGATTTCGACGACGCCGTTCCAGCTGGAAGAATCGGCAAAGGCGCCGTGGACGAGGACGACGGTTGGCTTGGCCGTCTCGGCAACGGCAGTACCGGAAAGAAGCGCGCCCGCCAGGGCGACGACAGCAGCAAACTTGAACATTGGTCATTTCCTTTCGTCGGTTGGGTTTGACTAAGATTCGTACCGGGAGGGCGATCACTCGTCTCCGCATCTCCTGACGCGGCAGGCCGCCCATATTTCCGATGACATATAATTTGTAAGCGATTTGTTTGTGCGCTATCTATATGGGCCAGGGAGCCCGGGACGTCAATAGCTTGCAAATAGATCGCGCACAAATTATATTGAGGCCTGAGGAGAAGGTGATGAAAAACGCCACACCAGATGATCTCACCGACGTGCCGAAGGTAGATGAAATGCTCTGCTTTTCAATCTATTCGGCAGGCCATGCCTTTAACCAGCTTTACCGCCCGCTGCTCGACGAATTGGATCTGACCTATCCGCAGTTCCTGGTGATGACCGCATTATGGGCGCATGACGACCGCACGGTGAAGGATCTGGGCGAGACCCTGTTTCTCGACTCGAGCACCCTCACTCCGCTGTTGAAGCGGCTGGAGAAATCAGGCCTCGTCACCCGCAACCGAAATCCCGCCGATGAGCGCCAGGTCCTCCTGCGCCTGACGAAGGAGGGGCACGCCTTGAAGAACCGTGCCGCCCCAGTGTTCGACTGCATCGGAAAAGCCGTCGGTCTCGACGCCGCGACCGTCAACACGATTCGGGAAACGATCGCTTCCATCCGCGACAACATTCACAAGAAGAACGAGGAAGAGACCTGACGCGGCGCGTCATCGGTGCGCCCGAACGATTTCCGTCGACAAGCCGATGGCATATTGTACGATCAGTCTGCTGGCGCCCTGCCGCCGGACACGCGCGTCGACCGCGGCCGGCCCGGGAGATGCAGGCGCTCAAAATCTTGCCTAGCCTCACGCAGGCGTGAATACCCAGCCATTGCCATTCCGCCGCGCTGAGGTACGTCAATCGTGTTTTCGATGAAGGAGGAGTTTCAATGGAATATCGTTCGCTCGGCCGTTCAGGCCTCAAAATTTCGACTTTGACCATGGGCACTATGACCTTCGGCGGCGTCGGCTGGGCCAAGACCGTCGGGGACCTCGGCGTCTCCGAGGCGCGTAAGATGATCGATATCTGCATCGATGCCGGCATCAACCTCATCGACACCGCCAATGCCTATTCCAACGGCGAATGCGAAAACATCATCGGCGACGTGCTCTCCGGCAAGCGGCCGCAAGGCGTGCTGCTTGCCACCAAGGCCCGTTTCGGCATGGGTGACGGCCCGAACGACCAGGGACTGTCGCGCTACCACCTGATCCGGGAATGCGAAGCGAGCCTCAAACGCCTGAAGACCGATGTCATCGACCTGTACCAGGTCCATGAATGGGACGGCCAGACGCCGCTCGAAGAGACGATGGAAGCCCTCGACACGCTGATCAAGCAGGGCAAGGTGCGTTACGTCGGCTGCTCGAACTATTCCGGCTGGCACATCATGAAGGCGCTTGGCATCGCCAACGAGCATCGCTACCAGCGCTTCGTCAGCCAGCAGATCCACTATACGCTGGAAGCCCGCGACGCCGAATACGAGCTGCTGCCGATTTCGATCGACCAAGGCCTCGGCGTGCTGGTCTGGAGCCCGCTTGCCGGCGGCCTGCTCTCCGGCAAACACCGCCGCAACCAGGCCGCTCCCGAAGGCACGCGCCAGTTCGCCGGCTGGACCGAACCGCCGATCCGTGACGAGAACCGTCTCTGGAACATCGTCGAGACGCTGGTCACGATCGGGCAGGAGCGCGGCGTCTCGGCCGCACAAGTGGCGCTCGCCTGGCTGATCGGCCGCAAGGCGGTTACCTCGGTCATCATCGGCGGCCGCACAGAAGCCCAGTTCCGAGACAACATCGCCGCCGCCGAGCTGAAGCTGACGGATGAGGAGCGCAAGCGCCTCGATGCCGTCAGCCTGCCGCCGGTGATCTATCCCTACTGGCACCAGCTGAACACGGTGAGCGACAGGCTTGGTGAAGCCGATCTCGAGCTGTTCGGCCCGCATCTCCAGCAATAGGCGATGACGAACCAGGCATTGCGCGGCGAAAGACAGGCGTCATAAAAGATGCACTTTCGCCGTGTTAGCGTAAGAGCCCGCTACTCCTGCGAGGTTCGCCATGCTGAAGAATTACAAGGTCCTGAAGGGTACGGCGAGCGCACTCGCCCTTGACGACGACAACGATCCGCACATCGAGATCCGCATCGAGGCGAACGGTATCAGCTACCGTATCGCGCTCAACGTCCGCTCGAAGGAATCGCCGCACGACCTGCTTTACGCCAACATCGTCGATTTCAAGCACCCGGCGCTGACGGAAGCGCTCGAAGAGCTGCCGATGGGCCTGACCGACATCCGCAAGGACCGTCCGGAGCTGGCGATCGATTATGTCCGCGGTGGGCTGATCGAACGCGAAGACATGAACGTCGCGCCCTTCCAGCTATCCGGTCCGAAGAACGACCTGCGTGATTTCATCGAGCCGATCGTCCAGGAAGGCATTGCCGATTCCGACGTGCATTTCTACGCCTTCGGCGAGGCCTGGGGGCCGGAGAACAACAAGCCGGACCAATATTTCCATTTCGAGCCGGGCAACGGCATTCACGACATCCACATGAATCAGGGTGACGGCGGCAGCTTCAAGGCCACCAACGGGCCGAACCAGGATGGTGCGCTGCTCGTCCATTTCAACGATACCGACGAATGGGCGGCGATCTTCCTCTGCTTCCAGTCGCAGAACTGGAATACCGATGCGGCGACCGGCCATCCCGTCTCCGACGGCCGCGGCGGCCAGGGCCGCGGCGAAGGCACCCGCCGGCCGCAGCCGATCGTCGCCTCGTCGCTGCGCATCATCGCCGCGCTGATCAACCCGGTCAACGGCGCAGGCGGCACGGAGGCCGAAACGGTGACGATCATCAACCGCTCCGACATGGCGGCATCGCTCGACGGCTGGAAGCTGGAGGACGAAAACGGCAGGACCCAGACGCTGTCGGGAACGCTTGAGGCCGGCGAACTGCGCACCATAGCGCTCGATGCCGGAAGCGGCGGCCCCCAGCTTGCCAACAAAGGCGGCGACATCATCCTGCGCAATGCCGACGGCGCCGTGGCCGACCGTGTCGGCTACGGCAAGAGCGAAACGGCCAACGAAGGCTGGACGACTATATTTTGATTGGTGTTCTGGCTGGCTGTCTGAGAAGCGTTCGCGATGGAGGGAAAGATAAACCGCCTACCCTTCCCTCTGCGAGGAGAGCGCGTGCCGTGTAGCCCCCTCATCTGCCTGCCGGCATCTTCTCCCCGCTGGGGAGAAGGGGAATCGTGGCAACGTTTCACTTCCTAAAAACGTCTGCGGTGGAAAGAGAAGCAAGCGGCTTGCTCCCCTCTTCTCCCCAGCGGGGGTCCGAAAGACGGGCGAGACCCGTGGCTCGCCCAGGCTGGTGCCCGAAGGGTCGGATGAGGGGGCCACACGGTACGTCCGTTATCGTAGCCGCCGCAGCAATCACCCGCCGATCTCGGCCGAGATCAGCGCTCCCAGGCGGCCGATGCCGTCCTCGATCATCTGCTCGTTGGCGCAGGAGAAGCTGACGCGGAAAGTGTTGGCGCCGGAACCGTCGGCGAAGAAGGCCTTGCCGGGCACGAAGGCGACCTTTGCGGTTTCGAGCGATTTCGCCAATAGCTTGGCGCCGTCCATGCCTTCCGGCAGCGTGATCCAGATGAACATGCCGCCTTCCGGCTTCGTCCAGCTCGTGCCTTCGGGCATATATTTGTCGAGCGCTACCAGCATGCAGTCGCGGCGCTTCATGTAGGCGGCCTTGATCTTGGCGACCTGCGCCTCAAAGCCCCGCTCGGCGACATCTGATATCGCCATCTGGTTGATCGTCGAGGAATGCAGGTCGGCGGCCTGTTTCATCAGCACCAGCTTGCGGATAACGGGCGCATTGGCGACGATGAAGCCGACACGAAGGCCGGGCGCCAGCGTCTTCGAGAAGCTGCCGCAATAGATCGTGCGCGTATCGTTGATGTCGCCCTTTTCAGCGATCTCGAGGGCCAGGATCGGCGGGATCGGGTCGCCGTCGTAACGCAGCGACTGATAGGCAGCGTCTTCGATGACGGCGATGTCCAGCTCTTCGGCCAGCGCCAAAACCTTCCGGCGACCATCGAGATCGACCGTTTCGCCGGTCGGATTGGAGAAGTCGGCGGAAAGATAGGCGAATTTCACCTTGCCGCCGGCTGCCGCGGCGGCCGCACGGTAAGAGTCCGGCGTCCGGTTGCCGTTCGGCGTCAGTTGGTCGTAGGCTGGCTCATAGGCGTTGAAGGCCTGCAGCGCGCCCAGATAGGTCGGCCAGGTCACCAGCGCGGTATCGTTCGGCGAGAGGAACAGCTTGCCGAGATAGTCGAGACCTTGCTGCGAGCCGGAGACGATGAAGACATTGTCGAGTTCGCAGGGGATGCCGAGATCGACCATCTGCCGAACCAGCCATTCGCGCAGCGGCTTGTAGCCTTCGCTGACCGAATATTGCAGCGCCGAATTGACGGCAGCGCCATCGAAGATGTCGGCATAGGCCTGCTTGAATTCCTGATCGGGAAACAGCGCCGGATCCGGAATGCCGCCGGCAAAGGAAATGATATCGGGCCGGTCGAGAAGCTTCAGAAGCTCGCGGATCTCGGATGCGCGCATGCGCGACGAGCGCGACGCAAACATGGTGTCCCAGTTAAGCATGGGGTTTCCTCGTATTTTCTATTCCCGGCAGAAGACCATGCCGGGAAATTTATGTCAACAATACTGACCTATTTTCTTGTCATGGTGACATGTTGGAATCTTATATTCAAAAGCCTTTGGATGGTCGGGATTTCAGTTGATGTAACCGCCATCCGACATCGAAGGCGCCCGGTTGCGAATTTGCTGCTCGACGTCAGCCACATCAAGCGATTATTCCTCTGATCAAAGTCGAAACCGGCTGATTCAGACCCTTCCAAGACCAGCTCGGCGGCGGTAGTGTCGCCGCCACTATTCAATTTACTATCAAGGTGCCAGAAATGACCGTGACGTCTGCCTCTCCTGAAATCAAAATCGAACTCCACAAGTCTCCCGTCCCGGACGCCGATCGCATTCAGGCACTCGAGACGCCCGGCTTCGGCAAGCTCTTCACGGATCATATGGTCTTGGCACGATGGACGGCCGAGAAGGGCTGGCACGATGCAAAGGTTACGCCAAGGCGACCCCTGGAGCTCGATCCTGCGAGCGCCGTGCTGCACTATGCTCAGGAAATCTTCGAGGGCATGAAAGCCTACAAGGCGGACGATGGCCGGATTCTGCTCTTTCGGCCTGAAGAGAACGCCCGCCGCTTCGCGCAGTCGGCGACCCGCATGGCGATGCCTCCCGTGCCCGAAGACCTCTTCCTGAAGGCGGTTGAAGAACTGGTCCGTGTCGACAAGGCCTGGATTCCGTCGGGCGACGCCAGCCTGTACCTTCGCCCCTTCATGTTCGCCAACGAGGCGTTTCTCGGCGTTCGTCCGGCTCAGGAATATGTCTTCTGCATCATCGCCTCTCCGGTCGGCGCCTACTTCAAGGGCGGCGCAAAGGCGGTTTCCCTTTGGGTCGAGACCGAATACACCCGTGCAGCCGCCGGCGGCACGGGTGCAGCAAAATGCGGCGGAAACTACGCAGCCAGCCTCGTGGCGCAAGCCGAGGCGACCAAAAAGGGTTGCGATCAGGTGGTCTTCCTGGACGCCGCAGAGCATCGTTGGGTCGAAGAACTCGGCGGCATGAACGTCTTCTTCGTGATGAACGACGGATCAGTGGTGACCCCGCCCCTTGGCGGCACGATCCTGCCGGGCATCACCCGGGCTTCCGTGATCGTGCTCGCCGAAGAAAGGGGCTTGCGCGTCGAGCAGCGCCCCTACTCGTTCGCGGAATGGCAAGACGACGCTGCCAGTGGCAGGCTCGTCGAAGCGTTCGCTTGCGGCACTGCCGCAGTTCTGGCGGGCATCGGCCTGGTTCGACATGCCGGCGGTGAGTTTCTGGTCGGAGACGGACAGACCGGCAAGTTGACCAGTGAATTGCGTCAACAGCTCGTCAGTCTGCAGAAGGGCGTAACAAACGATGAGCACGGCTGGACGCGCCTCATCCCGACCTGAACGTCGGACGTTCCACGCGACCGGCGGCGTCAACACCGACAGGGGGGCGCCGCATGGTGGCCCCCTCGGCACAACGCTTGCCCACCGTGCCGCAGAGATATCGGCAGCCCTCAAACTTGCGACCGCTGATGCGATCTTTACGCGACGGCCGAGCGCCATGAGGCGGATATCCTGCCCGGCGACGCCCATGTCAAAGTTTTGGAACGAGTCTTCCACATCGATAAAAAAGACTGACCTTGATGTGACCCAAGTGCTCGACGGCAGAGCGCAACGCTTCTATCACAAAGTGGGGAATGGGAAGCTGGCATCAGGGACGCTGAAACCGGCATCTACGGACGGCACCGAATTCGATGGCGAAAATGACGATCATGCTTCCGGACAATCTGGCGGACTACGTCGCACGCCGTGTAGCAAGCGGCAGATACAGCAGTGCCGGTGCATATCTGGCGGAACTCGTCCTGAAGGATCAGAACCACCGCAAGCTTGATGACGACGAACTGCGTGATATCCTGACGCAGGCTGAGGAGAGCGGCATCAGCGACCGGCGCATTGCCGACATCCTGCTGGAAACGAAGGCGAAGCTGCGTGACATCAACCTATAGGCTGACCCGAACCGCAGACGCCGTGCTGTCAGGCATTGACGAATATGCCAGCCTGCATTTCGGCGAGGCGCAGGCGGATGCCTATCTTCTCGATTGGGACAGGATTTTCGTGCTTCTTTCGCGCGTGCCTTCCATGGGAGATGCGTGCGACGAACTCGGCTCCGGCCTTCGCCGCCTCCTCCACATGCGCCACGTCGCCTTCTACCGCGAAATACCGGACGGCATCCTCGTCGTCGACATCATCGGCGCCGACCGGCTTCCCGAAAGACATCTTCAATCCAGACCACGCTCACCAACGGCCGATCCGGATGCCTCGTGACAGCACCTCCGCCTTTTACGAAGACTACGCCGCGACATACGCCAACCGGACGCGCAGCCTACCGAAGCAGCAGCTCGATGCCTTCCTCGCCGGTATCGCACCGGGTGGTGCAATCCTCGAACTCGGCTGCGGTGGCGGCCAGGACAGCGCCTACATGCTGTCGCAGGGTTTCGACGTGACGCCGACCGATGGCTCCGCCGAGCTTGCCAGACAGGCGGAAGCGCTGATCGGCAGGCCGGTCAAGGTCATGCTGTTCCAGGAGCTCGACGCCGACAGCGCCTTCGACGGCGTCTGGGCGCATGCGAGCCTTCTCCACGTTCCCAGGGCTGAACTGCCCGATGTCTTCGCCCGCATCCGCCGCGCGCTCAAAACCGGCGGCCTTCTTCACGCAAGTTTCAAGGCGGGAGAAGCGGAAGGCCATGACGGCTTCGGGCGCTACTACAACTACCCCTCACGCAAATGGCTGTCGGCGCTTTTGACCAAAGGCGGCTGGCAAAACCTCGCCATCGAGGAAAGCGACGGCGGCGGCTATGACGGCAAGCCGACCCGCTGGCTCACCGTGCGCGCGGAACGTTAGAGGCCGGAGCTTTCACTCCGGCCTCCTATGTTTATTTCATCGGAACCGCTTAGTTCACGCTCTTGTCGACCAGCTTGTTCTTGCCGATCCAGGGCATCATGCCGCGCAGCTTGGCGCCGACTTCCTCGATCTGGTGGCTGTCGTTGTTGCGGCGGATGCCCTTGAAGCGGGCTGCACCCGACCGGTATTCCTGCATCCACTCGGAGGTGAACTTGCCGGTCTGGATGTCCTTCAGGACGCGCTTCATCTCGGCCTTGGTCTCGGCGGTGATGATGCGCGGACCGGAGACGTATTCGCCCCACTCGGCCGTGTTGGAGATCGAGTAGTTCATGTTGGCGATGCCGCCTTCATAGATCAGGTCGACGATCAGCTTCACTTCGTGCAGGCACTCGAAATAGGCCATCTCGGGCGCATAACCGGCTTCGGTCAGCGTTTCGAAACCGGCGCGGATAAGCTCGACGAGACCGCCGCAGAGAACGACCTGTTCGCCGAAGAGGTCGGTTTCGCACTCTTCGCGGAAGTTGGTTTCGATGATGCCGGAACGGCCGCCGCCGACGCCGCAGGCGTAGGAGAGCGCGAGTTCAAGCGCATTGCCGGACGCGTTCTGATGAACGGCCACGAGGCAGGGAACGCCGCCGCCCTTCTGGTATTCGCCGCGAACCGTGTGGCCCGGGCCCTTCGGCGCGATCATGACGACGTCGACCGAAGCCTTCGGCTCGATCAGGCCGAAGTGAACGTTGAGGCCGTGAGCGAAAGCGATGGCAGCGCCGTCGCGGATGTTCGGAGCGATGTCGGCTTTGTAGATATCGGCCTGCAGTTCGTCCGGGGTCGCCATCATCATCAGGTCGGCCCAGCCGGCAGCTTCGGCAACTGTCATGACCTTGAAGCCATCGGCTTCGGCCTTCTTGACGGTGGGCGAACCGGCCTTGAGTGCGATGACCAGGTTCTGGGCACCGCTGTCCTTGAGGTTCAGCGCATGAGCACGGCCCTGCGAGCCGTAGCCGATGACGGCGACCTTCTTAGCCTTGATGAGGTTGAGATCGGCATCACGATCGTAATAGACGCGCATTTGAAGTTCCTTCCCTTGTGCTTGTCTTGTTGACTGTCATTAAGGCGAAATCAGCCGAGAACCGGCATCTCCGCCAGAACCTTGTCCGTGCCGTAGAGCCGGAGGAAGGCGGTGACCGCCCTCTCCGCCTGGCGCGCGGTATCCTTGAGGCCCGGTTCGCCGAGCAGCATGCGCACATGCAGGTCGGAGACAACAAGGCCGTAAAGCGTGTGATAAGCCTCATCGGCATCGGAAAAGCGCAGGAGCCCTGCCCTCTTTCCGGCATCGATCAGCGCCATGGCGCGGCGGTCGATCTGCCGGCGGCCACGCTCGAGCAGCAGCTTGCCGAGCTTCGAGCCGTCGCGGTTCGCCTCTGTCTTGTTGATTTGGCCGATCGCCAGCCGGTTCAGCGCCAGCGAGACATCGCCGGCCAAAACCTCCAGCAGGTCGCGTGCGAAGATCACGACATGGTCATGCAGGCTTGCCGCCGTCAGCCGCTCGCCGTTGCGCTCGAAGGTGCGGACCTTGCTCGCCTGATAGGCAATCATCGCCGACAGCAGACCGTCGCGGTCGCCGAACCACTTGTAGAGGCTTTCCTTCGAGCAATTGGCGGCACGCGCGACCCCCGAGGTCGTCAGCGCCTTCTCGCCGCCATCGACGAGCAGCCGCAGCGCCTGCTCCAGAACGGCGTTCTGGCGCGGCGAAAACTCGCTCGGCTCTGCGGTATCGACGGACACGGTCACGGCTCCCATATACGTACCGTACGGTACGGTTCGTGAGGTTTATGCGACAAACCGATCGGGCCGTCAAGCAGGCCCGGCAGATTTTTATACGGGAAAGCTCAGGGAGACACCAGAATTGGATAGGCGCGCATCGGTCAGCATCGCATAATGTCAATCGATGCCATTGCCGGGAGCTTTCCATGTCGCGCTTGCCTGCCGCCCTTCTCCTCGCCGGAGCAGTCGTCCTCGGAGCACCGCTCCTAAGCGCCGGCGCCATCGCGCAGTCGGAAAACGAGGTCTATAACAGGATCGAGGAGTTGCACGGCAATGCCGAGGCTTTCGACCGGCCGCTGCGCCGGCTCGTTCTGGCGATGCGCTCCGGCGACGCCGAGACGATCGCCGGCCTTGCCGAATATCCGCTGACCGTCAAAGCCAATGGCGAGACCTATGATGTCGAGAACGCCGAGGATTTCGTCGAGAATTTCGAGGATCTGGTGACGCCGGAGACGCGCCGCGCCGTCGGGCGCCAGCAATATCAGGATCTCTTCGTCAACAGCGATGGCGTCATGCTCGCAAACGGCGCCGTCTGGATGGGCGCGGTCTGCGAGGATAACGCCTGCGAAGACAGCCATTGGGCGATCATAGCCATCAATAATTAGCCTTCGACATTTGTCGCGCAGCGATGTCAGCCATCGCTGCGAAACTTGCGCGCCAGTGTCTGAAGCTCCTTGAAGGCTTCGTAACGCTTGCGGTGGAGATCGGAAATCTCACCCTTCGACGGCTGAAAACGTGTTTCCACCCTCGTAAACTCGCTCATCGCCGCGCCGACATCGGCAAATTGCCGGCCGGCGACGGCACCGAGGATGGCCGCGCCCAGCAACACCGGCTCTTCGGCCTTCGTGGCAACCACCGGCTTGCCGCTCGCATCAGCAAGCACCTGGCGGACGAAATCGTGCTGGCCGGCGCCGCCGCTGATGACGATGTTCTCGACAGTGACCCCCGCCTCGGCCTGCGTTTCGATGATCTGTCTCAGGCCGTAGCCGATGCCGCAGAGCCCTGCGATGTAGAGCGAGACCAGGCTGTCGACATCCCGCTCCATGCCGAGACCGGTAATGGTCGCGCGGGCATGCGGATCGGCAAAGGGCGCACGGTTGCCGAGGAATTCGGGAACGACGTGCAGCCCGGCCGCCAGCTTGACGGCATCGGAAGAACGGCCCGCCTTGCCGGCAGCCATGTCTGCAAGCAGTACCGGCAGCGGAATGCCCGCGCTTTTCGCAAGCTCCTTCGCCTCGCCGGCCGCCGGATGGAAGGAAAGAAGATGGTCGATCGCCGCGCCGGCAGCACTCTGGCCACCCTCGTTCAGCCATAGGCCCGGCACCATCGCCGAATAATAAGGTCCCCAGACACCGGGAACGAAAGACGGTTCTGCCGTCGAGGTCATCGTGCAGGAAGAGGTTCCGAAGACATAGGCAAGATTGGCTTGCGGATCGGCACCGACAGTTCCGACACCGCCAGCATGGGCGTCGATCAGCCCGGCTGCGACAGCCGTTCCCGGCGTAAGGCCAAGCTCCACCGCCGCAGCAGCGGTCAGTCCCTCACCAAGCGCCGAACCGGGCTCGACGATAGTCTGGCCGATGCGGACAAAACCTTCGTCTGCCAGCACGCCGAGGCCGATCTGGTGGAAATAGCTGCCGTCCCAACGCTTCTCATGGGCGAGATAGGTCCACTTGCAGGTGACCGTGCAGGTCGAGCGTGACAGATCGCCGGTCGCCCGCCAGGTCAGGAAATCCGCAAGATCGAAGAATTGCCAGCCGGCATCGAACACAGCGGGACGGTTTTCCCTGAGCCAGAGAAGCTTGGGCGTTTCCATCTCTGGCGAGATGCGGCCGCCGACATAACGCAGCACGTCATGACCCAACGCATTGATGCGCTCCGCCTGCGGGACGGCGCGGTGGTCCATCCACACGATGATATCCCGGTTCGGATCTTCCGAAGGCCCGACGGGGAGCGGCTTGCCGCCTTCGCCGAGAACGACCAGAGAGCAAGTTGCGTCGAATCCCAGACCGACCACGGAGGCCGGATCGACCCCGGCTGTGGAAACCGCCTCTCGCACGGCCGCGCAAACGGCGCTCCAGATTTCGCGGCTCGATTGCTCGACGATGGAACCGGCTTCATGAAACAAGCTGATATTCCGCTTGGCGGAGGCAAGCATGCTGCCGGCCATATCGAACAAGCCGGCCCGGGCGCTGCCGGTGCCGACATCGACGCCGATGACATATTTGGCGCCAGCTTCCGGGGTATGCGATGTGTCGCTCATGGTCTCTCGTTTCAGATCGCCAGGGATCGGGTTGATGGGCAACTACGGCCGGATTCAAGGTCTATCTCCGGACAGATCGCCGCGTCCAGGAGCGCTGACATTACGCGGTCGCGGTGACATGACAAGGAGAGCGAGGCGCGAGGCCAGGCCAAGCGCAACGGTTCATAGAGCCGTGGCGCAACCGGCAGGCACCGAGGGAGGCGCTGCCGGCGCCGCCTTGTCGATCGCGTAGAGCTTGGCGAAGCCGGCATCCTCGATCAGCGTCAGGCCGGCCGGCATCAAGGCGCCGACATGCCGGTCGGGAATATCGGCATTGGCGACGAGGATGAAATCGAAACGCCTGCGCCAGTCCGAGAGATAAGGCGCATAGCCTCTATATTCCTGCATCATGCCAGGGCATGAAAGCACGCTGATCGGTACCAGATTGCCCTCGGGAACCGCGATCTCCGACCAGGGCGGCAGAACGGAGAGCGGCTGCTTGCCTTTGGCCGTGAAGAGCGTCGGCACAAAAGCGTGCGAGAAGGGTACGGCAAGCGTCGGCAGATGCCGGAAGGTGTCCAGTCCCCAGGCAAAATGCCGGTTGGTGTGGGCAAAGTCGCCGACCATCTCGGGTTCGTGCCCTAGAGGCAGAACGACCGCGCCGGCCGGCACCTTTTTCAGCACGGTCTCGACGGCAGCGGCGTCTTGCTGTGCCAGCCACCAGTTCCAGCCGATCCAGCCGGCCCGCCCGAAAACCGCGAGATTGACGACAACCGCCAGCAACAGCGCCTGCCGGCGCGTCAGATTCGCGAAGGGGCATACCATCGCCATGACGACGAGCACCGTCATGATCGGAAAGCGCCAGCTGATCCATCCGGTGCCGAGCATGTGGAGCGGTGCGACACAGGAGAGAAGCAGCAATCCGCAGGCGGCGACGGCAAGGCCCGCATGCATGCGGATGTCGCCTGCGCGAACGGCGCGCGTGCAGATGAGGATCAGCGGCAGAACCAGCAGGACATCCACCACCGGGACATAGGTGGTGATGGCGGAAAACAGGTTCATGACGATCAGGACGACGCCATCGTTCCAGACAAGGCCGAGGCCATCGCCGCCGGCGTTCGGCAAAGCGGTGGTGCGAAGATAGAGCGCAAGTGGCGGCAGGGCGCAGGCGCCGATCGCCAGCGCCAAACGGCCGGCGAGCCTCATCAGCCCTGCCTTCGATCGCACGATGTCGAAACGCCAGGAAAATTCGAGGCCGCAGACGATCGCCATATAGAAGCCGAGTGAGAAGATGTGCATCACCGTCAGCAGCAGCGCGGCGGCAAGCCGCCAGGCAAAAAGCAGAACCGGATTTCGGCGCTGCAGCAGCAGGTCGGCGCAGGCGAAGAACAAGGCCATGCCAAGGCCGATCTGGAAGTTGAGGAAGCCGCCGATCATCGTGGCGCACCAGCCAAGCGACAGCATGGCGATCTGCCAATAGTGCCGGCCGCCGAAGAGTGCCCGGTGCAGGCCGATCGCACCAAGCGGCGGCAGCACGATGGCCAGGAAAAGCAAAGCCCGCGCCAGCCTGTCGGCGCCGACCAGCGGCCCTACCGAAATCGCCAGAAGATCGATCCCGACATTGGTGAAGGTGCGGTTCCAGTCGATCGCATAGATTTCAGGAAACGGTTGCTCGCCGATCCCGCCCGAAAGAAGCCAGATACGGGCATAGTGATTGGCGTAGTCGAGAACCGGCGGAAAGCGGAACAGCACCACCAGGGCCACGGCAAGCGCGACGAAAGCAATGATCGCAATGGTGGAATCCTGCCTGGCAACCAATTCTTCGGGCCTGGCTGCCGAATGAACAGGCGCGGCAATCCGGTCCATCATCCGGTCCGGCTGTTCTTTTGCGAGCGCGGCTCACCGGATGCAAAGGCTGCATCCAGCGCGGAGCGCTTGTCGCCGGCGCTCATCTCCGAAAAAGCCGTCGGCAGCTCGGCATGTTCGCCGCCGCGCAGGATGGTCTCGATCATGAACATCGGCCGCCTCTTGCTCTCCTGCACGAGACGGCCGAGATATTCGCCGATGATGCCGATGCAGATCAGCTGGATGGCGCTGAAGGCACTGACGGCGGCCATGATCGACGACCAGCCGGTGACCGTCTCGCCCTGCAGCCAGCGCACGAAGGTATAGACGAGCAGCGCCATCGCGACGCCGGCGCTGATCATGCCGAGCCATGTGGCGATGCGCAGTGGTGTCGTGGAAAAACTGGTGATCGCGTCGAGCGCGAAATTGATCATCTTGCGCAGCGGATATTTCGTCGTGCCGGCAAAACGGGCGTCGCGCTCATAGGGAAGCGCCACCTGCTTGCCGCCGATCCAGCTGACCATGCCGCGAATGAAGCGATCGCGCTCCGGCATCGCCAGCAGTATATCGACCACGCGCCGGCGCATCAGCCGGAAATCTCCAGTATCGCGCGGGATGGTGACGGAAGCGAGCCTGGAAAGCGCGCGATAAAAAAGCGAGGCGGAGGCGAGTTTGAACCAGCTTTCGCCTTCGCGGCGCGTGCGCTGGCCGTAAACGACATCGGCGCCACGCTCCATGATCGGCATCATCATCAAAAGCAGCTCGGGCGGGTCCTGCAGATCGGCGTCGATCAAAAGAACGCGCTCGCCCCGCGACGCGGAAAGACCGGCGGTCGAGGCCAGTTGGTGGCCGTGATTGCGCAGGAGACGAACGCCCAGCACCTGCGGCAGTTTTTCCGCCAGATCCGAGATGATCTCCCAGGTGCCGTCGGACGAGCCGTCATCGACGAGGATGAGCTCAAAGGCGTCGCCGGCAACGCTCTGCGCGGCGGCGCTCGCGCGGCGGCAGAACTCGCGCAGCCCCTCTTCCTCGTTGTGACAAGGCGCGACGATGGAAAGAGACGGTGCTTGCGTCATGCGGACGGCGGTGCCTGCTTGATTGATAGCACCAGCCTAGCCCGGAAACGTCAAACATCCTTTAATGACCGGATGGCCGCCGCCGAACATCCTTGAATGCTATTCCGCCGCCATGATCTCGCGCCCGCCGTCGACATCGCGGGCGGGCGAGGCCCCATAGAGACGGCTGTATTCGCGGCTGAACTGCGACGGGCTTTGATAGCCGACGCGGTGGCCGGCCGTGCCGGCATCGAGACGCTCAACGAACATCAGCCGGCGCGCCTCATGAAGGCGAAGCTGCTTTTGATACTGCACCGGCGTCATCGCCGTGACCGATTTGAAGTGGTGATGGAAGGACGAGACGCTCATATTGACGCGGTCGGCAAGGTCTTCGATACGCAGCGGCCGCGCGAAATTCTCCTTCAGCCAGGCGACGGCGCGCGCGATCCTGTTGCTGTGGCTGTCCGACGTGGCGATGTTGATCAGCCGGGCACCATGCGGTCCGGTCAGCACCCGGTAAAGGATTTCCTGCTCGATCAGTGGCGCCATGGCGGGAATGTCGCCTGGACGATCGAGCAAGCGCAGCAGGCGGACGGCGGCATCCATAAGCTCGGGCGGCGCGACGTTCACCACCATGCCACGCTGCCCGTCGGTATGGGCGGCCGGGCGCGGAATATCGATGCGGCTGAGTAACTCCAAAAGCTTTTCGGAATCGATTGCCAGCCCCAGGCAGAGATGCGGAACGTCGGGACTTGCCTCCGTGACCCGCCAGGCGACGGGCAGGTCGAGCGAGGTCAGCAGATAATCCCCCGTGCCGTAGCTGATCTGTTCCGTGCCGAGCAGCAGGCTCTTGGCTCCCTGCAGCACGAAGGCAAAACAGGGCCGGTAGCTGCTGTGCAAGGGATCGCTGGGCCTGGACCGGCGGCTGACATGAAGACTGCCGATTGAAGTGGAGAACTCACCGTCGTGAGGCGCAAAGCGCATCGCGATATCGACGATCTCCTGATAGGGGCTGAAGGGCAAGGTCATGCGGCAACTCTCTCTGTCAGCTGTCTGACTGTCAGCTGTCTGGCGCGGGCGATATCGCCCTTATCTAGAGTGTCTTTGCCATTTCGCAAACAGCCGGGCGCCTGACTTTTGCAGGATCGTGCAAGAAGCTGAGAGGATCACTCTAACGCCCTCGCCAGCATCCGGGCAATAGTCCGCCATCCCGCTCAACCCCTCCCAACCCCAAAAGGAAGCATCAGATGGCTATCGCAAAAGGCTATGCCGCTACCGACGCGTCGCAACCGCTGACCCCCTTCACCTTCGAGCGCCGCGAACCCAATGATGACGACGTCGTCATCGCAGTTCAATATTGCGGCGTCTGCCACTCCGACATTCACCAGGCCCGCAACGAGTGGGGCAATTCCATTTTCCCGATGGTACCGGGCCACGAGGTCGCCGGCGTCGTTTCCGCCGTCGGCTCCAAGGTCACGAAATTCAAGGTCGGCGACCGCGTCGGCGTCGGCTGCTTCGTCGATTCCTGCGTCGGCTGCGCTACGCGTGACCTGGATTACGAGCACTACATGCCGGGCCTCGTCCCGACCTATAACGGCTATGAAGCGGATGGCACGACCCCGACCTTCGGCGGCTACTCCGACTCGATCGTCGTCAAGGAAGGTTATGTGCTGCGCTTCCCCGACAATATTCCACTCGATTCCGGCGCCCCGCTGCTTTGCGCCGGCATCACGCTTTATTCGCCGCTCGCGCATTGGAAAGCCGGTCCCGGCAAGAAGATTGCGATCGTCGGCATGGGCGGCCTCGGCCACATGGGCGTGAAGATCGGTGCTGCCATGGGCGCCGACATCACCGTCCTCTCCCAATCGCTGTCGAAGAAGGAAGACGGCCTCAAGCTCGGCGCCAAGGACTATTATGCAACGAGCGACGCCGAGACCTTCACCAAACTCGCCGGCACCTTCGACCTGATCATCAACACGGTCGGCACCACAATCGACTGGAACGCCTATCTCAACCTGTTGAAGTCTGATGGCACGATGGTTCTGGTCGGCGTTCCCGAGCACCCGGTTCCGGTCCACGCCTTCTCGGTCATCGGCGGGCGCAAGAGCCTGGCGGGCTCGATGATCGGCTCGATCAAGGAAACCCAGGAAATGCTCGACTTCTGCGGCAAACACAACATCGTCTCCGAGATCGAGAAGATCGACATCCAGAATATCAACGAAGCCTATGAGCGGGTCGTCAAGAGCGACGTCCGCTACCGCTTCGTCATCGATATTGCCTCGCTGTCGGCTTGAAGAATGAAAGGCGGCTCCTTCGGGGGCCGCCTTTTTTTGATAACGGCATACTCCACCGGCCCTCATGCTGAGGTGCGATCCAAAGGATCGCCTCGAAGCATCATCCGCCAACGCCGCTTCTACCGCCACTTCAGAGCGCCCGCCCCCTGCTTCGAGGCTCCGGCCTTCGGCCTGCGCACCTCAGCATGAGGCTCTCGTGGACTGCAGCCGCAACAGATATTCCACCGGGTTGAACGGATCAGGCCCCGAACGCAGACGCAGGCGCGGCGGCCTTGATATCGGGGCGTAGTGATCGAAAGCGGTTTCCATCGTCCCTGCCCCACTCGTCAGGCCCGGCAATTGCTGCTGGACGCTTTGAACCATCTGAGACGCCAGAGCGCCTTCGAGCCGCGCCACGCCATCGGCGATCACGGAATGCGACGTCGCCGCAGCGGACTTCGCCAGCAGAGTGAGCACGCTGCTCAGGCTCTCGACGGGCGCTTCCAGGTGAAAGCGGTCGAAAGGTTCGCAGACGGCCGTTTGCGCAGCCGAGAGTGCCGTTGCCAGCACCCAGGGCGTCAACTGCCGAAAATCGGCAGCGGTGCTTGCGGGCGAACTGTGCCGCGCCGCCGTCATCGCCACATGGCAATCGATGACCTGCCAGCCGAAAATGCCCTGCTTCAGCGCCTCGAACACGGTTTCCTCGACCGCCCGGTAAAAGGCGACGGGCATCTGGCCGACCTCCACCTCCAGCGCGAAGCTGTTGCCCGAGCCGGCAGGGCGCGGCTCGACGCGCAGGCCGATGGTGGCGAGAAACGGATTCGGTTCCTTGAAGAGGATCTGCAGGCCGGCCCCGCTGCCGACGGGTCTTTCGACCAGGATGACCGTGCTTTCCTCGAAACCCGCCTCGAGGCCGAAATCCGTCAGCAGCGTCGATTGGATCACTTCCTTCTGCACCTCGCCATAGAGCGACACGAAGACTTCATTCGTCTCCTCGGTCCTGCGCAGATTGATCAGCGGATCCTGCTCGGCCATCTGGTTCAGCGCCAACCAAAGCGCCGCGCTGTCCGAGAGCCGTCGGGCAAGCACGCGTGTTTCGAGCGTCGGCGGGGCAAAGTAAGCCCGCCCGCCCAAGGCCGGATTACTGCCCATCGCATCGCCGATCCGGGCACCGGCAAGGCCGCTGACGCGGGCGATCTGACCGGCGCAGAAGCTCGCGGCGCCATGGCTGCGGCCGGCCTCGAACACGTGGATTGCAGTCACCCGTTCCTCGCCCCCGGGCAGATCCAGATATTGCCGCAGCTGCACAGTGCCCGAAGTCAGGTAGAGATAGGCGAGCTTTTCGCCGCCCCAGCCGCGCTCGATCTTGAAGATCTTGCCGGCGACCGGCCCGTCCGGATCAAGCCGCCGCTCGGGCAACAGCGTCGCGATGGCCGAGCTTAGCGTCGGCACGCCGGTACCGGTCATGGCCGCTCCCGCGAAGACGGGATGCACCAGGCCCCTTGCTACCTGATCGGCCAGACTGCGCCCGAGCCTTTCCGTGGTCAGTCGTTCTGGGGCGAGCACATAGTCGTCGAGCAGCGCCTGGTCGCTCTCGCCGAGCGCCTCACAGAGCGCTGAAAAAAGCGGCTCGTCTCCCGGCGCCAGAGCCTCCACCTGGGCAAGCTTGCTGCCGGCATCGGTGACGGAGGACATGGCGATGGGACGCACCGCCAGTTGCGCGGCAAGGGCCTCGATCACTTCCCCGTACCGCGCGCCGAGACGATCGACCTTGTTGACGAAGAAGACGAAGGGAACGCCGAGCCGCCGCAGCGCCCGCACCAGCACACGCGTCTGCGCCTGCACGCCTTCGACCGCCGAAACGACGACCACCGCCGCATCCAGCAACCCAAGCACCCGCTCGACCTCGGCGATGAAATCGGGGTGACCGGGCGTGTCGATCAGATTGACGACCCTGTCGCCGATCGCAAACGACACCACCGCGGCCCTGATCGTGATGCCGCGCTGTCGCTCGAGTTCGAGGGTATCCGTCTGTGTATTGCCAGTATCGACGCTGCCAAGCTTGTCGATAACGCCGGCGTCAAAAAGCAGTCTTTCGGTAAGGCTAGTCTTGCCTGCATCCACATGGGCGAGGATGCCCAGATTCAAAGTGCGCATGAACCACCAACTTCTCAGAAATTCGGATGTGATTTTCGTGAGAAGTGAGTCGGCGCATTGGAACCTCTATCCGTTGATACGGCTGGATGCGACACCCTAGGTGGTGGTTGGGGGACGCGGGCGGGATGCTAAGGCGGTGTGGGGACATGTGTCAAGCGTGGGAGGATTGACTTCACGGGCCGGCCGGTTTCCTGAACCGGCGTGCCGTGGCCGCCCCCCTCTGCCCTGCCGGGCATCTCCCCCACAGGTGGGGAGATTGGCTGGACGAACCCGCTCGTTCTAACATCAATTGTTTGGAGAGATTCTATCCGCAAGTCGATCTCCCCCCTTGTGGGGGAGATGCCCGGCAGGGCAGAGGGGGGTGCCCCGAGGCATGCCCTCTCCTGCTGTCCGCCGGCTTGCCTCGCAGCAAGAGCCTACCCCTCCTCCCGCATCGTCTCCCGCTGGGTGATCAACCGGGCACTGTGCTGGCCGCTGAGATAGATCCACAGCCAGCTCCAGGCGACGGAGAAGCGCGAGCGGGTGCCGATCAGGAAGTAGATGTGGGCAAGACCCCAGATCCACCAGGCGATCCAGCCCTTCAGCTTGATGCGGCCGAAATCGATAATCGCCGCACTCTGGCCGATCGTCGCCAGGCTGCCCTGATGCCGGTAACGAAAGGGCGCCGGCGCCGGCTTGCCGGACAGGCGGGCGCGGATGACCCGGGCGACGTAGCCGCCCTGCTGCTTGGCCGCCGGCGCAATACCCGGCACCGGTTTGCCGTCCTCGCGCATGACCAAAGCGGTGTCGCCGATGACGAAGACATCGGGCAGGCCGGGCGCACTCAGATCCTTTTCGACGACGACGCGCCCCGCCCGGTCGGCCGGCACGTTCAGCCAGTGGGCCGCCGGCGAGGCGGTGACGCCGGCCGCCCAAACGATCGTCCGGCTGGCGACGAAGGTCTCGCCGATCTTCACGCCGTCGGCGCTGCAGTCGGTCACCGGCCTGCCGAGATGGATCTCGACGCCGAGTTTTTCCAGCGCCGTCTGGGCATAGGCCGAAAGCTCCTCGGCGAAGGTCGGCAGCACCCGCGGGCCTGCCTCGACCAGCACGACACGGGTCTTGCGCGTATCGATGTTGCGGAATTCCTTCGGCAGGGTGAAATGCGCGAGCTCGGCGATGATGCCGGCAAGCTCGACGCCGGTCGGCCCGGCACCGACGATGGTGAAGGTCAGAAGCGCGTCGCGCACGGCGGGATCGCTCTCCATCTCCGCCTTCTCGAAAGCAAGCAGCACGCGCCGGCGGATCGTCGTCGCATCCTCGAGCGTCTTCAGGCCGGGCGCCACCGGTTCCCATTCGTCACGGCCGAAATAGGCATGCGTCGCCCCGGTCGCCAGTACCAGCGTATCGTAACCCAGAGTCATGCCGTTGCGCAGCGACACCGTCCTGGCGCCGCTGTCGACGCCGGTGACCTCGCCGAGCAGCACCGTCACATCGGGCCGGTCGGCATAGAGGCGGCGGATCGGCCAGGCGATCTCCGAGGTGGAAAGGATGGTGGTCGCCACCTGATAGAGCAGCGGCTGAAAGAGATGATGATTGCGCCGGTCGACGAGTGTGACCTTCACACGCGCGCCCTTCAACCCGTTGACGAGTTGCAGCCCGCCGAAACCGCCGCCGACAACGACGACATGATGATCGCTCATGACCTGCCCCTTTTGCGCCATCTCGCTCGAAACCAATGTGGCTTTTGCCGCGAATGTTGCAACTGCCGTTTCGGCATGCCTGCCCTGCGCCGCCGGCAGTCGAGGGGGTTCGATGATTATCGGCTCTTCCTGCGGGAAAGCTCATGGGAGCCGAACTCAGGCCGAGTCGTAACTCCCCAGACCGAGCGTCCGCTGGGGTTCAACACAGGCATGCCGTGTCGCCGGGTCGCAAGAAGGGAGTCGCCCTGGAAGCAGTTCACGGGCAGATGCGTAACGCGCCGATCAATAGGGACCGACACACTGGCGACGGGGTCCGTAATAGGGCTGGAACGTATTGTCGAACGCCCTGTACGAACGATAGCGCGAATAGCACCAAGCCTCGTGGCTTCCGCCTCCTCCATAATAGGCAGAAGATGCATAGGAGCGGTACGGCCGGCCATAATAGCGGTAAGGCGAGCCATAGTAGCGATAGGGCGAACCATAATACCGGTAGGGCGAGCCATAATAGCGGTAGGGTGTACCGTAATAGCCGCCGTAGGGTGAGCCATAATACGAGCCGTAATAGGGCTGGGATAATGCGCCGCCTATGATCGTACCGACGGCCAGACCGCCCAAGGCCCAGCCCCAGCCCGATCCATGACTATGATGGTATCCGCCGTGATGGCCGCCGTTCCAGTGGCCGCCTCGGCCGCGCCATTGCACTTGCTCGATCTGCTGCTGAGGTTCGATCCTGGGTGGGGTGATAGCCGGAAACGCCTGCGCCGGCGTAACGCCGGGGATACCTATGATCAAGCATAACGCTGAAATGGTTAGCTTTCTCATGACTGTTCTCCTCTACTCCTCCAAGTGGAGGGATAGCTGCCCCTCCTCCTGAACCAAAGGTGAACGCAATATGTCGAAAAACGTTCCGTATCGAGGCAAATTAATCGCTATCGATGGGGCGGAGACCTATCGGTTTTTCAGGCAATCGAGCCGTGCTTTTTCCAGAAGATTATAAACGTGCCGCACGCTGTCGATCCCCAGAAGCTGCGGGTCTCTTGACAGGCTGGGCGTCCAGACGCCCGCCGTTTTGTATCGCTGAAAAGAAGACGTGCCGAATGTGATCGTCCCCTTACCGAAACTGCCCTCTTCGAGATTGATCGACGGCAGCAGGTCGAGCTGGGTGGCAGAGACATTCGGAAGCAGACCGCTTCTGCGAATGATGACGCGCCGGTCGGTCAGCGCGTATTCGGTACGCGCCCGCACCGCCGCATCGACGACAAAGCGTCCCGCGATCAAATAAAGGCCTATCAGGACGAACGGGATACCCCATAGGCGCATGAAAACCGGCGTTCCCGGCGTGGTCAATACGCTGGTCTCCCAGAAGAGAGCAAAGCCGCCCCAAAAAAGCGAGAAGGGAACGAGGGCGAAATCCCACGTTGTCAGACGAAATCCCTGTGCGGGACGCCCGGACCAAAGAAGTTTTTCCCCTGGCAGAAAATAGCTATGAATATCGCTGTTGCTCATATTATCGCGGCCTCTCGAAATGCCGTTTTATCGGGCATAGCCCACGGGTATCGCCATTCCATGTTTCAACTCTTCCATCGAGATCGACGCCGAGACATCGAAGAGTTCCAGCTTGCGCACAATCTGCTTATAGATGACATCGTAATGCTCGACGCGCGGCAGCACGATCTTCAGAATGTAATCGTGATTGCCGGTCAGCCGGTGCGCCTCGACGATCTCGGGGATGTCGCTGATGATCCTGCGGAAGGTTTCCGTCCATTCGTCGGAATGGTGTGCCGTCTTGACGAGCGCAAAGACCGTCGTCGGCACGCCCATCCTTTCCCGGTCGAGCACGATGATGCGCCGAAGGATATGGCCGCTTTCCTCCAGCCGCTGGATGCGCCGCGAGCAGGCCGAGACCGACAACGCCACGTACTCGGCCAGATCGGTCACGGATATGCCTGCATCTTTCTGCAGCATGTCGAGAATGCGTCTGTCACGATCGTCAAGCATGTGCCTTAAGGGGATCCTCCGCCCGATTTTTGCATGATTTTTGGAAACTGTGCAAAACCATATCAGATATTTGATATGAAAGACAAACAACGCAAACACATCGCGCGAGCATTGCGGCATCATTTTCGAAACTCGCAGCATGGGAGCATGAAGAGATGAAAACGATCGGCCTGATCGGCGGCATGAGTTTCGAAAGTTCGGCGGTCTATTACCGCCTCGTCAACGAGATGGTGCGCGCCCGCAAAGGCGGCCTCGCCTCGGCCGAGCTCATCCTGCATTCGGTCAATTTCGAGGAGATCGTCGCTCTTCAGAAGGCTGGCGACTGGGCTGGCGCGGCTCGCCGCCTCGGCGAGGTGGCGGCGCGTCTGGAGGCCGCGGGCGCCGGCTGTATCCTCATCTGCACCAACACCATGCACCTGATTGCCGATCAGGTCGCCGCCAAGATCTCCGCGCCGCTGATCCACATCATCGATGAGACGGCGAAATCGCTGCATGCGGCCGGCCGCAAGCGTCCGCTGCTGCTTGCCACCCGCTACACGATGGAGCACGGCTTCTACACCGACCGAATGAAGAGCCTCGGTCTCGACATCATGGTGCCCGACGCCGCCGACCGCACGACTGTGCACGACATCATCTTCAACGAGCTTTGCGCCGGCAGGGTGCACGACAGCTCGCGCGAAAAACTGATCGATATCATCGACCGCGCCGCAGAGCACGGCGCCGACAGCATCATCCTCGGATGCACCGAGATCTGCCTGATCCTCGATCCCAACCGCCTGCCGCTGCCGGGCTTCGACACCACGACGATCCATGCCCATGCGGCGGTGGATTTCGCTCTCGGCGACGACGAAGCGGAAACGGAAGAAGCTGCGTGAGTTGTGATCAATTTAGTTGACTCAGTCAACTAAATTGAGGACAAAGAACTCCATCAGGAGATGCACGTCAGCTTGTTCGGACAGTCGCCGGCCTCTCATCCGTCATGCTCGGGCTTGTCCCGAGCATCTGCCTCGGTTCGATGGGGCAGCAGATCCTCGGCACAAGGCCGAGGACGACGCTGAGCGAGGAGCAAGCCTGTGTCAGCAGTCTGGCGAGATCTCCGTTTGGAGATCATCATGTCCGACACCGCCCTCATCGAAACCGCCCGCGATTTCAACCGCTTCTACACGAATTTCCTCGGCCTCTTGAACAAGGCCTATCTCGACTCCCCCTTCACGCTGACGGATGCCCGCATTCTCTTCGAGATCGGCTCGCATGACGGCATCAGCGCCGCAGCCCTTGTCCGCGACCTGCATCTCGACCCTGCCTATCTCAGCCGCATCCTCAAGCGCTTTCGCACCGAAGGGCTGATCGAGACCAGCCCGGATCCGGCCGACCTACGCAGCCAGATCATCAATGTCACCGATCGGGGACGTGTGCAGTTCGAAGAACTCGGCCGGCGCGCCAATGCCCAGATCGCCGCCCGCTTCGACACTCTGGCGATCGGCGAGCCGCAAGCCGTCGTCTCGGCCATGGACACGATCCGCGCCCTGCTCGACCCGGCGGCCAAGCCCGCACCCGCCATCATCCGCGCCCATCGCGCCGGCGATATCGGCTGGATCGTTCAGAGCCAGGGTCGCTTCTACGCCGAGGAATATGGCTGGGACTTGCGCTTCGAGGCGCTGGTCGCCGAGGTCGCCGGCAAATTCCTCGCCAATTTCGATCCCGCCAAGGAATATTGCTGGATTGCCGAACGCGGCGGCGTCAATGTCGGCTCGGTCCTCGTCACCAATGGCGGCGACGGCATCGCCAAGCTGCGGCTGCTCTATGTCGACAAATCAGCCCGCGGCCTCGGGCTTGGCAAGCTGCTGGTCGACGAATGCATCCGCTTTTGCAGGCAGAAAGGCTATCGCGAGCTCCAGCTCTGGACCAACGACATGCTGGAAACCGCCCGCGCCATCTACGTCAAATCGGGCTTCCGGCTTGTCTCCGAGGAGAGACATCGCATGTTCGGCCCCGAGGCAAATGGCCAGAACTGGCTTCTCACACTCTGATTTGCTGCGTCGCAAAAATTTCGCTTGATTTGGAAACGATCATTTCCTAATTAGGCAAGCATGAGCGCAACAACCCTCGATCATGAGAAGACCCGCAGCCGCGGCCGTCCGCGGGAATTCGACGCCGACGCGGCACTCGACGCGGCGCAACGCGTCTTTTCCGAGCGCGGCTATCATGCTGCCTCGATCAGTGAACTCACGGAGGCCATGGGGCTTGCCGCCGGCAGCGTCTACAAGGCTTTCGGCGACAAACGCGGCATCTTCCTTGCCGCCTTCGACCGCTACCGCGCCGTGCGTCGCGGCCTGCTCGATGCCAGGCTGGCACGTGCCGAGACCGGCCGCGATAAGCTCCATGCGCTCATCACCTTCTTTGCCGGCTCTTCGCACGGTGAAATCGGCCGGCGGGGCTGCCTCGTCGTCGGCAGCGCCGGCGATCTCGCTCTCTTCGATGCAGAGGCGGCCGAACGCGTCGCCACCGCCTTCATCACCGACGAGACGCTTCTCGCCGACCTCATCCGCCTCGGCCAGTCCGATGGCTCGATTTCGGCGGATATCGATGTATCGGCGGTAGCGCTTGCGCTTCTCTGCCTCACCAAGGGCATGCGCGTCATCGGCAAAACGGAACGCAGCGGCGAAGAAATGGCTGCCGCTGCCGAAGCCGCGATGAAGCTGGTGACCTGACTTTCCCCCGGGGGAATGCCAGCATTCCCCTGCGCGCCCGGAAACGGGTGGCCGCCGGCAGACCGATTTGCAATTAATCCATTCAATCATACCGGAGTTTCTGATGAGCATTTCAGCCACCGCGCCGGATAAGGCCATTCCAAGGGCGCTATCCCCCTGGCTCACCTTTCTTTTTGCCGCCGCCTGCGGGCTGGTGGCCGCCAATCTCTATTACGGCCAGCCGCTTGCCGGCCCGATCAGCGCCGAGCTCGGCTTCACGCCTGCCGCAACCGGCCTGATCGTCACACTGACGCAGATCGGCTACGGCCTCGGCCTGCTGCTGATCGTGCCGCTCGGCGATCTCACGGAGAACCGCCGGCTCGTGCTGCTGCTGGTCGCCGTCTCCGCTGTTGCGCTGATCCGCGCGGCGCTGGCTTCGACACCCACAGCCTTCCTCGTCGCTTCGCTCTGCATCGGCCTTTCATCGGTCGCCGTTCAGGTCCTGGTTCCCTTTGCCGCCAACATGGCGCCCGATGCGACACGCGGACAGGTCGTCGGCAACGTCATGAGCGGCCTGCTCTGCGGCATCATGCTCGCCCGCCCCTTCGCAAGTTTCGTCGCCGAGGCCTCGTCCTGGCATGTGGTCTATTATGTCACCGCAGCCCTGATGATCGTGCTCGCCGTCATCCTGCGCGCCAACCTGCCGGTCCGCGTGCCGAAGACGAAGCTGCGCTACGGCGAGCTGCTGGCTTCCATGGGCCATTTGGCGCTGACCTCACGTGTGCTGCAGCGCCGGGCGCTTTATCAGGCCGGCATGTTCGGTGCCTTCAGCCTGTTCTGGACGACGACGCCGCTGCTGCTTGCAAGCCCGGCCTTCGGGCTGACGCAAAACGGCATCGCCCTCTTCGCGCTTGCCGGCGCTGCCGGCGCCATCGCCTCGCCGATCGCCGGGCGGCTTGCCGATCGCGGCATGACGAAGATCGCCTCGACGCTTGCCATGCTGCTCGGCATGGCTTCCTTCCTGATCAGCCATTTCGCAGCGGACGGCTCGCTGACCGCCCTGATCCTGCTGACTGTGGCGGCGATCATGCTCGATTTCGGGGTGACGACCAATCTCGTCTGCGGCCAGCGTGCCATCTATGGCTTGAACCCGGAACATCGCAGCCGGCTGAACGGCCTCTTCATGGCCACCTTCTTCGCCGGCGGCGCGCTCGGCTCGGCGCTCGGCGGCTGGGCCTATGCCACCGGCGGCTGGACGATGACCGCCTGGATCGGCTTCGCCTTCCCGGCGCTCGCCTTCCTGCTGTTCCTGACGGAAGGACGCGGCAAGTAAGACACTCTAGCTATCGGCAGAATCGAAACGTGAACGGGCGGCGCGGACGGCATCATGGTTGGCTTCCGCCCAGTTCAACAATTGCGACAGCGGCAGGTAGAGCGAACGGCCGAGTTCGGTCATCGAATATTCGACGCTCGGCGGTTTGGTCGGGAAAACTTCGCGGGCGATATAACCATCTCTTTGCAGATCACGCAGCGTCTGTGTCAGCATGCGCTGGGAAATATCGGGCAGCATCCGCCTGAGCTCGCCGAACCGACGCGGCTCCGCCGCCAGCACTTCGAGCAGCAGCGTCGACCATTTTCCGCCGATCTGCTGCATCATGTCCCTGACCGGGCAATTGGAAAAATCGAGGCCGGCAAGATCGATCTCGCGCCGCGCCCCCGGCATCCTGTTTTTCAGACTGACGACCGCGCCGCTCATGAGCTGGTTCCCTTTTGGTAACGTAGAGCCGAAAAACTGCCTCCTTTACACCGTCAAGTCAATTCCTATTCTAGTGCTGCTCTCTTTTTGAGACTACCTATCGAGCACAGAAGGAACCGACTTATGAGCGAAACCATCCTGGTCACCGGCGCCGCCGGACAGCTCGGCCAACGCGTCATCCATCACCTCATCGAAACATACAATGTCGCCCCCGGCACGATTGTCGCGGCGACGCGCAGCCCGGAAAAGCTTGCCGAACTCGCAAACAAGGGCGTCGTCACCCGCAAGGCCGATTTCGACGACGCGGCAGGCCTCGAGAAGGCGTTCGCCGGCGTCGACCGCCTGCTGATCATCAGTACCGATGCGCTGGATACCCCCGGCAAACGCCTCACCCAGCACAAGGCGGCCGTTGCCGCTGCCGCCAAGGCTGGCGTCAAGCACATCGCCTATACCTCGATGCCGGCGCCGGACGATTCGCTCGTCACCTTCGCGCCTGATCATCTCGGCAGCGAAAACGCCATCAAGGCGAGCGGCCTTGCCTACACGATCATCCGCGACGCCTGGTATCACGACAATTACCTGCACAGCATGCCGCACAACCTGCAGGGCGGCAAATGGTACAGCGCCACGGGCGACGGCAAGGTCTCGACCATCTCGCGTGACGACTGCGCCCTGGCGATCGCCGCCGCCCTTGCCTCTGGCACATCGGACAGCGCCACCTACACGCTGACCGGTGCGGCGTCGCTCAACAACCGCCAGATCGCCGCCATCGCCGCCGAAGCCGCCGGCAAGCCGCTCGAAGTGGTCGACGTCAATGATGAGCAGCTCGGCCAGGGCATGCGCGGCGCCGGCCTCCCCGGCTTCGTCGCCGACATGCTGGTTTCCGCCGACGCCAACATCCGCGCCGGCAAGTTCGACATCGTCACTGGGGATTTCACCAAGCTGACGGGCAAACAGCCGCAATCGCTGAAGGATTTCTTCGTGGCGCATAAGGCTGCTTTGACGGCGGCTGGAAACGCCGGAGGCCACTGAGCTTTCCGTTCATCCCTGCGCTCGCCGCAGGGATGAGCGTGCTCCGATTTGGGACGCTGAAACCCTCATCACGTGAGGTGAGTCACTCACGGCGCGGACGCGCCGTGGCTGGATTCCTGTGACAGGCACAGGAATGAGGGAGGTTAAATTGAGTGCCTTCGTCAAATTTCCCGTCGCCATTGAGGCAACGACTGATGGGAAGCGCTACCTCTCCACCCTCATTCCTGTGCCTGTCACAGGAATCCAGCGCGCCCAAGTCCTTGGGCGCAAAAGACCCTTTCTTGCCGCCTCGAAGAAGACCCCACTCAAACCGCCTGCCCGCACGCCCGGCAGAACCGCCGTACCGTCTCGGCCATGCCATACTCCAGCGCGTCGGCCGTCAGCCCGTGGCCGATCGAGACTTCGGCAAGCGCCGGAATGCGCTTCACCAGATCAGGCAGGTTTGCGACCGTCAGGTCGTGGCCGGCATTGACGGCAAGGCCGATCGCCAGCGCTGCATCCGCCGTCCGTCCGAGCGCTTCGAGGATCGGGGCCGCCCGTTCCGGCGCGTCGAAACAGCCGCCATAGGGACCGGTATAAAGTTCGATCCGGTCGGCGCCGACGGCCTTGGCGATCTCGACGGCTTCAGCATCCCCGTCTCCGTCGGCAAACAGCGAGACCCGGCATCCCATCGTCTTCAGCCGTGCGACGGCATCGGTCAGAAATGCCCGGTGCTTGCGGAAATCCCAGCCGTGATCGGAGGTCGCCTGCGCGGGATCGTCAGGCACCAGCGTCACCTGCTCGGGCGCAGCTCCGGCGCAGAGGTCGAAAAATTCCTGCGTGGGATAACCTTCTATGTTGAACTCGGCGTTCGGGAATTCGTCATCGATCAGATTGCGGATGACCGGCAGGTCGGAAAAGCGAATATGGCGCTGGTCGGGGCGCGGATGCACCGTCAGGCCGCTCGCGCCTGACGCAAGGGCGATTCGGCCCAGCGCCTCGACGCTCGGCCAGGGCAGGTCGCGCCGGTTGCGCAGCATGGCGACGGCGTTGAGGTTCACGGAGAGCTTGGCGGGCATGGCTGGCATCCATCGGTCACGGAAACGGGAGGCCCTGCTTTTAAGCCAAGTGCCCTGCAATGGCCAACGAGATTCGCAGATGGATGCGATGCCGGACGTTGATGAAACCCAAGCATTTCAATCGAAGATCGACGGCAAGCGTAGCGCAAACAGTAATTCCCGCGGCCTTCCGAAGATGGCTGGATCATGCGGCAGCGCAGCACATGTTTTGCTGCAGCACAGAAGGCGTGCCGGCAAAATATGCCCTTACGTTGCTATCCCATTTAAAAGAGATTATTTTTAGCACTTATAAATGAGATCGTTCACGCATAACGTGGACATTGTATCGCGTAAACGTAGGCCGCGTACTGCTTCTTTCCCAATGATAAGAACGCCCAGAGGAAAACCCCACTCGCCGCGCCTGGGAAGCAACTGGCAAATCCGCATGAGGTGCAACACGATGCCCTAGGAGGGTTCATGCCAGACGGTTCCAAACGCCTGTTTGCTGCCGCCGGTATCGCTTCGGAGGCCCGGTCGAAATACCGGTTTCTGCCTTCGGCCGCGCTGCCGCCGGATCTACCGGACGGTCCGGTGCCAATCGCCGATATGGCCAACGCATTCGGCGTTACGCACAGGACACTGCATTTCTACGAAGAAAAGGGGTTGATTTCGGCCAATCGCATCGGGCTGATGCGGGTCTACGGCCAAGACGACGTGATGCGCATGGCGGTTATCACCGTCTGCCGCGAGACCGGCATGCCGATTGCCGTCATCCAGGAATTGATGGACGAGCTTCGCAAGGCCGATTCGCAGGAAAGAGCCGAGGCGATGTTCCGCGAAGCGCTGCAGGTGCGCAAGCGCGAGCTGACGGCCGAGATGTCGACGCTGCACCGCCAGCTCCAGCAGGTGGGCGACCTTCTGGACTACGACGACAGTGTCGAAGAGCCGCCGCTCAATGACAACCAGGACAGCGCAAGCCTGACCCCGCAGGAGCGGCGTTGCCTGGAACTGATGGCGGAGGGCTATTCCACCCAGCGAATCGCCCGGGCGCTCGATCTGAAGCATGATGAGACGAGGGATCTCGAAGCCGCAATCATCCTGAAATTCCGCGCCAACAACCGCTTCCAGGCGATCGCCAAGGCCGTTCTGCTCGGCATCGTGCAGGCATAACCTTGAACGCCTGACCGCGCCGCGGGCAAGCCTGGCCCACGCTCTCGACGGCCGCCACCGTCGCCTCCCGCCAATCCTATCAGCGCACGATCGTCAGCGTCTCCGCCGCGCGTGTGATGGCCGTATAAAGCCAGCGTTCCCGCGTATCACGAAACGCCCAGCTCTCGTCGAAGAGCACGACGTCGTTCCATTGCGAACCCTGCGCCTTGTGAACGGTCAGTGCATAGCCGTAGTCGAACTCGTCGTAGCGCTTGCGGGTGTTCCAGGGGATTTCGCCTTCGACATCCTCGAAGGCCTGTTTCAGGAGCTTGATCTTGGCAGCGCCCCGATCCATGTCGTCGTCTTCGGGCCGGACCAGCAGATTGATGCCGGGCTTCGTCGTTTCCTTGGACGAGGTCATCACCTGCCAGAGCGAGCCGTTGAGCAGGCCTTTGGCCGGATCGTTGCGGAGGCAGACGAGTTTGTCGCCGGTCTGCGGATACTCGGCATTAAAGCCTTTCAACTCGCGCAGGCGCTGATTATAGCGCCGCCGCGTCCTGTTGGTGCCGACGAGCACCTGGTCGGCTTTCATCACGAGATCCTGCGTCACCTCGTTCTTCGAGATCACCTTGGCCGTGCCGTAATCGCCGTACATCACCTCATTGCCCTCGCGCACCTGCATGGCGAGCTTGATAATCGGATTGTCACGGGCCTGCCGGTGAATATCGGTCAGCAGATAATCCGGATCCTGATTGGTGAAGTAACCGCCGCCGCTGACCGGCGGCAGCTGGCCGGGATCGCCGAGCACCAGGATCGGCGTGCCGAAGCTCATAAGATCCCTGCCGAGCGCCTCGTCCACCATCGAGCATTCGTCGACGATGATCAGCGCCGCCTTAGCGACCGGGCTTTGCCGGTTGATCGAAAACATCGGTGCGATCGAGGTCTTGCCGGTTTCCTCGTCCTCAACCGCCTCCTCGCCGCGTGGCCGATAGATCAGCGAATGGATCGTCTTGGCGTTGGAAGCGCCGCGCGAGCGCAGCACTTGCGCCGCCTTGCCGGTGAAGGCGGCAAACAGCACATCGCCGTCGACATTCTCGGCGAAATGCTTGGCAAGCGTCGTCTTACCCGTTCCGGCATAGCCGAACAGGCGAAAGAGCGGCGAGCGCCCTTCATTCAGCCATTTCGAAACAGCCTTGAGGGCTTCGTCTTGTTGCGGCGCAAATTGCATGATGGGACGACTTGGCAGGATTCGCGGGCGTTAGGCAAGGCGGAAAACCGCAAATCGCCCGGCGGGACGATCATCCCTCCCAGCGACGGTCCATGCCGCTCGCGCACATCGACGGGTCTCGCCCGATGGCATCGGTCAGAAAATCCAGAACCGTCTTGACGCGCAGCGGCATGTTCCGTCTCGAGGGATAGACGACGGTGATCGGCAGCCGGCTCGGCTGAAAATCCTCCATCACCGGGATCAGCCGGCCGGCGGCGATATCGGGCACGGCGATGATATGTGAAAGCACCGCCAGTCCCGCGCCGGCAAGGGCGGCCCGGTGAATGGCGACGGCGCTGCAGGCGGTCAGCCGCGGCGAGATCCGAACCGAAATGTCTTCGGAGCCGTTGGAGAACGACCATGTCGCGGCATCGCCCGCCCTGTTATAGCACAGGCATTCATGGTCCTTGATGTCCTTCGGCGTCGGCGGCGGCGCCTTACGCGCGAGATAGGCGGGCGCTGCGACGAGGAAGGCTGTCGTCCAGCCGATCCGGCGGCAGACGAGGCTGCTGTTGGCGACCGAGCCGAGGCGCACTTCGAGGTCGAGGCGCTCCTCTATCATATCGGAGCTCTGCTCCCTGAAGAGCAGTTCCACCGAGAGTTTCGGGTGGGCGGCAAGAAGATCGCCCAGCTGCTCGCTGAGATAGAGGCCGAGCGGTGCCGGAACACTGAGCCTGACCTTCCCGGAAGCCATGACGCCGTCCGATCCAGTGGCATCGCCGAGTTCCTCCACCGCTTCGAGAATTCTGAGCGCCATCGGCAGCATGCGCTCCCCCTCCGCCGTCAGCGACAAGCCGCTCGTCGTGCGGTGCAGGAGGCGCGTGTTGAAATGCCCCTCAAGGGCTGCGACCTGCCGTGAGACCGCCGGCTGCGTCACGTCGAGATCGTGCGCCGCCGCCGAAAACGAGCCCGTCTCCACGACGCGCTGGAAGGTCCGCAATGCCGAAACGATATCCATCCCCCGCCCCTCATACTTTTGCGCATAGGCTTTATGCAGCCAAACTAGGCTGGAATGGCTTTACAGTCCAGTAATTACGGATATCTTTTATCCATAAGGATATTAAATATCCTTAATTAAAGGAGAGACGACATGACCCAGCGATTGAACTACGCGCAGCAGTCCCCGGAGCTTTTCAAGAAGTTCATGGAATTCAGCATGGCATTGCGCAGCAGCGTGATCGACGAGAAGCTTCAGGCCCTCATCGAGATCCGCGCTTCGCAGATCAACGGATGCGGGTTTTGCCTCGACATGCATGTGAAGCAGGCAAAGATCCATGGCGAGACGGAACTGCGGCTCCATCACGTCGCCATCTGGCGGGAATCGAACCTCTTCGTCCCCCGCGAGCGTGCAGCCCTTGCCTGGACCGAAGCGCTGACGAAACTTCCAGAAGGCGGCATTCCCGACGAGATCTATGAACGGGTTCGCGGCCAGCTTTCCGAAAAGGAAATCTCTGACCTGACCTTCGTCGTCATGGCCATCAATGCCTGGAACCGCGTCAATGTCGGCTTCAAGACCGTTCCCGGTTCCGCCGATAAGGCCTACGGCCTCGACAAGGCTGGCCTGAACTAAACCCCACAATTCATTGAGAAGATTCACCTTTAACGCTGCCGCACCCCGGCAGCGAACGGAGATCTGTTATGAAAATCGTTGTCATCGGCGGAACCGGCCTCATCGGTTCGAAGACTGTCGAACGCCTGCGCCAGAAGGGACATGAGGTGATTGCCGCCTCGCCGAACTCAGGCGTCAATACGATCACGGGAGATGGACTGGCAGCGGCGCTCGAGGGCGCGGAAGTCGTGCTCGACCTTGCCAATTCGCCCTCCTTCGAAGACAAGGCCGTTCTCGAATTCTTCGAGATCTCGGGGCGCAATCTTCTTGCCGCCGAGAAGATTGCCGGCGTGAAGCACCATATCGCGCTCTCCGTCGTCGGCACCGAGCGGCTGCAGGACAGCGGCTATTTCCGCGGCAAGCTCGCCCAGGAAAAGCTGATCAAGGCGTCGGGCATTCCCTATACCATCGTGCATTCGACGCAGTTCATGGAATTCCTGAACGGCATCGCCCAGTCCGGCACCATCGGCCAGACGGTTCGCCTGTCGCCGGCCTTTGTGCAGCCGATCGCCTCCGACGATGTCGCCGACGCCATGGCTGACGTGGCGCTGTCGCCCCCCGCCAACGCCACGATCGAAATATCAGGTCCGGAACGGGCGCGCCTGAGCGAACTCGTCGCCCGATATCTGAAGGCGATGAAAGACCCACGCACCGTCGAGGCCGATCCGGAAGCAAAATATTTCGGCGTCCGGCTCAACGACCACTCGCTCGTTTCCGACGACAACCCGCGGCTCGGCTCGATCACCTTCGAACAATGGTTCGCAAAATCCGCCCAGCCGAAGTGATTTTGCCCCGGGACGCGGCCACCGGCGCGCGTCCTCCCAACCCCGCAAAAATGGAGACTCCAATGATCAGAGCATCGATCCTCGCCGCCGCCCTCGCCTGCCTGGCGGCCACCGGCGCCGGCGCTGCCGACAACAGCAAATCTGCAAAGGTCACCCTCGTCTACGAACACGAACTTCCGAACGTGGCGGGCAAGAGCATCAAGGGCGTGCTGGTCGAATACGGCCCGGGCGGCTTCTCCGACGGCCATACCCATCCCGACTCGGCCTTCATCTACGCCACCGTGCTCGAAGGCGCGATCCGCAGCCAGGTCAATGACGGCCCGGTCAAGGTCTATCAGGCTGGCGAGAGCTTCTCCGAAATGCCGGGCGACCGCCACGGCATCAGCGCCAACGGCAGCGAAACGAAGCCCGCCCGCCTGCTTGCCGTGTTCGTCGTCGACACCAACCAGAAAGAGCTGACCTATCCCCTCAACAAGTAAGGGCCGCCAAGCCCGTCCGCGCGGGGCCGATGCTTGCGCGGACGGCCGACATGCTCAATCATGTGCCGCCCGCCCATCCCGGAGACAGAGACAGATGATCTACGACGCGCTCTTCGGCAAGCCTCTGATATCCCTGATAACAGTCGGCTTTGCCGGTATCGTCGTCTGGCACCTGCTTTCGCGCCAGCGGCCGACGACGCGGCTGGTGGTGCAGATTGTCTTCTTTGGCTTAATGACGCTGATCCTCGTCGGCAGCGGCATCGAACCTCATCGGTTTCAAGGATATGGGTCCGAGGATCCGCAGGCCTTGCTTGTCGTTGTCGCGAAAACGCTCTGGTGGATTCACCTGGCATGGGCTGTCATCGGTTTCATCAGGCTGTATCTGGTTCTGGAAGGCAGTCCCCGAGAGGCCCGCCTGCTCCAGGATCTCGTCATCGGCGTCGTCTATATCGGCATGGCCCTGTCGGTCCTGGCCTTCGTCTTCGGCGTGCCGATCGGCACCCTCGTTGCCACTTCGGGCGTGGTCGCCATCATTCTCGGCCTTGCGCTCCAGAACACGCTTGCCGACGTCTTCTCCGGCATCGCGCTGACACTCGGCCGGCCTTATGTCATCGGCGACTGGATTCTTCTGAGCGATGGCACGGAAGGGCGCGTCGTCGAGAGCAACTGGCGCGCGACGCATATCCTGACCAGCGCAAACAATCTCGTCGTTCTGCCGAACAGCTTTCTCGCCAAGCTCGCCCTGACGAATGTCAGCCGTCCGGACGAGAGCCATCTGCTGATCCTCACAATCCGCATCGCCCCGACCCGGATGCCGGCATCGGTCCGCCAGGTCATGTTATCGGCGCTGACGAGCTGCAATTCGATCGTGCGCGACCCGCCGCCGGTCGTCGCATTGAAAGGGCTGGACGCCACCGCGCTCGAAGTCGAGCTGCAGTTCCGGGTGACGAGCCCGAGCCGGCGCGTTCAGGCGCGCAACGAGGTGCTCGATCTCGTCTATCGCCACTGCAAATCCGCCGGCCTGCTTCTCGCCGTTCCGGCGGCGGCCTCGGTGCTGACAGGCGATCTGCCGACAGAAGAGAGCGCACGATCGCCGCGCGTCACGCCGCTCGAACTGATTGAGGCCATTCCGATCTTTGCGACGCTGACGACAGATGAAAAGCAGAAGCTTGCCGAGACCACCGCCGTGCGTGAATTCCGCAAGGGCGACGTGATCGTCCGGGAGGGCGACATGCTGCCGTCGCTGATGATGGTGCGGGCCGGCATTATTGCGGCGCGGGACGGCGATGGGGAACGCGGGCGGCTCGCGCCAGGTGATTTTTTTGGAGAGACCGGACTGCTCGCCGGCATGCAGGAAGTCTGCACGCTCGAGGCTCTGACCCCGGTGACGGTCTATGAAATCGATCAGCAGGCCTTCGCCCCCTTGCTGAACCAGCGTCCGGCGCTGGCGGAAGAAATCGCCGAAGAACTCGCCAGCCGCGCGGAACGCTTTCGCGACGCAGCCCTCCCGCCGGAACCCGCCCACAGCGCCCACGCCATTCTGAAAACCATCAGGACAATCTTCAGGGGGTAGTTAGCCGGCGCGCTTGAGCACCCATTCGAAGGTACTCCGCCAAAGCTCTGCCGGCACTTCCTCGGACAAGGTACCGACCAGATCGGACAGCCGGACGCGCCGCAGCGTATCGCGCCAGGCCTCGTCGGCTTCCCACATGATGCGGGCGACCGCGCAGGGCTTGCTGTCGCAATAGCCGGCCGGCCGGCAGGGATTGTTGTCGCGGATGTTCGTGCAGGTGAAGCTGCGCGCCTTGCCCTCGACCGCTTCGACGATGTCGAGGAAATTGATCTCGGACGAGGGCCTGGCAAGCCGGTAACCGCCGCTCGGGCCGAGCGTTGTATCGACCAGCGATGCCTGCGAAAGGCTCTGCAGCGCCTTGGAGAGATATTCCTTCGGCAGGCCATGAAGCTCCGCGAGCGCCTTGGTGGAGAGATACCTGCCCTCGGGCAGGCCCGCGAGAATGGCGCAACAGTGGAGCGCCCACTCGACCTGGCTTTTCAGGATCATTCAGCAACTCGCGTGATGGCTGGTTCTGCGAACGGAATTAAGGACACATCCTATCCGCAAATTGAAATGATGTAAACGAGCCGCAAAAGCAGCGTGTTGCGGGAGTTGAAATCCTCCACGTTCGTGCCGGGCACAATCCTAAGAGCTTATTCACAGCGAATGATCCCGCCCGCGATAAAACTTTACCTGCATGCGGAATAATACCGCCTCGTCTCGTGTCTCATGTCAGGTATCGCAAAATTGCGTGCCCAATTCTCAAGGAGAGACATCATGAAATCCGTGAAATTCCTGTCCGTCGTGGCCGCCGCAGCCCTCGCAGCGACCGCTGCTCTTGCAGCCGCTCCTGTCAAGGAAGTCGAATCCGCCAAGGGCAAGGTTCTTGCCGGCGAAAACGGCATGACCCTCTACACCTTCAAGAAGGACGCCAAGGGCGTTTCCAACTGCAACGACGATTGCGCCAAAAATTGGCCGCCGCTGATGGCCGCTTCCGATGCCAAGGCTGATGGTGCATATTCGATCATCGACCGCAAGGATGGCAAGAAGCAATGGGCCAAGGACGGCATGCCGCTGTATTACTGGGTCAAGGACAAGAAGGCGGGCGACATCACCGGCGATGGCGTCGGCGGCAACTGGGAGCTTGCCAAGCCTTGATCATCAGAAAGCGGCTGGCGTGAAAACACCCGCACCGGAAAGTTTCGAGGGCCAGGTCCTGGCCCTCCTTCCCTCGCTCAGGCGCTATTCGCGCAGCCTGACGCGCTCGGATGCCGATGGCGAGGATCTGCTGCAAGACTGTGTCGAGAAGGTGCTGGCGCGCCGTGGCCAATGGCGCGGCCTCAACCTGCGCGGCTGGGTCCTGACCATCATGACCAATCTCTACCGCAACGGCCGGCGCGGCAAGGCGCGCGACGCGCTGGTCGCGCTTGACGCCGCCGGGGATATGGCCACTCCCGAACCGCCGGCCGATCCGCTGGAGCGCGCGCGGCTCGATAACGCACTGAACAGCCTTTCGGAGGAGCACCGCGCCGTGCTGATGCTGGTGGTCATCGAAGGGTACACGTACAGCGAGGTTGCCGCTTCCCTCGACATTCCCATCGGCACCGTCATGTCCCGGCTGTCGCGCGCCCGCCAGCGCGTCGCCGAGAGGCTGAAGGCCGATAACGTCATTACGCTTCGGAGACCGAAATGAACGAAACCAACCCGATCGTCACCGAAGCCGATCTCCACGCCTATGCCGACGGCCAGCTACCGGAAACCGCCCGTGCCCGCCTCGAGGCCTTCCTTGCCGATAATGCCGACGAGGCGGCGCTGGTCGCCGAATGGCAGGCGCAGAATAGCGGCATCCGATCGCTGTTTGCCGGCTACGAGAAGGCAAAGGACACCGACCCACTGCTGGTCGCCCCCACGCGCGCGGTCTCCTCTACGCCGAAACGCTGGGCGATCGCCGCCGCGGCCCTCTTTGTCTTCGCGCTCGGCGCCGTCAGCGGCCATTATGGCCCCGCACTGCTGGAAAGGCCGGCGTTGCAGCTTACCGGTTCAGAAACCTTGCCGAAACAGGCCGAGACCGCCTTCATGGTCTACGCCGCCGAGGTTCGCCACCCCGTCGAGGTCTTCGCCGACGAGGAGGCCCATCTCGCCACCTGGCTCGGCAAGCGCCTGGCCATCCAGAACCTGAAGATCCCGAACCTGCAATCGCTCGGCTTCAAGCTGGTCGGCGGCCGCCTGCTGCCGGTCGATGACAGACCGGGCGCCATGTTCATGTATGAGAACCAGGCGGGAGAACGCCTGACCGTCATCGTCGGCCGCAACACAGAAAACCGCACGACGAGCTTCCGCTTCGCCTCATCTGGCAACCTCGAAACCTTCTACTGGATCGACGGCGAACTCGGTTATGCCGTTACCGGTGAAATCTCGCGTGAGACCCTGCGTGGTGTGGCCGAGGAATGCTACAGGCAATTCCCTTCGTGAAAATCAGCGCAGCGGATCGTTGGCAAGTTCGATCGGCTGCCCGTGCGGCGTGGCTTCGGCCGCCCGCTGCCAGCTCTGCTGCAGGTCGAGGATGACGGATGCATCCGCTATGCCGCGGCTGACCAGCAGTTCGGAAAGGGCCGCCACCCAGCAGTCGAAATAATTGCTGCCATCGCCAGCGCGGCCGGGCTTATGCAGCTCCTTGGACAGGGCCTCGGCCCATTCGCCCCAGGCGAACAGCCCCTTCTCATGCAGATGCACCGTCATGGCGAAAGCCTCCGCCGCCCAAGGCTCGGGAAAAACCGGATCACCTTCGGGCGACCTCGGCAACCCAAGCGATTGCGCCAGCTGAGACGGCGTCTCACAAACGCTCAAGATAGCTCTCCCACGCATCGATGGAGACCGTCAGCGACGGATCCGCTCCCTCGCCCCAGATCTCACCGCCGCCGAAGACGACCGTATAGAGCCATTGCGGATTTTCGCCTCGGCCATGCGCATTGTCGTCGGGGAAGACGAAAGCCCCTTGAACCGCCTCGACGACACCCGTCCTGGCGCGCGCATAACGTGGCAGCCGCGTATGGGTGGCCGGATTGAAATTCTTCGTCTTCACCGTCTCGCCGACCGCAAAGAGTGGTGCGGTTTCGACAGGACGATCGCAAGGCCCCCCTTTCGCCAGCGCGCCCGGCACCATCTCCGCCTTCAGCACCCGCTTCGGCGCAGCACCTTCCTGCAGATTGCGGCCGGACAGCAACTCCTCGCGCGTCGCAAAACCGTGCCGCGCGAGCAACGTCTCGACGCCGCGAATCCAGATCTCGTAATAGCTGGCGGCGAGATAATCGGCCGGTGGAATGTTTTCGCGCGCATGCCGGCTTTCGTCGATCGTCCAGGCGCCGAAAGCGCCGCAGGAAAGCGTGATGCCGAGCGCCCGCTTTTCCCATTCGGCATGGAAATAGGGCTCGTCCTTTTCGGGCGCGACAGGCCCGAAGCCCATCTGCCCGCCGAGATCGTGCGGTCCGTTCATGGAAGAGCCTCCGGGCTGCCGGCCACCGCCGTGCCAATCATCGCGTCGCGGCTGACGAGACCGGCAAGTGCTGCCTCGTCCATTCCGTCCGTGCCCTCGGGCCGCTCGGGGATTACGAGATAACGCAGCTCCGCCGTCGAATCCCACACGCGGATCTTCTTGCCCTCTGGCAGCGTCAGCCCGAATTCGGCAAGCACGCCGCGCGGATCGATGACCGCGCGCGAACGATAGGCCGGCGCCTTGTACCAGACGGGCGGCAGGCCGAGCACCGACCAGGGATAACAGGAGCAAAGCGTGCAGACGATGAGATTATGGGTCTCGGGCGTGTTGAAGACGGCGCGCATATGCTCGCCCTGCCGACCGGTAAACCCAAGGCTCGCAATCGCCGCCGTCGCATCGCGCTTCAGCCACGCGGCGAAATCGGCATCGCTCCAAGCCTTGGCGACGACATGCGCCCCATTCCGCGGCCCCACCTTCGTTTCATAAGTCTCGACAATCGCATCGATCGCCGCCGGATCGATCAGCCCCTTCTCGGTCAGCAGCGTTTCCAGCGCTTTTACGCGGGCCTGCATGTCGGAATAGTGGTTATCGTGGTGGTGGTCGTGGTCATGATCGTGGTGGTCGTGGTCGTGATCGTCGTGCAAGGCATGTCCTCCAAAACGGCAGTCTAAAGGATAGGCAAGGTTCGCGGCCTGCTCCCTCTTCTCCCCAGTGGGGAGAAGGTGGCCCGAAGGGTCGGATGAGGGGGCCACACGGCACATCCGTCATGATTGCCCTTCACTTACGCTCCGTGCATTCGCGGCTTTCGCCGCTCACCCCCCTCATCTGCCTGCCGGCATCTTCTCCCCGCTGGAGAGAAGGGGAATCGCGGCAGCACCCCGCAAAACCCTAAGGCATGCTCATAAAGTCATCTCCTCTTTCTATCACACACCACACTCCCGCCAAGCCCTTCTATCCCCTTCAAACTTTTCCGCTAATCTCCCGCCATGAACATTCTGATTCTCGGCGCAACCGGCTTCATAGGCTCCGTCGTCGCGGCCCGGCTCGTCGCCGATGGGCATGCTGTGACCGGGCTGGGCCGCAATCCCATGCGTGCCCGTCTGAAACAGCCGGCGATCGAATGGCGGCGCGCCGATCTCTCGCACATGACAAGGCCCGGGGACTGGGAAGATCTCCTCAAAGACCGGCAGGCTGTCGTCAATTGCGCCGGCGCGCTACAGGATGGGCTCTCCGACGATCTCTCGGCCACGCAGGCTGAAGCGATGCTGGCGCTCTATGCCGCCGCCAAACGCACATCTCAGCCATTGGTCGTGCAGATATCGGCAAGGACTGCGGGAGCGGCAGGCGACCTGCCCTTCCTCGCCACCAAGCGGCGGGCCGACGAGGCGCTAGTAGGAAGCGGCCTGCCTCATCTCATCCTCCGCCCTGCCCTCGTGCTCGGCCGCAATGCCCATGGCGGCTCGTCGCTGCTCAGGGCGCTTGCCGCCTTTCCGCTGGCGCTGCCGCTCGTCCATGCCGACAGTCCGGTCGAAACGCTTTCTGTGGACGATGTGGCGGAAGCCGTATCCCGGGCTGTCGCAGACGGCCTCCGCGGGGATATTGATCTTGCCGCCGACGAGGTTCTCACACTCGCCGATCTCATCGGCCTTCACCGGCAATGGCTGGGCCTAGCACCCGCCCGCGTCTTTTCCCTTGCCTCGTGGCTCGCCAGGCCCGTGACGTGGCTTGCCGATATGGCGGGGCTGCTCGGCTGGCGTTCGCCGCTGCGCTCGACGGCGATGACCGTCATGTCGGAGGGCATACGAAGCGAAAAACGGGAAAGCGGCCTAACCGCGACATCCGCGCCGGCAACGCTCTCGGCCAATCCCTCCGGCGTGCAGGATCTCTGGTTTGCCCGGCTCTATCTCCTGAAACCGCTCGTCATATCAGGCCTCTCTGTCTTCTGGCTGCTCTCCGGCCTCATCCCGCTGCTGGCGCTCACGAAGACATCCGCCCACTTCCTGCCGTTCATGCCCGAAGCGGCAGCAACGGCGCTGACGCTTGCGACCTGCCTGATCGACGTGGCGCTCGGCGCCACCGTGCTTGTCCGTCCGCTCGCCAAACGCTCTCTTCTCGGCATGCTGGCCGTCTCTTTCGCCTATCTGACCGGCGCCAGCCTGCTCGAACCCGCGCTCTGGCTCGACCCGCTCGGCCCCCTCGTCAAGGTGCTGCCGTCGATCTTGCTGACGCTGACGGCCCTTGCCACCCTGGATGAACGCTGATGCTCGAGGAGTGGCTGCTGCTTGCCCATGTCATCGGCGCGACCGTGCTCTTCGGCACCGGCGCCGGCATCGCCTTCTTCATGGTGATGGCGCATCGCACGCGTGATCCCGTTCTGATCGCCCATGTCGCCGGAACCGTGGTCATTGCCGATACGATCTTCACCGCCACCGCCGCCATTTTCCAGCCCGTGACCGGATATCTGCTGGCGCGGGCGATCGGCTGGGAGCTTTGGGAAGGCTGGATCGCGCTGTCGCTGCTGCTTTATATCGTCACCGGCCTGTTCTGGCTGCCGGTCGTCTGGATCCAGATCCGGCTGCGCGATCTCGCCCGTGTCGCAGCAAAATCCGGAAGCGCATTGCCGCCGGCCTATTTCAGCCTCTACCGCATCTGGTTCGCCTGCGGCTTTCCGGCCTTCTCAGCTGTCATCGGCATTCTCTGGCTGATGCTGACGAAACCGTCGATCGCCCTATTTTAGCATCGGCCAGAGGCTCGCCACCAGAAGAACCGCCATGCTGGTATTGAACCATTTCAGCCGCACCGGATCCGAAAGCCATTCCCGCAGCGCCGAGCCGAAACCCGCCCAGGTCGAAACGCTCGGCACATTGACCGCCGCAAAGGCCAGGCCGACGAGGAGCACGCTGACGAGATAGAGTTCCGGATTGGTATAGGTCGCCATCGCGGTGACCGCCATCACCCAGGCTTTCGGGTTGACCCACTGGAAGGCCGCCGCCGAAAAGAAGGACATCGGCTCGACGGCGCTCTTGCCTTCGCTCAGCGAACGCGACGAGGCGATCTTCCAGGCAATCCAGACGAGATAGACGCCGCCGGCAAATTTCAACGCCGTATAGACGGCCGGCATCGTGTGCAGCACCGCGCCGAGCCCGAGGCCGACACCAATCAGCAGCGAGAAGAAGCCGACACCGATGCCGAACATATGCGGGATCGTTCTGCGGAAGCCGAAATTCACCCCCGAGGCGAAGAGCATCATATTGTTCGGCCCCGGCGTGATCGACGTCGTGAAGGCAAAGAGAACGAGGGCGAGAAACGTATCCAGCGGCATGCGACCTCCCGAGGCCGGCTTTCCCGCAGGCCGTTTATTTAGTTCAGCGTAACTGCCCTAAATCACCGATGCCATTACATCATTGTCATGGTGACAGGATTACTTGAAAGATGGCGACGCGGCCCAATCTCTCTCCCAGGAAAACACCCATGCAGGACGACCCAATTCCATTCGTCAGATTTCCGAACGGCGCGGAAGTGCCGGCGCTCGGCCAGGGAACCTGGGCCATGGGCGAGGATGCCGGTCATGCCATGGCCGAGATCGAAAGCCTCAAGGCCGGCATAGATCTGGGGATGACACTGATCGACACCGCCGAAATGTATGGCGACGGCGGCGCCGAGGAGATCGTCGGCCAAGCGATCAAGGGACGGCGCGACGAGGTCATCATCGTCAGCAAGGTCTATCCCTGGAATGCCAGCCTGAAAGGCACGGTGGAAGCCTGCGAGCGCAGCCTGGAGCGGCTCGGCACCGACCGCATCGATCTCTATCTCCTGCACTGGCGCGGCAGTCATCCGCTGGCCGAGACCGTCGCGGCCTTCGAAATGCTGAAGGCCTCCGGCAAGATCGGCGCCTGGGGCGTCTCCAACTTCGACACCGGCGACATGGAGGAACTGCTCGGCGTGCCCGACGGCGCCAATGTCGCCGCCAACCAGGTACTCTACAACCTCTCCCGCCGCGGCATCGAATTCGACCTCCTGCCCTGGTGCCAGAGCCGCGGCATTCCGGTGATGGCCTATTCGCCGATTGAGCAGGGGCACATCCTGCATCATCCCGAGTTGATCCGCATCGCCAAGGCCTATCAGGCAACACCCGCCCAGTTGGCGCTCGCCTTCCTGCTGGAACGCGACGGCGTCATCGTCATCCCGAAAACGTCGAATGCCGCCCGCGCGGCTGAGAATCGCGACTGCGTCTCGCTTGAGATCACCGACGAGGACTGGCAGGCGCTCGACGCCGCCTTCCCGCCGCCGGCAAAGAAAAAGCCGCTGGAGATGCTCTGACCTCCAGCGGCTTTCAGCACTGTTGTGGTGCCCGGCTCACATGCCCTGCGCGCCACGGTTCATCGCGGCGATGCCGGTGCGGCAGACCTCGATCAGCCCCAGCGGTTTCATGATCGCCACGAACTGGTCGATCTTCGAGGACTTGCCGGTGATCTCCAGGATGAAGTGATCGATCGTCGCATCCACGACCTTGGCATGGAAGGCATCGGCAAGGCGCAGCGTCTCGGCGCGCATCTCGCCCTCGCCGACCACCTTGACCAGCGCCACCTCGCGCTCGATCGGCCGCTCCTGGCCGAGTTCGCGGGCGCGCACCGTCAGATCGACGACGCGGTGCACCGGCACGATGCGCTCGAGCTGCGCCTTGATCTGTTCCAGCACATGCGGCGTGCCGCGGGTGACGATGGTGATCCGGGAAAGATGCGCCTGGTGCTCGGTCTCGGAGACCGTCAGGCTCTCGATATTGTAGCCACGGCCGGAAAACAGGCCGATGACCCGGGCAAGAACGCCCGGCTCGTTGTCGACGAGGATGGAAAGTGTGTGGCTTTCGATCGCCGCCGTTTCCGGCGAGATGAAGTAAGCGGAGCCCGTGGGCTGTAGGTGTGCATTCATGGTCTTGAGTTTCCTCTTCCCTGCCGCATAACCCCGAAAACCGGAAGCGATTTTCGGAAAGATTATGCGCAAATTAAAATGTCAGACGAGCGCGCGGCCCTTGGCGTCGATCGCATTGGCGACCGCTTCGTCGGTGGCTTCATCAGGCAGCAGCATTTCATTATGCGCTTTGCCCGAGGGGATCATCGGGAAGCAGTTGGCGAGATTGGCAACGCGGCAATCGAAGATGACGGGCTTTTTGACCTCGATCATCTCGACAATGGCATCGTCGAGCTCATCCGGCTTTTCGCAGCGCAGGCCGACGGCGCCATAGGCTTCCGCCAGCTTGACGAAATCAGGCATCGCTTCCGTATAGGAGTTCGACAGACGGTTGCCGTGCAGCAGCTGCTGCCACTGGCGCACCATGCCCATATACTGGTTGTTCATGATGAAGATCTTGATCGGCGCATCGTGCTGGATCGCCGCCGACATTTCCTGAATGCACATCTGGATCGAGGCGTCGCCGGCAATGTCGATGACGAGGCTGTCGGGATGGGCGATCTGCACGCCGAGGGCGGCCGGCAGGCCGTAGCCCATCGTGCCGAGGCCGCCCGACGTCATCCAGCGGTTCGGCTGCTCGAAGCCGAAGAACTGCGCCGCCCACATCTGATGCTGGCCGACTTCGGTGGTGATGTAGGTATCGCGGTCCTTGGTATGCGCATAGAGCCGCTCCAGCGCATATTGCGGCATGATGACGTCGTTGCTCCTCGTATAGGCGAAGGAGTTGCGCGCCCGCCAGCGGGCGATATCGGTCCACCACTCTTCGAGGCGGTTCTTCTCCGGCTTCTTCGGCAGCGCCCGCCACAGGCGGACCATATCTTCGAGGACATGGCCGACATCGCCGCGGATGCCTATATCGACCCGGACGTTCTTGTTGATCGAAGAGGGATCGATATCGATATGGATCTTCTTCGAGTTCGGGGAAAAGGCATTGAGGCGGCCGGTGATGCGGTCGTCGAAGCGGGCGCCGATGCAGACCATGACGTCGCAGTCATGCATCGCCATGTTGGCTTCGTACGAGCCGTGCATGCCGAGCATCTTCAGCCAGTTCTTGCCCGAAGCCGGATAGGCGCCGAGACCCATCAGCGTCGAGGTGATCGGGAAACCGGTGAGCTCGACCAGTTCGCGCAGCAGCTTGGAGGCCTCGGGGCCGGAATTGACGACGCCGCCGCCGGAATAGATGACCGGACGGCGCGCAGTGGCCATCAGTTCGATCGCCGCATGGATCTGGCTGAGGTCGCCCTGGATCTTCGGCTGATAGCTCTTCTGGATCGTGTAATCGGCGGGCGGCGTGTAGGTGCCGGTGGCGAACTGCACGTCTTTCGGAATATCGACGACGACAGGACCCGGACGACCGGACTGGGCGATGCGGAAGGCTTCGTGAATGACGGCGGCGAGCTGATTGACGTCCTTGACCAGCCAGTTGTGCTTGGTGCAGGGCCGGGTTATGCCGACCGTATCGCATTCCTGGAAGGCGTCGGAGCCGATCAGTGGGGTCGGGACCTGACCGGTCAGGCAGACCAGCGGGACCGAATCCATCAGCGCATCCTGCAGCGGCGTGACCGCATTCGTGGCGCCCGGACCCGAGGTGACCAGCATGACGCCGACCTTGCCGGTGGAGCGGGCGTACCCTTCGGCCGCATGGCCTGCCCCCTGCTCGTGACGGACGAGGATGTGCTTGACCTCTTCCTGCTGGAAGATCTCGTCATAGATCGGCAGGACCGCGCCGCCGGGATAGCCGAAGATATGTTCGACGCCATTGTCCTTCAGCGCCTTGAGAACGATCTCCGCTCCCGTCATCCGATTGCCTGCCGCCTGATTGTCCGTGCTCATCTGTCTGTTCCGTTTATGCTGGGATTTGCGTTTGTGGCCGGAAGCCCGAATTTCGGGCATAAAAAAAGGCCCCGGAGGAGCCTGTCATCTAGCGCATGGGTGGCTACCGCCGGATGGTTACACCATCCTGCCCATGCGCTTTCCCACCACGATAAGAGCCGTTGCGATTTTCATGGTCGGAAGTGATAGACAGAAAATTTCGCAGCGTCAACGCATGCCGCAATAAAAATCCATCCGCGCTCCTTTACCCTCTAAAAACCATGGTTTGAAGGATTTGTTAAAGGATGGACTTTATTATTAAGCCCCATTGCAGGGAGTAGCCCTTTGCTCAACAACGACTTGCGCGTGTCTGGCAAGGCAGGCGAGCACGATCGACGCGACGGCCATGCGCCGGGAAATCGCTTTCTCGGCCGCGTCGTTGCCTGCAGCGGCTCGCGGGCGACGATTGCCGCCGTCGCCGAAGAAGGCGGTACCGATCTGACCGAGCTCTGGTCCGTCGGCCGGCTGATTTCGATCAGCGTCGGCCGCAACCGCGTCGTTGCCCTCGTCTATCAGATGAATACCGGCAGCCATGCCTGGGGCGAAGGCGAGGACAACAATTTCAAGATCGAGACCGAACTGCTCGGTGAAGTCCGTGTCGATGAGGACGGGCGCGAGGAATTTTCGACCGGCATTTCGCGTTATCCCTATCTCGGCGCCATCGCCCACCGCATCCGCGCCGCCGACCTGATGCGCATCTACGATGCCGGAGAGGGTACGACCGCCGTCATCGGCAAGCTGACGCAGGACGAAAGCATCGATGCGGCGATCCACATCCCCTCGATGCTCTCCAAGCATTTCGCCGTCGTCGGCTCCACCGGTGTCGGCAAGTCGACGGCCGTGTCGCTGCTGCTGCACAAGGCGATCGCAGCCAACCCGAAACTGCGGGTGCTGATCCTCGATCCGCACAACGAATTCGCCGCCGCATTCCCCAAGCATGCCGTCACCATCGATACCGATACGCTCGACCTGCCCTTCTGGCTGATGCGGCTGGAGGAATTCGCCGAAGTCGTCTTTCGCGGCCGCCCGCCGGTGCCGGAAGAACTCGACATGCTGCGCGATATCCTACCCGAGGCCAAGCGCGCCTTCCGCGGCAGCGACAACTCGCTGGTGCGCCGCACGACGGAAAAGAGCTCAATCACCGCGGACACGCCGGTTCCCTACCGCATGGCCGATCTGCTGGCGCTGATCGACGAGCGCATCGGCCGCCTGGAAGGCCGCACGGAAAAGCCCTTCCTGCGCTCGCTGAAGATGCGCCTGATCGCCGCGATCAACGATCCGCGCTATCACTTCATGTTCTCCAACAACACGATCAGCGACACGATCACCGAGACCATCGCGCAGATCTTCCGCATTCCCGGCGAAAACCGGCCGATCTGCACCTTCCAACTCGCCGGCATTCCCTCCGAGGTCGTCAATTCGGTCGCCTCCGTGCTCTGCCGCATGGCCTTCGAAGTGGCGCTGTGGAGCGAGGGCGCCATCCATATGCTCGTCGTCTGCGAGGAAGCCCACCGCTATATCCCCTCCGATCCGACCCTCGGCTTCGTGCCGACGCGCCAGGCGATCGCCCGCATCGCCAAGGAAGGCCGCAAATACGGCGTCTCGCTCGGCATCATCACCCAGCGGCCGGGCGAGCTCGATCAGACGATCCTGTCGCAGTGCTCGACGCTCTTTGCCATGCGCCTGGCCAATGACCGCGACCAGGAAATCATCCGCTCGGCCATCCCGAATTCGTCGATCTCGACGACGAGCTTCATCTCCTCGATCGGCAACGGCGAGGCGATCGCCTTCGGCGAGGCGATCAGCGTGCCGATGCGTATGCGCTTTTCCCGCGTCGACGAGAGCCTGCTGCCGAAGGCAGCCAGCGCCAACAGCAAACACAGCGAGGAAGATCCGGATACGGTCGATCTGCGCAAGATCGTCACCCGCATGCGGGCGGTGACCGTCGGACCCGACATTTCGAATTTCCAGCAGAGCTATGCTGCATCAGCGGCAGCCCCCGACGAGGTTGATGCGTTCGACGAGGAAATCGACGCAAAGCCCTATACGCCGCCTGCCCCGTCGTCCGCGCCGCTCGAATCCTACCGGCGCGAACTGCTGCCGCAGACACCGCGGCTTGACCCCGCCGCGCCGCCGGCGATCGATCCCCGGCTGGATGCGCTCCGCCGCGAGATGCGCCGCGAAGAACCGGTCTTTCCCCGGCCGGCGCCTCCGGCCGACCAGCCCGCAATCACCCGCCGGGAGCCCGGCCCGTCGCTGCGCGAAAGCATTCTGAAAAAGCCGCTGAGCAGCCTTTACAACAAGGATTGATGCGGCTGCCCCATCTCCTGGGCGATCAGCGGCCGGGCGACGTCGAGCACCCGTTGGCGGTCCGCCGATCCTAGCGGCAAGAGTGGCCGCGGAAGCTCCGCCCGGCCGAGTGAGAGATGCTCGACCAGCATATAGATCACCCGGATGCTTCCGAATGCCTTGAACGTGTCCCAGAGCGGCTGGAAAAGCCCATCAAGCCAATGCGTCTCCTCGCCGTTGCCAGCCATGGCAGCCTTGGTCAGGGCGAGAGCTGTACGCGGCAGCAGGCCGCCAATGACGCTGTACCAGGCGTCGGCGCCCGAAAGCAGCGCTTGGCCTGCACCCCAGTCACCGCTGTAGCCGATCGCGAGATCGGTCTTCTCACGCAATGCCGCGAGTTCCCCCCGCAGATCGCCATCGCCCGGCAGCGGCATCTTCACCGCCCTGATCGTCTCGATGGCGGACAGGCGCTGCAGCAGGTCTCGGCTGAAGGTGAAATGGGTCGTGCCGGGATTGTTATAGATGCAGAGCGGCAGCTTCGCTGCCTTCGTGACCGCCAGGAAATGTTCGTAGGCTTCGTCCTGGGTCAACGGCGCATAGGAGACGGGGGCAAGCAGAAGAGCATCGACGCCGGCAGCCTCCGCATCGCTCGCTAAATCCTGCGCGTGGTCGGTCCGCAGAGCGCCGACGCCGACGAGGATGGAAACACGGCCGTTGACGCATTCGACCGCCGCCTCGACGGCCCGCCGCCGCTCCTCGCGGGTGAGATAGGCGTAGATCCCGGTGCTGCCCAGAAGGCCGATGGAGGCGACGCCAGCCTCGCACAGACGTTCCAGCAAGCCGCAGAGGGCTTCGGTGTCCACTCGGCCATTGATGTCGGCGGGCGTTGGCGGAAAGGCCGAAAGGCCATGAAACGGAGAGGCAAGGGACATGATGCGATCCTGAAAACGATCAGTGGAAAACAGCAGGCGCGATCCCGCACCGGCAAAGAAGATGACGAGACTTCCCCCGATCAGCGGCGCGCCCTGGCATAACCGCGCACCATCGGCGCCGTCGAGAAAAGCATGGCATACTGACGGCTGCGCATTGATGAGTCCACACCGTGATGCGAATGTGCGTTGCGCCGTCGGAGACGGTAGTTTTCGGAGAGGGCGATCGTGAAATCCATCTTGAACTTCATCATTGTCTTCGGTGTCGGCATTCTTTTCGCAACAGTGGCCGATGCTGCCGGCTTCGACTGTTCCAAGGCGGGCAGCGCCGATAAAAAGATCGTCTGCGGCGACAGCCAACTCTCCCGGCTCGACGAGCTTTTCAACCAACGCTATGCCGCTCAGAAAAAAGCCGAGCCTGACGAGGATAACATCCATGTCGCCCGCAATTTCCTGGCGGATCGGCGCGATTGCGGCGACGACAGGTCGTGCATTCTGAGCGCCTATCTCGCGGTCCTCTGGAATATCTCGCCCGACAAAAACGATTTCATGCAGGGGATTTCAGCCCGGTCTCTCGCGGGCAGCCAATTGCCCGAGGCAACCGCAATCCCTGCGAAAGCCGGGCGCTGTGCGACCACATCGGTCCTGGAGGTTCATCCCCGCCTCGACAATGGCGGCGCGGCTGACGATGCGGATTTCGATAGTGGCACGGGTATCGATTATGCCAATGACGGCTACCAGGTCTCTTATGACAGGGAGGAAGCGCTGATCAGATCGAAGCCCGGCGATCCCGTCACCATGTGCCTGGTCGAGATCGACCGCGATTGCAGCCCCGACGAGGGCGGGAAACTGTTCCTCGTCACCAACGGCCGCACCGGTGAAAGCTGGATCCTGCCCGATGCCCAGCACAAGTGCGGCGGCTGACGGGCTGGCCCACAGCTAAACCGTCAGCCGCTCCCAGCTCTCGTCCATCTGATTGCGGAACCACGTCATCTGCCGCTTGGCATATTGCCGCGTCGCCGCGGCACCCTTCTCCAGCACCTCGTCACGGATCATATCGCCGCTCAGCATCGCCGCGATCTGCGAGACGCCGATTGCCTTCATGACAGGCGCCTCGGCAGGCAGGCCGAGCGCAAGCAGCGCCCTCACCTCGTCTTCCGCTCCCTCGCGCAGCATCTTTTCGAAACGGCCGTTGATGCGGGCATGCAGCACGGCCCGCTCCGGCAGCACGACGATCTTGCGAGCCTGGGCAGCGTCGATCACCACCGGTCCCGACCGGCCCTGGAAATCGGCGATCGACCGTCCCGTTGCCTTCACCACCTCAAGCGCCCGGACGATGCGCTGCCCGTCCTGGCGGTTGAGGCCCGCCGCCATGGCAGGATCGACCTCGGCAAGCTCTGCATGGAGCCTATCCGGCCCCTCCTCCAATAAACGCGCTCGCAACTCTTCTCGCAGCGCCTCGGGTATATCGGGCATATCGGAGAGGCCGCCGGTCAGCGCCTTGAAATAAAGCCCGGTGCCACCGACGAAGACCGGCAGCCGGCCGGCGGCCCTGAGCGCCGGCAGCAGCGCCGAGACATTGCGCAGCCAGCTGCCGGTGGAATAGGCCGCACCCGCCGGCACATGGCCGTAGAGATGATGCGGCACACCCTGCATTTCTTCTTCCGATGGGCGCGCGGTCAGCACCCGCAACGTGTCGTAGACCTGCATGCTGTCGGCGTTGACGACCGCGCCGCCATGGCGCTTGGCCAGTTCGACGGCAAGCGCGGACTTGCCGCTGGCGGTCGGCCCGGTTATCAGGATCGCGTTCACTGTGCTCAGAAGGTTTTCCATCATGGCTCTCGTTGCCACGCTTGTTGCCAATCCGTCAAATCCCGTGCTGACACCCAAGATCGCCGAACAGGCGGCCGAAGCGGTGAACGCTTCCGGCCTCTACTGGCTGGCGGACGGCATCGCCTGCGACATCGCGCTGCGCGACGGCACGGAGTTGCAGGCGACCGAGGCCAATATTCTTGCCGTCATATCAGGCGCGCCGATCGACCTCGTCATTCAGGAGCAGGAAAGCCGCCGCAAGAAGCTGCTGATCGCCGACATGGATTCGACGATGATCGGCCAGGAATGCATCGACGAACTTGCCGCCGAAGTCGGCCTGAAGGAAAAGGTCGCGACCATCACCGCCCGCGCCATGAACGGCGAGATCGCCTTCGAACCGGCGCTGCGTGAGCGGGTTGCCCTACTGAAGGGTCTGCCGATATCGGTCGTCGACGAGGTGATCGGCAAGCGCATCACGCTCACCCCCGGCGGACCGGAGCTGATCGCCACCATGAAGTCGAAAGGCCATTACACCGCCCTCGTCTCCGGCGGCTTCACTGTCTTCACCAGCCGCATCGCCGCCACCCTCGGCTTCGACGAGAACCGCGCCAACATCCTGCTGGAAGACGGCGGCATTCTCTCCGGCTTCGTCGCCGAGCCGATCCTCGGCAAGCAGGCGAAAGTCGATGCGCTGAACGAGATTTCGGCTCACCTCGGCATTTCGCCTGAAGACGCGATCGCCGTCGGCGACGGCGCCAACGACCTCGGCATGCTGCACCTCGCCGGCTCCGGCGTCGCCCTCCACGCCAAACCCGCCGTGGCCGCCGAGGCACAGATGCGCATCAACCACGGCGATCTGACGGCGCTGCTTTATATCCAGGGTTACCGGAAGACGGATTTTGTAGCGGGTTGAATGTTTCAGCTCACCGTCTCTGGACGGTTGCTAAGCCAAACCCAGTCACTATCCGACGCGTCGGCATAGAATTTGGCGCGAACGCTTACCCCAATCTCCTCATCCCTGTCCTCGGGCTTGACCCGGGGATGTCACAGGGATCCAGCGCGCCCAAGTCGTTGGGCGCGGGATACCCCTTACCTTCATGAGACTCATTCACCGCGCAGACGCGCGGTGGCTGGATTCCTGTGACAAGCACAGGAATGACGGAGGAGAGGTTGAGCGAGAACAGGAAGGCGGCGGCTAGTCGCCGCCGTCCCCCTTACTCCATTGGCACCGCCACAAACCGCAGATCACCATTCGCCGATGCGATCATCAGCTGGGCGTTGCGGCGGCCTTCCTGCTTCAGCGACTTCACCTTGGCAGCGACCGCGTCCGGCGACTTCATGAACTCCTGCGCCACTTCGACGATCACGTCGCCGGGCTTCAGCCCTTTTTCGGCCGAAGCGGAGCCGGGCGTCACCTCCGTCACGACGACACCGTCGACGCTCTCGGCAATGCCGAAAGCCTTGCGCGTCTCGGCGCTCAAAAGCGACAGCGACAGGCCGAGCACGTTCTTCGGCGTTGATGCATCCGGTGACACCTGGCCCTGGTGTTGGTCCGGCGTGGGCGCGCCTGGTGCCGGCTGGGCCTGATCGCCAGAGTCCGGCTCGTCCATGTCGTTGTTCTCGCCGGGGTCCGGGGTGATCACGCCGTCATCCTGCGAACCGTCAGGCGCCGCATCGCCGGATGCCGCCGCCTGATCGCTGTCTTCGAGCCGGCCGAGTTTCACCTTGACGGTCTGCTCCTTGCCGTCGCGCAGCACCACCACGTCGACTTCCTTGCCGACCGAGCTTTCCGCCACGACGCGCGGCAGATCGCGCATTTCGCTGACGGTCTTGCCGTCAAATTTCAGAATGACGTCGCCCGCCTTGATCGAACCGTCGTCGACGGGGCCGCCCTTAATGACGCCGGCGACCAGCGCGCCCTTGGCGGTGTCGAGCCCGAGGCTGTCGGCGATATCGTCGGTGACCGGCTGGATGCGCACGCCGAGCCAGCCGCGCCGCGTCTCACCATATTCGCGCAATTGGTCGACGACGCCGGAGGCAAGCTCTGACGGTACAGAGAAGCCGATGCCGATCGAGCCGCCGCTCGGCGAAATGATCGCCGTGTTGATACCGATCACCTCACCCTTCATGTTGAAGAGCGGCCCGCCGGAATTGCCCTTGTTGATCGCGGCATCCGTCTGGATGAAATTGTCGTAAGGGCCGGCATTGATGTTGCGGCCGCGCCCGGAAATGATGCCGACCGTCACCGAACCGCCGAAGCCGAACGGATTGCCGATCGCCATCACCCAGTCGCCGATGCGCATGGTGCTGGAATCGCCGAATCTCACCGATTTCAGCGGTGCCTTCGGCTCGACCTTCAGCACCGAAAGATCGGTCTTCGTATCCGTGCCGATCAGTTTCGCCTTGAGCTTCGAACCATTGGCGAAATTGATCTCGATGTCGTCGGCGCCCTCGATCACGTGGTTGTTGGTGACGATATAGCCCGCCGGGTCGATGACGAAGCCGGAGCCGAGCGAGCTGACATTATGGTTCGGACCCTTGTTGCCCTGCTTCTTGTCGAAGAAGTCGTTGAAGAACTCCTGGAAGGGCGAGCCGTCGGGCGCACGCGGCGCCGGGCCGACGCCCTCGTCATCCTTCACGTTCTGCGAGGTCGAGATGTTGACCACGGCATCGAGCAACCCTTCGGCGAGATCGGCGACCGAAGCCGGACCGTTGTTCGGGGCTGCGGCCTGAATTTGCGAGGTCGGCTGCGCTGCAGCCGCTGCAGGCGGCGTCGGCGCAGGAGCAGCGATTTCCGGAGTAGCCGGAGCGGGTGTAACAGCTCCGGGCGCCGTCGTCTGCGGCGCGGTTTGCGCATAGGCGACCCCGTTCATGCCGGCATGCGCAAGAATTGCAGCGCTGGCCATAAGCGCGAGCGTTCGTCTGAAGGGCGAGCGATTCGTGGGGGCCATCAAGCTTCCTCATAAGGGGTAAATGCGCACATTGAGCACCAGCATAAGGCGGAATGATGGAGGGCGAAATCACCTTTTCGCGAAATCCCCGTGCAATACGACGTACCCTCACAAAAGCCTGATTATCTCGACCTTTCCACGAAAAAAAGGCCGGCACCCGGGCCGGCCCTTTCAGGATTGTCAGGATGCTCGTGGCATCCGTCGGTGTCAGTTCGCCGGCTGGGCGGGTGCTGCCGGAGCAGCCGCGCCGGGAATTGCCGCAGCCGGATTTGTCGGCGCCTTCAGGGTGCCGGCGGCATTGTCGAAATAGCGGAAGAATTCCGTATTCGGCGACAACACCAGCGTCGTATCCTGTGAAGAAAGCGCCGAGGAATAGGCCGCCATCGAGCGATAGAACTCGAAGAAAGCCGGATCCTTGTTGAAGGCGTCGGCGAAGACACGGTTGCGTTCCGCATCGCCCTGACCGCGCAGGATTTCCGCATCGCGCTGGGCGCCCGCGGTGAACTCGACAACCTGGCGGTCGGCGACGGCCCGGCGCCGCTGACCTTCTTCATTGCCCTCCGCGCGGATGCGCTCGGCTTCGGCCAGGCGTTCCGAACGCATGGCGTTGTAGGTGTTGGGCGCAACCTCCGGAGAAAGGTCGGTGCGGCGGATGCGAACGTCGTCGATATGCAGGCCGAGATTTTCGGCATCCGTGCGCAGGTCGTCTCGGATCTCCAGCATCATCGCGACACGCTCTTCCGAGAGCGCAGCATTGTAGTCGCGCAGGCCGTAAACGCGGCGAAGCGATGAATCGAGCTGCGCCCTCAGCCGCGCTTCCGCAGCCTCGCGGTCACCCGAGACCGTTTCGCGGAAGCGGCGAACATCCGAGATATTGTAGATCACGAAGGCATCGACATCGAAGGTCTGGCCGTCCTGAACCTGAACGCGGATATTGTCGAGATCGAGCCTCAGCGCCTGCTTTTCCACAAGCTGGACGCGGTCGGCATCCATGAAGCCGAAGGGCAGCTTGAAATAGATGCCGGGTTCGGTCTTGACCGACTGGATCTGGCCGAAGCGGACGACGATCGCCTGCTCGCGGGCATTCACCACGAAGATCGACGAATAAAGCCCGACCAGCACGATGGCGAGGATGAGGAGAATGATGGGAAGTCTGTTCGATGTCATGGTTCAACCTCCCTGCTGCGCCGGCTTGCCGAGCTCATTGAGCGGCAGATAGGGCAGCACGCCCTGCTTCTCGTCGATGATGACCTTCTTCGAGTTCTTCAGCACCTGCTCCATCGTTTCGATGAACAGCCGCTTGCGGGTCACTTCGGGCGCCTTCGAATATTCGTCGTTGATCGCGGTGAAGCGCTGGGCCTCACCTTCCGCCTCCTTCACGACACGGTTCTTGTAGGCGGCTGCATCTTCGCGGATTCGTGCCGCATCGCCTCGCGCCTGGCCGAGCTTCTGGTTCGTGTAGCGGTTGGCGTCTTCGATCGTGCTGTCGCGGTCTCGGCCGGCACGCTGCACTTCTTCGAAGGCATCGGCGACTTCGCGCGGCGGAGCCACGTTCTGGATCGTCACACCGGTCACGGTCACGCCGGCGCCGTAACGGTTCATCGTATCCTGCACGATATTGAGCACATCCACTTCGATCGGCTGGCGATTGCTGCGGAAGGCGTCCTGCGCCGGACGACGCCCGACGATTTCGCGCATGGCGCTGTCGGAAACCTGCTGCAGGGTCTCTGCCGGATTTTCGACGTTGAAGAGATAGGCCTTCGGATCGCTGACCGTGTAGAAGACGGCGAACTGCACATTGATGACGCTCTTGTCGCTCGACAGCATCAGGCCGTTCGAAGACGATGCAGAGGTCGCTCCGATATTCAGCTGTTGCACGGTCACCTTGACGGTCTCGACGGATTCCAGCGGCCAGAGATGGAAATGCAGGCCGGGCATCGAGATCTCGTCCTTCGGCTTGCCGAACCGCAGCTCGACGCCGCGTTCGTCCGGCTGCACCACGTAGACGCACTGGATCAGCCAGAAAATGGCGACGACCGCCGCGACGATCACCGCCACGCCGCCGTTGAAACCGCCGGGAACGATGTTGCGCAGCTGGTCCTGGCCACGCCGGATGATATCTTCCAGATCGGGCGGTCCACCCTTGCCGCTGCCACCGCCCCGCGGGCGGTTCGGCCCCTGGCCCCATGGTCCCTGATTATTATTACCGCCGCCGCCGCCCCAAGGGCCGCCGCCGCCATTCTGATTGCTCCAGGGCATCAAAACCTCGTTGTTCGTTAAGTCTTCCACGCATCCGGAACCGTGGGGGCTGACCGGCGGATGCGTTGGGACCGTTATAAGTATCGCCGCAGCGGCTTTCAACGCAACGTGAGAAACTTGGTCAATTTAATTGGAAAATAGTTCATTTTCAGGCGTGTCGGCGCTCGTAGACGACGAAGTGCGTGGGGTGGCTGTCCTTCTCGCCGGCCGGAACCGCGATAGGCTCCCCTGCCCGCCAGATGTCGGGATCGATCGCGGGGAACGATGCGTCTCCGTCGAGGTCGGCCTCGACATGGGTGATGCACATCCGGTCGGCAAGGCCGATCGCCTGGGCATAGACCTGCCCGCCGCCGATGATGCAGACCTCGTCGACGCCGCTTTCGCGCGCCAGCCTTTCGGCCGCCGTCATCGCTTCCGGCAGCGAATGCGCCATGGAGATATCGGGATGGTCTATCGCCGCCTGCCTGGAGATGACGACGTTCGGCCGCCCCGGCAGCGGCTTGCCGATCGAATCATAGGTCTTGCGGCCCATCACGACAGGCTTGCCCAATGTCAGCGCCTTGAAGCGCTTGAGATCGCTCGACAGCCGCCAGGGCATGTCGCCGTCGCGGCCGATGATGCCGTTGCGGGCAACGGCGGCGATAATGGTCCTGCGGATGTCGGCCATGGAATGTCCCGGATCAGACGGCGATCGGCGCCTTGATGCTGGCATCGGCCTCGTAGCCGATCAGCTCGAAATCGTCGAAGGTGAAGCTGAAGATGTCCTTCACATCGGGATTGATGCGCATGAAGGGCAGCGGCTTCGGCCGGCGCGCCAGCTGCAGCTTCGCCTGGTCGAAATGGTTGTGGTAGAGGTGAGCGTCGCCAAGCGTATGCACGAAATCGCCGGGCTTCAGCCCGGTGACCTCAGCCACCATCATCGTCAAAAGCGCATAGGAGGCGATGTTGAACGGTTTTCCGACATCAGCAGTTTTTTTCATAACTTGGTACCATAAAACGAGTCAGTTCTCATTGTCGGCTTCCGCTGACGATAGTCAATTCGCACAATCCAAATTCAACGTTTGAGATCGTCCGCTACCTCAGAGCCTGTTCCCTGTTCGATCCCCCGGAGGGGATCGATTCTTTTTGATGTTCCCCGTCCCGATAGCTATCGCACGACATGTAAGGAGGAGCTTGTCACCCGCCAGGGCCGAACGCAGTGGAGGACGCAAGCTCGCTTGCGTTGACCAGCTTCTCCTTACATGTCAGGCTTGGCGCAGGGTCGATCCACAGCTTCTTGCATCCTCGGGATTTGGAAGAGCCCTGGGGGTGCGGCCTCTAGAAGGCAATCACATCGAAACCGCGTAAGTTTGATGAAAGCGCATTTGTCACCGCTAGGTGACCGGCTGAGATACAGGCTGCCACAACGCCAGTTTCGTGCCACTTTCCACGACGATCCTTAGGTCTCTTATCAATCCGGCCGCCTCAAGCAGAGCGCCGGTCCGAGCTGCCGGACTAACCTGATCGACAGCCACGGCAATGTCGTAAAGCCGAACAACCGCATCCTCTGGGGTCCCGCTGCCCGGTATGCCGACTGCTTCCCGCAGGTCTCGGGCCATCACAATCGACCGAAACAGGAGCTGTTTGACCTCGTGGTCGGTCAGTTTTTCGATTTGGTTCGCGGCACGGATCAATTCCGAAACGAATGCCGTTTCATTTGGTTCGCTCACGCTTGAATGCCCATGCGGGTGGCTATTGGATTACCCTTTTATACCCGTTCTGGAGTCGAATTAGCGACCCTACCCTGTTTGAGCGTGATATTTTCAAGATTGCACGCCACGCTATTCAAAAGGCTCAGGTACCGTCCATCGAACCCCCGCACCCCAGTTCTCAGTCTCCGGGGTGAGTTCAATATTCAAGCGGGTAAATGCCTGCTCCAGCTTCTTCAACGTCTCTAGGTTCAAACCGCCGATTTGTCCCGTTTCCAAGCGGGTAACGAAGTTCCGGTTCACGCCAGACTTTGCTTGGAGATCACGCATCGACAGGTTGGCCATCGCTCGGGCTGCGCGGAACTGCGCTCCCCGAAATCGATCCTTTTGGCCTGGCTTGAGCCAGCGCACCCCTGCCCCCTGGGCTCCTGTTGCTGACAGGAATTCGATACCGTTTTTTTCAAATGCCTTTTGCAGGTCCTCGGCATCTGAGGAAAACAGCTTGTATCTAGCCGCCTCCCATCGGCTGATCTCGCGTCGATCCAGTTCCACCCATGCGGCAACAACCTCTTGATCTTCGCCAAGAAGCGCTCGTGCTGCCCGGAATTGGCTCGCCAAAATCTTCATTTGGCGGAAGAGCAGCCCTCATTTGCAAAATGTCAACATATTGAGCATTTGTCTCGCAGTTAGAGATTTTTGCTCTTTTTCTTTGCTTATGTCTCACGAATCGGACTATTTCCTTGCTCGCCAGCAACCGGCACTCGAATCAAAAGGTCCCACTCGATGAACGACAAATGGCTTGGAACTCCGCCCTTCGTGATCCTCCCGCGACTGAGGTCGCTCCTTTCCGATCTCGAACAACTTGCCGTGCCTGGCAGCCATCCAACTCCGAACGAGGCGGTCAACATCCGGAACTGTGTCCTCGCGAGCCGCGCAGTTCCCTGCCTTATGGGCGTGATGAGCGGACATCCGTCTATCAAGAACGGACCCGGCGTCACCTCTGAGCTATTTTACCTCGACACAAAACGGCAGCTCGGAAGAACGCTGAGCCGTTGGTATCGGTTCGATGAAGGCCTCATTTGACCGACGCGGAGAAAATCGATGGATACGGCCTTTAAGGACAACCTGGACCAATACATCAGTAAACTTCAGCAGATCGCGATCCGGCTGAATGGGGTGCGAGGCGCTCATCCGCTGAGAATAGGACGCGAAGGTGCAGCAATCGCAATGCGGTCTGCCCGCCTCTTTTTATCTTATTGTGCGCTAGTGAGCCTGGTTCGGCGTAACATCGAGCTGATCTCGGAACCATTTTGCGTAGCGCTGGTCATCGTACCGGCTGGATGGCAACTGACTGACGTCAATGAGGCGGCGAAAATCATCTTCAAAGATGAGAAGTGTTGATTTCCACTGAGAGCTGACCCGGCGCAGCTAGATATTTCCATTGAGAATTGACCCATGTTTCAACCGTCCCTCGCATGTTTTCAGCGG